>JAYULM010000185.1:0-14559 GCA_043763605.1 Armatimonadota bacterium | reverse complement strand
ATGATTTAATGTAGCGGCATGAGTAGCGACAAGAAAAAAGTTATCGTTTTAGGGTCGGGACCGATCCGCATCGGGCAAGGGATCGAGTTCGATTATTGCACCGTACACTGCGTCTGGGCGTTGCGCGAGGCGGGGTATGAAGCCATCGTCCTGAATAACAACCCGGAAACCGTTTCCACCGACTTCGACACGTCCGACAGGCTGTACTTCGAGCCGCTGACTTCGGAAGACGTGCTGAATGTGCTGGACCGCGAGACGCCCTACGAAGGCGTGATCGTACAGTTTGGCGGGCAGACCGCGATCAATCTTGCGCGTCCGCTGACCGACAACGCGGTCCCGATCCTGGGGTCGTCCGCCGACTCGATAGATTTAGCCGAGGACCGCGAGCGATTCGAGGAACTGTTACGCGGTCTGGGCATCCCGAAACCCGAGGGGCGCGCCGTCACTAACGCCGAGGACGCAGTTCTGGTCGCGCGCGAGATCGGGTTCCCGTGTCTGGTGCGCCCGTCGTACGTGCTGGGCGGGCGGGCGATGGAGATCGTCAACTCCGAGGACGAACTGCGCTCCTATATGCGCTACGCCGTGGACGTTTCCCCGAAAGCACCGATTTTAGTGGACCGGTATATTATCGGCAAAGAGGTCGAGGTAGACTGCATCAGTGACGGCGTAGAGTGTTTGTTGCCGGGAATCATGGAGCATATCGAACGCGCCGGGATTCACTCGGGCGACTCGATGGCTGTTTACCCGCCGCAATCGCTCGCCCCGGAAACCAAAGCGAAAATGGTGGACTACGCGACGCGCCTCGCCCGCGCGATGAACGTCGTCGGTTTGATGAATATCCAGTTCGTGTGTGAGGGTGACGAGCCGTATGTTATCGAAGTAAATCCGCGTTCGTCGCGCACCGTGCCGTATTTGAGCAAGATCACCGGGGTTCCGATGGTTAAGATCGCCACGCGGTGTATCCTCGGTCAGTCGCTCAAGGAGCAGGGCTACGCCCCCGGCTTGTACCCGGATCAGAAGAACCCGGCGGTCAAAGCCCCCATGTTCTCGTTCCTGAAACTCAGCGGCGTGGATAACACGCTTGGGCCGGAGATGAAATCGACCGGCGAGATTATGGGGCAGGATAGCACGTACCCCCGTGCCCTGTACAAAGCACTGGTCGCCTGCGGGTTCGACATGCCGCTCACCGGTGCGATTCTGGTCACGGTCGCCGACGACGACAAGGCGGAAGCCCTGCCGCTGATCGAGGGTTTTTCCGCGCTGGGCTTCCCGATTTACGCGACCGGCGGCACGGCGACGTTTCTCCAGCAGAACGGCTTGCCCGATGTGCAGACCGCCCGAAAGATTTCGGAAGGTTCGCCCAATCTGATCGACCTGATCCACGGCGGCAAGGTCGGGTTGCTGATCAACACGATCAGCAAGGATAAAAAGATCGAACGCGAAGGGGCACAGATCCGGCGAGCGTCCGTGGAACGCGGCGTACCCTGTCTCACGTCGCTCGATACCGCCCGCGCCCTGCTCCTTGCGCTGTCGTCGCACCCGACCGCGAGCGACGGACTGGGTGTGCGCACGGTCGACGAATATCTGGCGGGGTAGGAAGGGTGAGTGGTCAGTGAGCAGTGGACAGTGGACAGTGGAAAGGGGCACGCGGTTCGTTGCCTGGCTCCCCGTCGCGCTCTTGCTCTGGTTCAATCTCGCCTCCGCCCCCGCCCCGAAGCCCGTCAAACCCGTCTCGATCCCACCGTTCACCGACCTTTCCGGCAAGCGGCACACTCTGAACACTGTCCACTCATCACTGCCCACTGTCTTTGTCTTCCTCGCGACAGATTGCCCGGTCGCGTCGCGCATGGCTCCCCAAATCGCGCGGCTGGCGAAGCGATACGCCAAACGCGGTGTGCGCTTCTTCGCGGTCTACCCGAACGAAATGGAAAGCGACAACGGCGTCCGTCGCCATGCCCGCGACCGGGGAGTGCTGGCGGCGTTGCCCGTCGTGCGCGACGCTTCGGGCGATCTTGCCCACGCATTGGTTGCCGGCTTCACCCCCGAGGCGGTTCTGGTCGGCGCGGACGGTACGGTGTTATACCGGGGGAATGTCGAATCGATTGCTCCTGCGCTGGAGGCGTTTCTTGCTGGCAAGCCGGTGCGCGTGGCGAAGACGAGTGTAGCGGGGTGTGCTTTGCGGTTGGTCGCGTCGGTCCCCCCTATCCCCCCCGCCCCCTTTCTCCCCTCGGAAGGGGAGAAAGGGGGAGTCAGAAACGGGGAAGAATCACCCGTTCGAGGAGCGTTCGCGCCACCTGTATCTGGTGCTCCCTCTTTCTCCCCTTCCGAGGGGGGAAAGGGGGCGGGGGGGATAGGGGGGACGACTACCCAAGCCTACGCCACCATCGCCCCCCTACTGACAAAACACTGCGTCCCCTGCCACCGCTCCGGCGAAGTCGGACCGATGCCCCTCGACACCTACAAACAAGCCGCATCCTGGGCGAAGGCGATGGCACAGTATACGAAACGCCGGGAGATGCCGCCGTGGAAAGCCGATTCGCACGGCGAATTCCAGAACGAACGTCGCCTCACGGAAGCGGAGATCGACATGTTCGCGGAATGGGACAAGTCAGTGGCCAGTGGCCAGTGGCCAGTGAACAGTGCCGGTCGTCCAGTCGCGGCAACGCCAACGCCACTGACCACTGACCACTCATCACTGACCACTCATCCCTGGAAACTTGCTCAGCCCGACGCAGTATTCGAGATGCCCGAAACGTTCACCGTGCCTGCCGAGGGTAAGGACTTGTACCGGTGCTTTGTGGTCCCGACCGGGTACGACGCCGATAAGTGGGTGTCTGCTATCGAGTTTCAACCGGGGAACCGGGGCATTGTGCATCACATCAACATCTGGCTCGATACGAGCGGCAAAGCGCGGAGGTTGGACGCCGCCGACAAATCACCGGGATATATTTCGCCGAATCCGGGGAACGTGCCGGGGTTTGTTTCGGCGGGGTTGCTTGGCGGGTGGATTCCCGGACACACGCCGTGGGAACTACCCACCGGGGTCGGGAACCGCTTACCGAAAGGCGCGGACATCGTAATAGAGGTTCATTACATCACGACAGGTAAGCAGGAAACCGACCGATCACGCTTCGGGTTGAAATGGGTGCGCGGCGACGTGAAGAAGCGGTTGCATCTGGGCGAGATCACTGCGAAGGGCTTCCGTATCCCGGCGGGCGACGCGGCGTACCGGGTCGATACCAGCGAGTTTGTGCGCGAGCCGATCACGCTCCTTTCGGTGACGCCGCACATGCACAACCTCGGACGCTCGATGAAGGCGGTCGCGGAGTTTCCCGATGGGACACCGCTGACACTCATCTCCATCTCGAACTGGGATTTCGCCTGGCAGATGAGTTACCGCTACAAAACACCGGTCCGCCTGCCGCAAAATACGCGCATCGACCTATCGGCGGTGTACGACAATTCGCCCGCGAACCCGAAGAACCCGAACAATCCCCCGAAAATGGTCCGGGATGGCGAGCGCACGACGGACGAGATGTGCAATCTTTTCGTCGCGTACACGGTGGATGGGGAGTGAGTGGTCAGTGGTTAGTGAACAGTGGTCGGAGGTTCGGACCGTGAACGGTTCCGCTATGCGCCTTCGGCGGACGCGCCGGGCGCGGAGGAAGCCGGGGAAATGACGCCTCCACAAACCCGGAGGGTTCCCGCCGAAGGCGCGTAGCGGAACCGCTCGCGGTCCGAACCCACTGCCCACTTACCACTGACCACTGACCACTCACTTCACACTCGCCCCAATCTTCCGCAGTTCGGCTTCCGGCAGGTCGCCGATCAGGAGGTACGCCGCGCCGTTCGTGCCGCGCACGAACAAGCCGTGCTTTCCCTGTGGGAACGGGAGATAGGCGGAGCCGTCGGAGCGCAGGAACGGGCTGACGCGGCGCGGGACGCCGTCACGCAGGATTGTCAGCGAGAGGGCGTTCAAGCCGTTGGCGTAGCGTAGCGCGATACTCCTGCCATTCCCGGATGATTCCACCCGACGCAGGGTGTAACCAGGCGGCAGGTACGCGGGTTCGGGAGCGACGACGCCGGCAGACCGCGCCTCCGCAACCGTCGCGAACTGCTCCCGTCCGCCACCCGGTTTCGGATCGCCCCCTCCCGTCGGGGGCATGAAATCGTCCGGCGCGAACTTCGGGTTCAGGTCGAGCGACGTGTAATAGGAGCCGGAAAGCACCTTGCCCGCCGCGTTCTTTTCCTCGGTGCGTAGCCGAAGTCCGGTGTCGCGGTCGATCCAGAAGCGGCGCGTCGCGGCGTCGGGGATACGCGTCGCCCGCACCTCCACGATGTCACACGTCCGCCCCGCCACCGTATCCTGCCCGACCACCTGCGCGGTCAAGACTCGCTTCCCGAGTCGCATCACCAGTTCTTTGACGCGCTTCTCGTATTGCTTGGCGAGACGCGATTCGCCTGCGTCCGCCCCGCCCGGCTTCCCCTGCGAAAAGTAGTATGCACGGCTGAGAGTGTCCAGAATAACGCGCCCTTTGCCGTTCGCCGGTTCGCGACGCAGTCCGCGCTTCGGGTCGAATTTGACGATGTGTTCGGCTCCGGGGCTGTCGGCACGGAGCGTGGACTCGCGGGCGATGTACGGCACCGTGCGGTCGGCGGTCACCATGCGGCGCAGTAGCCGCGCCGCGTGGGTGTCGAACACGCCGTCCGGCTTGTCCGCGCCGGGGGGCAGCTGTGCCAGTGCCACGTTGCCGAAAGCCGTTGCGAAAAACGCGGCGGCGAGAACGCGACCGAAGTATCGCCGGGTCACGCTAATTTTCCAGGCTTCCTACCAGCGCGGTCGCCGGGTCGCCGAGCGGTTGCGCGGACGAGAACGCCGTGTGCTCATTCCACAACTCGGTCAGCATCGGGTCGCTGGCGACAAGATTCGCGGCGGCGTCCGGGGACGCGGACGCGAACAAATCGGTCGGCACCTTGGCACTATCGGGGCGCGTCAGCAAATAACCGGCGGGCAGTAGCGCGACGAGCACCGCGAACGCCCCCGCGAACGCCGGGGCAGCGCGGAAGCCGGACGCGGAAGGCATGGACTTCTCATCCCACCAGAGGCGCAACTTATCCAGCGGCGAAAGCGGCTTAGGCGCGAGGCACTCGTCCGCGATACGCCGTGCCAGCATGGCCTCAAAACTCGCCGACGGACCTTTCGGAACCGGGAGTGACGAAACCAGCCGCGCCGTGGACGCGAAATCATCCGCGATGGACTGGCAGACCGCACAGGACCGGACATGCGTTTTTACCTGTCCCGCCCGCTCCTCGGACAGTTCGCCGTCTACATATTCCGCCAATTGCGGTTGGATCTGTTTACAATCGTTCATTGTCGCCATTTCGTGACTCCCCTATTTCCCCAAATAATCCTTCAAATGCTCCCGAAGCGTGGCGCGGGCATTAAAAATCCGTGACTTGATCGTACCGAGCGGTACCCGCTCCGTTTGCGCGATCTCGTCGTAAGCCAGCCCTTCCACGTCGTGCAGGATCACGGCGGAGCGCAACTTCGGCGGCAACTTCGCCAGCGCGGCTTCGATTTGGTGTGCTAATTCCTTGCGCCCGAACAGTCGGTCCGGTTCGCCCGACATATCGGGCACGTCGCGCGACGCCCCCTCCTCGGATTCGTCCATCGGCGCGTCCAGCGATAGGTTACCGCGAGCGTACTTATTTTTGCGGAACGAGTCCGTACACAGGTTTCCCGCGATGCGAAACAGCCACGTCGAAAGACTCGCCTCGGCGCGGAAACCGGCGATGTTCGTGTACATGCGCACGAACACTTCCTGCGTCAGATCCTCGGCGTCTTCCGCGCTTCCCGTCATCCGGTAGACGTAGCGGTAGATCTTATCCTTGTACCGTGACACGATCTCGTTGAACGCCGCGATGTCCGCCTTCTGACAGCGCACAATCAGGGCGTTATCGGTATGGGTCACGGCAAAATTCCATAGGGCAACCATAAGTATCGTTCCGGCGCGGGCTTCCTGTATAGATTCTATCGTTACAGACGCGATAGAGTGCCAATTGTTCATTTCACGCGGACATGGTATTTTCAACTGTGCCAACACCGAGCGACGCCCCCGAAACAGACCCGGAAGACCCGGCGCACGACCCGCTGATCAAGCAGTTCCTGCAAACGTTCCTACCCGAGTTCATGGAGGGGTTTTACCCGGATGTCGCCGCCCGCCTCGACTTTTCGGCGGTACAATGGCTGGATAAGGAATCGTTTCCCGATCCGCCCGGCGGCGAAGTGCGCATCGCGGATCTGGTCGCGCAGGTACGCACGAAAGATGGCGAGCCGGAAATCGTTCTGCTACATATCGAACCGCAACGGACCCGACGCAAAAACTTCGCGGAGCGGATGTTCGAATACTGGTTCCTGCTAAGGCGTCGCCATAAAGCCGCCGTGTTTCCGGTCGCGCTGTATCTGACGCCGGGGGCGGGCGGGATCGTCACGGAAAAATACGAAGTCGAACTGTTCGGGAAAACGCAACTGACGTTCGAGTATCACGCGCTCGGCATCCCCGACCTGCTGGAAGCCGACTACGCCGGGAGCGACAACCCGGCGGTACTGGCATTCCGCGCACTGATGCGGGAGCACAAGCGGTATAGCCGGGCGAAACCGCGCGACCGCGTCGCCCGCGTGCTCGGACTCCTGACCGCCCCGGCGGCACTGCGGATGGACGAGAACCGGCGCACCTATTTGATCGCGTTGGTGGAAAAGTATCTGCCGCTCACGGAACCGGAGCGGGGCGAACTGGAACGGCGTCTGGAAGGAACGGGAGGGAAGATAGTGGAACAGATAATGACCTATTATGAGCGTCGGGGTTACGACAAAGGCGTTACGCAGGGCGAGGCGCGGGGCGAGGTGAAAGGCATCCGGCGATCCATTCTAAAACTTCTGGAGAAGCGATTCGGCGTGGTGCCTTCGTCTGTACGTGACCGGGTGGAAGCGATGAGCAACCTGGAGGAGTTAGACGCAATGCTGGATCAGGTCTCCTCGGCGGCGACACTGAACGATTTGGGTCTTGCGCCCGCTTAGTGCCGTCACGCACGGAGGAGTAAACGATGTGCTGGATGCCTTTCGCCGCGAAAACCAAGGCGGCGTGTTTCGCCTGCCGGAAAACGTTCGTCAGTTACTCCCGTGACAGGGGGGCGATCCCCTGCCCGCAGTACGGCGCAGTTATGTGGGACGCGGGCGTGCATTTCAAGTCGCCGGAACACCGCGACACGAAACAGTGGGCGACCCTTCGCGTGCTGGCGGCGCACGACTTCCGGTTCGCGAACGCCGCCTGTTGTGGATCGTACGGTCCCGGTCCCCGCCCGCGCACACTTGCCAAAATTCCGGCGTTCGTCGCGGAATATAGAACAATATCTCAAGATAGCGTCGTAACGCAGGTGCGGGCGGCGCGGAAGGCGTATCACTAAAACATCATGCGTATTGGCATCATCGAATCGTACCGACCGTACCTACCCGACTTCGCGGACCCTGCCGCGCCGGTTGTCTCGCTCTGCGAGGGCAACACGCCGCTCATCGAGGCACCGCGACTCGCGCCGAAACTCGGGTTGCCCGCGAACTTCCGGCTGTTCCTGAAGTTCGAGGGCATGAACCCGACCGGCTCGTTCAAGGACCGGGGCATGACCGCCGCCGTCTCAGTGGCGAAAAAGAAGGGCATGCGGGTCGTCATGTGCGCGTCCACGGGCAACACGTCCGCCGCCGCGAGTGCCTATGCCGCCCGCGCCGACATGAAATCGGTCGTGATCCTGCCGAAAGGCGAGGTCGCGCTGGGCAAACTGTCGCAGGCGTTGATCCACGGGGCGAAGGTGCTCGCCATTTCCGGCAACTTCGACGATGCGCTCACGCTCGTCCGCCAGATCTGCGCCGAGTACCCGATAGAACTCGTGAACTCGGTCAACCCGGTGCGCATCCAGGGGCAGAAGACGGCGGCATTCGAGATCGTGGACGCGCTGGGCGACGCGCCCGACTTCCACGCGCTCCCGGTCGGCAACGCGGGCAATATCACGGCGTACTGGCTCGGCTTCCGCGAGTTCGCCGAGGCGGGCAAGGCGACCCACACACCGCGCATCCTCGGGTTCCAGGCGGCCGGGTCCGCGCCGCTGGTACTCGGCTACCCGATAGACAAGCCGGAAACCATCGCGACCGCGATCCGCATCGGTAAACCGGCGTCGTGGGAAAGTGCCATCGCCGCCCGCGACGATTCCGGGGGACAGATCCAGTCCGTCACAGACGACCAGATCGTCGAGGCATACGCGATGGTCGCGTCCACCGAGGGCGTTTTCGCGGAACCAGCATGCGCCGCACCACTCGCGGGTCTGAAGAAGTTAGCCGGGGAAGGCTACTTCACATCGTTCACGGACCGAACCTACACCGTGACCGCAACACTGACCGGGCACGGCTTGAAAGACCCGGACCGCGCCATCAAGACCGCCGCGTCCGGGATCGTCGAAGTCGCGGGCGAGCGCGACGCGATCCTGCGCGAGATCGGCTTTTAGTTTGAACCGCCAAGACGCCAAGTCCGCCAAGGTAAGAGAAGGAGAGGAGGGTTTTGAGTTGGCGTCCCACTCGTTATGGAGACGGCTTAACGAAACCGGCAAGCCATACCTTAAATTTCTTCTTCCTCTCCTCTTAATCTCGGCGGACTTGGCGTCTTGGCGGTTCAAACTAAAAATCGCGGTTTGAAAGTTTGTGTGGCGGGGCATGAACTAACCGTAGCTCACACGCGTATTATAGATAATAGAAAGCAATACGAACGAATGAAGATGCCCGCCCCTGATGGCTTTAACGCATTGAACACCGGTGTTGTCGCCGCAAACGCCGTCACGACACATTCCGTTTCTCCTGAAACCCTCGCCCGCTTGCAGGCATATCGGGTCCAGGAAGCCAAGCAGGACGGCATCCGAAAGTGGCAACGGATCGAGCGGATAATTCTCCTTCCGATACTACTGGCGGTGTTTATCGGTATGTTCAACTTCAAGATGGGGCAGGTGCAAGGTCGCTCCATGGCACCCACCTACGAAACCGGCGATAAAATCCTCCTCCTAAAGTCGTACAAAACATTCTCACCAGTTAAGGTAGGGGATATTGTGGTGATAAAATTAAGCGACGGCAAATACAAAGGTGAAGAGTGGGTGAAGCGCGTCGTGTTTGTTCAGAATGACAAAGGCACAGCGCAGTGGCGGAAAGAGGCCCCCCACCCCGTCTATGGGCGTGTCTCGCTTACTTACTGGTTCGCGGATTACGTCTCGGGGCATAAGCGGGTGCCGGCGAACCACATCGTAGTGATGGGTGACAACATTATGAACTCGGTGGATTCCCGCGATGAGGAAATCGGCGACATCTCCCCCGACGAAATCGAGGGCAAGGTTATTAAAGTTTGGACCAGCGAGAACAACTATCAGCAAGCGGCGATGTAGAGTCATCGCCGGTGGTGCTACGCACCGAGATTCCGGGTCTGCCGCGCGTGGCGACCGGCAAGGTGCGCGACGTATATGCGGTCGGTGATGATCAGATTCTACTGGTCGCCACTGACCGCGTTTCCGCGTTCGACGTGGTACTGAATCAGGGCATTCCCGGCAAAGGTGCCGTCCTCACCCAGATTAGTGCGTTCTGGTTCGGGCTGTTGTCAGAAGTAATCCCCAACCACCTCATCTCGGCGGACGATAATGTCATCGGCAACGCCCTGCAAGCGGTCGGTGTCACGCTCACCGACGAACTACGCCATACCCTTTTCCGGCGTTGCATGTTGTGCCGCCGCACCAAGCCACTCCCAATCGAAGCAGTCGTGCGTGGCTACCTTTCCGGTTCAGCGTGGAGCGAATATGAGTCAGTGGTCAGTGGTCAGTGGTCAGTGGACAGAGCCGGACCGGGCGACGCACCTTCCGATCTATTCACTGACCACTATCCACTGACTACTAATCTTTGGGGCGTTGCTGTGCCGCCCGGATTGCGGGAGTCGGACAAGCTGCCGGAGCCGATTTTTACGCCGTCCACGAAAGCAACGGCGGGGCATGACGAACCGATGCCGCAGGACGAGATCGCGAACTATATCGGCGATTATGCCGGACCGGTGCGTGACGCGGCGGTTCGGCTGTATGAAACGGCGGCGTCGTATGCGCGGGGGCGGGGGATCATTATCGCGGACACGAAGTTCGAGTTCGGGGTCGACCCGGACGGGCGACTGTTGCTGATCGATGAGGCTCTGACCCCCGATTCGTCGCGCTTCTGGCCCGCCGATACTTACGAACCGGGGCACGGGCAGGCGTCGTTCGACAAACAGTTCGTGCGCGATTTTCTACTTTCGGTGCCCGGTTGGAATAAGCAGGCTCCGGCTCCCGATCTTCCGGACGAGATCGTGGCGCGAACGGCGGCGAAGTACGCGGAGGCGTTCCGGTTGCTGACGGGGGTTTAGAAACCCTCCGCGTCGAACGGCTACCCTATGTTAGAACCCGTTACTCTATCTGGCACTATTATCCGCCTCGAACCGCTCGCGATGCATCACGCGGACGATCTCGCCGCGACGACGTGTGATCCCGAAACCTGGCGGTATCACGGACTCGGCGACCTGACGCTACGCCCCGACCTTGAAGCATTCATCGCGTCGGTGCAGGACGAGTCGGAACGCGGTGTCGGGTTGAACTTCGCCATCGTCCGGCAGGACAGCGGGCGCGCTGTGGGTGCGACCAGCCTGTGGGATATTTCCCTCGCGCACCGTCGCGCGGAGATCGGGCGGACGTGGCTCGCGCCCGAAACGCGCCGCACGGGCGTCAATACCGAGGCGAAATTTCTGCTGTTTCAACACGCCTTCGAGACGCTTCAACTACTCCGGGTGCAACTCAAGACCGACACGCGCAACGCCGTTTCCCTCCGCGCCATCGAGCGGCTCGGGGCGAAATACGAGGGCGTGTTGCGCTCGCACATGATCCTGCACGACGGTTCGCGCCGTGACACGGTGTATTACAGTGTGCTGGCGGAGGAGTGGGAGGAAGTGAAGCGGCGGCTTGCTCAGGGTTCCGGACGTTAGAGCGGTTGGTGGTTCCGGGGTTGTGCGGACGGTAAACGGACGGTGAACCGTTCCGCTGGAAGCCTTCGGCTGTAGACGCTTCGCGTCAGGAAAAGATTCATTCGCGCTACAACCGCTCGCAACCAGTGACGCGAAGCGTCTACAGCCGAAGGCTTCCAGCGGAACGGTTCACCGTCCGTTTACCGTCCGCACAACCCCGGAACCGCTGACCATGTTCAGTTTCGAATCCCCAACTCCTGAACCGCCGCTTCCACCGCGCGCGTCTGCTGCCCGATGGTTTCGGCGACTTCGGCGACAGACGCCGTTCCTGCCGCGTCGCCGAGTCCCGCCGCCGTGGGGGAAACGCGGAGCGAGGCGATGCTGCTTTGCGCCGCACGAAACGCCTGATACACCAGTTCCTGCTCGGCTTCGATCCGCTCGGTCAGATGGGTGAGCGATTCGGCGCGCCGCAGTCGCTCCTCGCAGAGCGTCAGGCTTTGTGCAAACGCGGCGCGGGTGGCGGGGTCGGTCGCGCGTTCCTGACGCTCTCGCAAACTGTCGGCTTCCGCGCGGAGTGTTTCGGGGGACGCGGTCCAGAGCGTCGCCGCGATCGCGGCGCGGACGGCGTCAAGCCGTCTACCGCTATCGAGCAGGGCGTTCAGTTGCGCCATCTGCTCCCGGCGCAGTTCGGCAGACAGGGGTAGTGTGCCGATGTTCTGTGGTAGCAGTTCACGAATAACTTCACTGTAAGCACGTTCGATACGTGAAGTCGTGACCCAAGGAAGTGTTTCCCCGAGTGCTGTGTTGATGATGGCGGTACTGCCCGATGCCTTCAGACGCCTATTGTCCCAAAATATAAGACCGAATAGTGTTGCTATTCCCGCCGCGAGAACGCCCATCGCTGCCCAGAAGGAGACCGAACCCCACGCGACGACCATCAAGAAGAACGTCACCATCATTATCGCTGGCATCGGCACGTAAGATTGCTTCGAAAAAATCGTTCTTGTGCGGCTAATCAAGCGATTCCGCAACGCCGCTTCGTCCTCTGAAAGTTGTGCGAGGGCGGGGCTACCATCTGATATGTTGATGAGTTCCAACATGCGCTTCTCCGCCGCGTCCCTCAACACCGCGTCGAGGGATTGGTGCCACTGAACATAACCGTCATCTACTTGCGAACGCATCGTGTTACATCGCCGCGTGGATCACCGGGCGGCGTTTCGGGTCCGGCTCGGCGATGCGGAGCACTTCGCGCGTTACCGGGGCGATGTCGCCGCCGCCGGACAGCAGGTAGCGCACCAGGAACAGGAACGGGTTCCCCTCGGTCCAGTTGAAATACGCGTGCGGCGTTTTCCCGGTCGCATCGCGCAGATACAGGAGTGTCGCCGCGATGCCGTTCGGGATCGCCGTCGCCTCCACGCGCAGGACGCGGTAGCCGGAAATCTCCACGCCGCGAATCCGCACGTCGCCCTCGAACTCGGACGCGTCGCGGATGTAGACTTCGAGGAACAGAATCGGCGCGTCCGGCGACAAGCCGTGGTCCTCGCGCACTTCCTTTTCCTCACGGGCATACTCGCGCACGTCGCGCGACTCGGGCGCGTTCGGCACGACGCGAAGCATCTCCTTCTGCCGCATAGCGATGGTGAGTAGCCGTTGCGCCGCGTCGTCGATGATGATCCGCTCGGCTCGTAACTCCAGCGAGCGGTACACGCGCGACAGCAGCGACACGGCGATGATGGCGAAGATAAAGAAGGACGCGATCTTGACGCCGTCGGGTCGTTCATACACATTCACCGTCGTCGTGTAAGCGAAAACGACGGCGACGGTGCCGTAGAAGATACGCAGTGCCAGCGACTCTTTTTTACGTGTCGACGCGATAGTCACCGCGACCGCCGCCGAGGTCATCAACACGAGAACACCGGTCGCATACGCGCCGCCCTGTGCGTTCACATCCGCCTTAAAAATTACCGTGACAAGAAAAGCAATCGCCGTAAAGATCAGCACCAGTGGGCGGTTTGCCCGCGTCCACTCCGGTGCCATCCCGTAGCGCGGCAGATAACGCGGCACGATATTGAGCAGTCCCGCCATCGCCGACGCGCCCGCGAACCAGAGGATAGCGATAGTCGAAACATCGTAGACCGTACCGAAGCCGTTCCCGAAGAAGCGATATGCGAGGAACGCCAATGCACGACCGTTCGCCTCGCCTTTACCGGAAGCCGACTCTGCACCGGCGAACGCTTCGGGGGGAATCAGAACAGTAGTGATGATCGACGAAGCGATCAGGAACACGCTCATGATCAGTGCCGCTGTCAGGAGCATTTTCCGTGTGTTTTTGATTCGCCCCTTCGGATTTTCCTCGGTATCGCCGGGATTACCCTTCACCAAAGGCATCACCGCGACACCTGTCTCGAAGCCAGACAGCCCGAGCGCGAGTTTCGGGAACATCAGGAGGGCTATTCCCACCATCATGAGGGGATTCCCGCCTCCGAATTTCGGCTCGCCGAGCCGCTGGAACCACGCCGCGATGCCGGTTCCCTCTGCCATGTTCCCTGCGTTCCCCAGTTCCATCAGACCGCGCCCGACGACGACCGCGTTCAAGCCGAGGTAGATCACGACGAGCACGACTGCGATACCGACCGCTTCCTTGAACCCTTTCAGGAAGACCGCCGATAGAAGGGTGACGAGTAGGAGGGTGATAGCGACTTCATGCCCTTCGGCATAGTGCGTCAGGAAGGGGTTCTCGACGACGTGCGCGGTGGCGTCGGCGGCAGACAGGGTGATCGTGATGATAAAGTCGGTCGCGACAAAGCCGAGCAAGGCGAGGACGAATAGTTTCCCCTGCCACCATTTGAGTAGTCCTTCCAGCATGGAAATGGACCCTTCCCCGTGCGGTGACTCCGAGGCGATGCGGCTATAGATCGGGAACGCACCGAACAAAGTCAGGAGGACCAGGACGAGCGTTGCAAGCGGCGATAACGCTCCGGCGGCGAGCGCGGCAATACCCGGCTGATATCCCAGCGTCGAGAAATAATCCACGCCGGTCAGACAAACAACCTGCCACCACGGGTGTGTTTTGTGATGTTGTTGCCCGGTGCCCTCCTCGCCGTGTGCGTGCGGTCCTTCGGCTTCCGGCAGGTATCCGGCGAGAAGCCAGCGCATAAACGGGCTACGGGCAAGCGTGGCTTTCACGCGCGCTTCTTTAGGGTCGGAGGCAGTGATTACGGAAGACATAGGTTAAGTTCGACTGTCGTGTATCAGTGAGGGAGCATGTCCCTCTTGCTAAGGCACATCATACGCCGTTCCGGTTGCGCCGGTCAAAGTTCGGCGGTCCATAAACAGGATACCCGAACCCTTCGGCGAATGAACCGAACAAAAAAAGAGGTCGGCGCGCGGGTTCCGCCCGCCAGCCACCGTTCGTGAACCCGCTGAAGGGTTTGCCGTTTTAGGGCGGTGCGGGGAACTTCGTTCCCCGAAAAAGAGGGCGGCTAACGGGTCTCCCCGTTAG
>JAYULM010000184.1:0-3953 GCA_043763605.1 Armatimonadota bacterium | reverse complement strand
AGCCATAGTTTTTTCTTTTCGTTCAAACACACGGTCGAGGGATTGGAATCCCCCGCTGGTTCCGGGGATGTTCCATCCTCCGGTGGAAGCCTTCGGCTTGGGTTTCCTTCGGAAACGGGCTTGCCGAACGCGCCAAGCGATTCCGTCGACTTTCCTGTTTCCGAAGGAAACCCAAGCCGAAGGCTTCCACCGGAGGATGAAACATCCCCGTGACTACACTTCTGCGGCCGGTCTCCCGCGATCCGTAACCGTCACGGTGGATGGACGGCGGATCGGCGATGGGCGGGTGTCGTCGTAAAACGCTTCCGTGATCGCCAGTGCACCGTTCCCCGGAAGCGGCGGCGCAATCTCGTTTTTGTGCCGCTCATCATATCCAGCTTTGACGCCTAGGAAAACAGCGGCGACAATCGCCAACCCGACACCGACGGCGGCAATGTGCCCCCAGAACCCGCCCCAGTATTGTTGTAGTGCCATCGAAAGCGCGATCAGGAACACGTTCACCAGTGCGGTCGGGAGCAGAAACTTCCAGCCGAAACGCATCAGCATGTCGTAGCGCAGTCGCGGGTAGGAAGCGCGTACCAGAATAAAGAACCCGATCAAAATCGCGAGTTTCGAGACGAACCAGAACGGCGCGATGACCGCGTGGTTGATGACGTTCACCAACACCGGGCTTGCCTGCGCGAACGACGCCGGTATCTGCGACAGGAACCCGAACGGCGCGAGGTATCCGCCGAAGAACAGCGTGACACAGATGGCCGACACGATCAGCATATTCGCATACTCGCCCATGAAGAACATCGCGAATTTGAACGACGAATACTCGGTGTGGAACCCCGCGACCAGTTCCGTTTCCGCTTCCGGCAGGTCGAACGGTGCACGGTTGGTTTCCGCGATCATCGAGACCATATACACGAACGCGGCGATCATGCCGAGCGGGAACAGGCGCAGGAAGTTCCAGTCCCAGAACCCGGACTGCGGTTGATGTTCGAGCATCGTGTAGTGCGACCCGGCGACCTGTTGCAAGACCATCACGCCCTGCCCGTTCAAAAACTCGGTTCCGGCGGGGATTCTGCCCGCTTGCGCCGCGAGCGTCGCGACCTCGGGCGACAGGTACCCGCGTACGATGTCCTGTGTGCCGAGCGAGCCGGTCATCAGCACCACGCAGATCACCGCGAGACCCAACCCCAATTCGTAGGAGATCACCTGCGACGCCGCCCGCAACCCCCCGAGGAGTGAATACTTGTTGTTCGACGACCAACCCGCGAGGATCACGCCGTACACTTCGATACTCGCTACTGCAAGGAGGAAAAGAATCCCGATATTCAAGCCCGGCGCGACCGAACCCCAGTCGTTCGATGCGTTCCACGGGAGCACCGTCACCGACATAATAACCGGCACCAGCGCGACAATCGGCGCGATATAGTAAAGCGTTCTGTCGACGTTCGTCGGCGTGATGTCCTCTTTCAGCATCAACTTCAGGGCGTCGGCGAACGGTTGCAGAAGCCCGAACGGTCCGACGCGGTTGGGTCCCAGCCGCCCTTGCGCGAGCGCCAGAAGCCGACGTTCGCCCCAGACCAGCACCGGGACGGAGCCGAGCGCGCCAAGTACGCCAATGACCAGACGCAGAACGGAGCGCACGACCTCCGCCCAGGGTTCGATCTGACTGCCGGGCAGGACAAAGAGTTGCCGCCAAATATCGCTGTTTACAAAATCCATACTTTTAGTTTGAACCGCCAAGACGCCAAGGTCGCCAAGACCGGAGAAGGTTTTGAGAAGGGAGAAAGGGTTTTAAGATTTCTCTTTTCCCTCTTCTCCGGTCTTGGCGTCTTGGCGGTTATAAAATCTCGTTACTTCGGTAGGGTGCGGGCGTATTCCCGGTAGATGTCGCGCGCGCTGAAATACGGGAGCGGGGTGCCGAGCCGCGCCAGCAGGTCCGTCAGGATGCGCCAGTCGGGGCGCGAATCGCCCTTCGGTCGCAGGGCTTCCCTGATCTTCTGCTCACGCCCCTCGATATTCACCAGCGTACCGTCTTTTTCCGCGAACGAACACGCCGGGAGGATAATATCCGCCCGCTTCGCCGTTTCCGTCAGGAAAAGGTCTGACACGACCACGAAATCTGCCGCGTCCAGGGCGCGGGTCGCGAGATCGGTGTCCACGAACTTCGTCGCCGGGTCGCTGCCCATAATGTAGAGCATTTTTACCACGCCCGACTCCGCTTCCATCAGGAACCCGTTCATCGTGCGCCCGGCGCGTTCCGGTAGCGTTGCCACGTTCCAGGACGCCGCGAACCGTTCGCGCGACGCCGCATCGCTGACCGGGAAACCGCCCTGCAGTTGATCGGGCAACGCCCCCGCCTTCGCCGCGCCCCACGAGTTCGCGTCGGGCAGTAGTACGTCGAGTTTCGCGCCGGTTTCGCGACATAGGGAAATCGCGCGTTCGAGTTGCGCCTGCGGCACGTCGTGCGCGACGAGGAGCACCGCCGTGTCGCCGCCCGCGCGGAGCGCGGACTCGATGTCGGCGTCCACGGCTTGTGATTTCAGCCATGTCGCGTTATTCTTGCTCACCGCCTTGTTGACCCGCAGGAAGACGATGGGCTGGTCGAAATCAAGGCTCTTGAAACCGACCGAGGCGATGGTGGCGAAGTTTTCGATGTCGGCGATACTCGACTGCATCGGGATCAGAGGCGTCGGCGTCAGGCGGAAGTCGATATTGTTCGTGCCGATCTGTGCCCGCATCAGGCGGGAAAGGAGATAGTTTTCCTCCAAGGTCGCCGTCGCCGAGCCGATAGCCGCGATAGCGTCCGGTCCGTGTTCGGTCTTGATCCCGCGAATCTTGTCGGCGACGATGCGCAGGGCTTCGTCCCACGTAATCTCCTCAAAGCCGGATTCGGTCTTGATCAGCGGTTTCGTCAGGCGCTTCGGGTCATTTACGTAATACTGCCCGAACTTGCCCCGGTCGCACGTCCACTCCTCATTGATGTCCTCGTTGGTGCGCCCGTTGACGCGGACCAGTTCGCCGAGACGGGTCTGCACCGCGACGTTGCACCCGTTGCCGCATGCCGCGCAGATGGAGTCGGTAGACTTAATCTCCCAAGGGCGACCCGCGAACCGGTACGAGCGTGACGTCAGCGCGCCGACCGGACAGATCTCAATCGTGTTGCCGGAAAAGTTCGACGTAAACTCCTGCCCGTAGAACGTCCCGATTTCCGTGTTCGCGCCCCGGTTGATCAGCGTCAGTTGTCCGTCGCCCGCGATCTCCTCGGTGAAACGCGTACAGCGCATGCATTGGATGCATCGTTCCCGGTCCAGGATCACGTAATCGGACAGCGGTAACGCCTTGATATAGTGCCGCTTCTCCTCGATGAACCGCGACACCGGCGGACCGTACGTGATGGTCATGTTCTGGAGCGGACACTCGCCGCCCCGGTCACAGACCGGGCAGTCTAACGGATGGTTCGCGAGAAGGAACTCCAAAATCCCGTTCTGCGCCTTTTTCACGTCCGGCGTTTGTGTCTGGATCACCACGTTATTTTGCGCAATCGGGATTGTACACGACGCCAGGTTCGCCGCTCGCCGCGCCCCGAACTGTTCTAATTCGATGGAGACGATGCACATGCGACACGCCCCCACCGAAGTCAGGCGCGGGTGGTAGCAGAAGTACGGCACGTCGGCACCGGCGCGGAAACACGCCTCGATAGCCAGCGTCCCCTTCGGCACCTGTACCGCGACGCCGTCCACGGTGACATTGAACATTTCGACGCCCGCCACCGCCTGTTGCGCGTGTTGCGTCTCGACGGTCTTCGCGTCCTGCTTTTCGAGCGGTGCTTTGTCGCGCGGCGCGTTCGTTCCCGTGCTCGCCGCCGCGCCCGCGTCGCCGGTATTCACCGCGCCGCCGCCCGCCTGCGTCGAGGACGCCGCCGGTTGCGCGGCTTCGGCACCCGCCGCTTTCGCCGC
>JAYULM010000183.1:0-1127 GCA_043763605.1 Armatimonadota bacterium | reverse complement strand
GCCCATAAACGCGGGCGAAAAGGGCTTCCAGTGCGGACACGCGGTCGCCGAAGGTAGCGGCGAGGTTTTCATGGAAGAACCACGGAAGCGCGGGGTGTACCGTGAAATAACCTTTTGCTAGCACGCGCATCAGCCCGATCTCGGCGGCGACGGAAAGAATCCGTGTCCAGTCGTCTGCGGACAGTCCGCGAATCTCGGTGGGGGCTTCGTCTGCACCGGAAATCGTCGCGAGAACCTGGGCGTTGACGAAGCCTTGAAAGAGTCCGACGACGCTGAGGCGTGCGGTGTCAATGGGGGACAGGGTTTCCAGTCGGTAGGTCAGCGACGCGGTGAGAGAGGTGTCGCGTCCTTGTGCGGTCGTGTCTCTGACAGGTAGTGTCACCGTTCCCGCTTGCAGTCGTGCCAGCAACGCTTCGGGCTTCGTGCCATCCGCCAGCAATGGGAGGATCACCTGAAGCGAGAGGGGATTTCCTTTCAGGAAGTCGAGCAGGTCATCGAATGCCGGGAGTCGGCGGATTTTTGCCGGGGCGAGTCCGTGCCGGGTCAGGATCGCGCCCGCCATTTCCAACGCTTCATGCCGGGGCAAACCGCCGAGCGGGGCGTGCGGGCAGGGTGGGAGTACCGGTTCGGTTGCGCGACGGCTTGTTATCAGCACCTTCGACGCCGCCTTGCGCCGGGTCAACTCCGCCAGAAACTCCCCCAGTTCGTCTTGCTCTTCCGAAGTCCAGACCGAGGGCGTCCCGGTCGGAAACCCGCTGACCGGCTCGAAATTGTCGAAGATCACGAAGCACGGAATCTGGGTCAGCAGGTCCAGTACGCACCGCCGTTGCCGCTGGGGGGAGAGAAGTTCCCACTCGATATTGTTGGCTTTGAGCATCCCCTGATAGGCGCGTCCGATCTCCCCGACCACCGCCGTTAGCGTCTTGTGGTACTCGAACGAGAAGAAGAACACCGGTCCTTCCAGCGCACCGGTTCGCGCCCGCCAGCGGGCGAACGCCGCCGCCGTGGTCGTTTTACCGACGCCCGCCATCCCCCAGAGTAGCGCGACCGTGTTGTTCTGAAAGACCCGCTCTAATCGTAGGGTCACGTTATCGCGTCCGTGGAAGCCGTACTCCGGCGGTTTCGGC
>JAYULM010000182.1:0-3956 GCA_043763605.1 Armatimonadota bacterium | reverse complement strand
GTTTTCCTCCCTCCCCCCAACCCCCTCCCTCATCGGAATGAGAGAGGGGGAGCCAGAAGGGAAGCGCGGTAAACGTCTCGCCTCCGGTGCATCGACTCCCCCTCTCTCATTCCGATGAGGGAGGGGGTTGGGGGGAGGGAGGAAAACGGCAGGGAACTCCGAAGAAAAAAACAAGCAAATGCCCGAAGAATCCAACACCAAACACCCGCCCGTCGCGATCATCAGCGGCGGACTCGGAGACATAGGCGGCGCGGTAGCGCGGGAACTGTCGTGTCGCTTCGGGGCGCGGGTCGCTCTCGGCGACGTGCGACCGGACGCCGACGCCGAACCGCTTCTCGCCGAACTTCGCGCGGGCGGTGGGCAAGCGATGTATACCCGCGTGGACGTTGCGGACGCGGCTGCGGTCGCGGACTGGGTCGCGGCGGCGGAAGCGCGGTTCGATGCGCCACTGGATCTGGTCATCCCTAACGCGGCAGTGGTCACGCTCCGGAGTATCCGCGATGTTTCGCCGGACGAATGGACACGGGAACTGGCAGTCAATCTGTCCGGCGGGTTTCATCTGGCGCGGGCGGCGGCGACTCGTCTACTTGCCCGCAAGCGACCGGGGCGGATCGTGTTCGTCGGAAGTTGGGCGGCGGACGCGGTTCATTCCGGTCTGCCGACCTACTGCGTGAGCAAGGCGGGATTGCGGATGCTGATGCGCGCTCTGGCACTCGATCTGGCACCGGACGGTATTCTGGTCAACGAGGTTGCGCCGGGCTACGTGGACGCCGGATTGAGCCGTTCGATTTTTGATGCCAACCCCGGTCAGCGTGAGCAGGCGATGGCGCGGGTTCCGAACGGGCGGCTCATTACGGCGGAGGAAGTCGCGCGGGAAGTAGCGCATCTGTGCGACCCCGAAACCCGGCACTGCGTCGGCGCGACGATTCTAATGGACGGTGGCTTGTCGCTACGAACGCCGGGAGACAACCGCGATGCGTGAGGAAATCGTGTGGGCAGAGCCGTCGTTTCGCGGCGTGATCGGGATCAGCCGCGCCGATATTACGCCGCCGGACGGCATCTATGCGCGGAACTGGGGCGCGGCGTTGCACGAGTCGGCGCGCGGGTTACACCGCTCGCTGACCGTGACCGCGATGACATTTCAGACTGACGCGGACGCCGTCCCGATGGTGCTGTTGTCCGCCGATCTCGGGTGGTGGCGCGATAAACACGACGAAGCGTTCGTGCGCGGCGCAGTGTTGGATGCGCTGCAGGTACCCGAGGCGAATGTACTGCTCTGCCTGACGCACACCCACGCCGGCCCGTCCCTGTGCCGCTCGGATCGGGAACACGAGGGCGGCGCAATGGTCGCGCCGTATCTGGAACAGTTGCGCCAAACGCTGGCGGCGGCGGCGCGGGAAGCCCTGCGGACCGCGCGCCCGGCGACACTCACGGTCGGCACCGGGACATGCGCCTTGGCAGTAAACCGCGATCTGCCCGACCCGGATGATCCGCGCCGATTCCTGACTGGCTTCCACCCGGCGGCGTTTCCGTCCGACCAGACGCTCCTCGTCGGTCGGATCACGGACGACGCCGGAGCCGTAATCGGTACGCTGGTGAATTATGCCTGCCACCCGACGACGCTCGGACCCGCGAACCGCGAAATATCGCCCGATTTCGTCGGCGCGATGCGCGAGATGGTGGAAGCGGCGACGGGAAACGCGCCGTGCCTGTTTTTGCAGGGGGCGTCGGGCGAACTCGCGCCGCGCGAACAGTATGTCGGCGACACGGATGTGCCCGACGCGCACGGGCGGTGCCTCGGCTACGCGGTGCTGTCCACGCTCGCCGGGATGTTGCCTCCCCGCCAACGGCTGGCGTTCGGCGGCGCGCTGGCGTCCGGCGCGCCGCTCGCGCTCTGGAACCGGGAGCAGTTCGCGCCGCCGCCCGCGCCGTGTCACGCGGAACAGTTATTGCTACCGCTGCCGCTACGCCCGATGCCGTCGCGCGAGGAGATACGCCGGGAAATAGATTGCCCGGTCCCGGACACGGCGGCGACGCGGGAGAAATTAGCACGTCGGCTTCAGGTGCGCGACTATGTCGGGGACGGCGACGCGGTTTCGTACCCGGTCTGGGTCTGGCGCGTCGGGCGGATCGCCTTCGTCGCGCACCCTGGCGAGGCGTACTCCGCGTTGCAGACCGCGCTACGCGCCGCCGTGCCGGACGCCGCTGTATTCGTCGTCAACGTCGCGAACGGATGGTACGGCTATCTGCCGCCCGCGCACCTGTACGAAAAAGAGTTGTACGCCGCGAAACAAACGCCGCTCGCCGCCGGGTGTCTGGAAGTGATGATCGCGGCGGTGCGCGACCGCTTACAGGAGGGGACGGCATGAACACGATCAGTCAACGCCGCCGCTCGGTCTCCGAAAACGTCACCGAGTCGATCCTGCAGATGGTGCGCTCGGGCGAACTTCAGCCGGGGACACGCCTGCTCTCGGAACGCGACCTCGCCCTGCTCCACGGGGTCAGCCGTCCGTCCGTGCGTCATGCCATCGCCGCGCTTACCCGAATGGGAGTGCTGGAAACGCGGCAGGGAGCCGGAACTGTGGTCGCCGCGAACAGCGAGAACGTGCTCAAGGCACCGCTCGAAATGCTCCTCCTGATGGACCGCCCACCACTCGAAGAACTGTACGAAGTCCGCGAACTGGTCGAAGTGCATCTCGCCGGTCGCGCCGCCGAACACCGCACCGCCGCCGATCTCGACGCGATCCGGTCGGCACTGGCGGTGATGCGGGTCGCTATCGACAGTACCGCCGAGCAGATCGACGCCAACGTCGCGTTCCACGAAGCCGTCGCCCGCGCCGCGCACCTGCCGCTTCTGGAACGCTTCGTGATGTCGCTCCACGACTCGATCCGTGCCGCTGTGAAAGCGACCCTGCCCGGCGTCCGCGATCACCTGGCATCGTATGCGATTCATGCCCGCATCGTCGACGCCATCGAACGCGGTAGCACTACAGACGCCCGCCGCGCCATGACGGTACATATGGCGATGGCACTCGACGAACTGACGCGGGTAGCCCCCGCAAAGGAACCCAACAAGGAATCCAACAATGACAACCAATGATACCCTGCCCGACCTGTCCGCCGAATACCCGGTTTCGCCCGCGCAAGCCGAGAACTACCGCCGCGACGGGCATATCCTGCTCCGGAACATCTGCTCCCGAGAGGAGATTGCCGCCTATGGACCGGTGATCACCGAGAGTGCACGGCGGCGCAACGACGACGACCGACCGATGGAGGAGCGCAACACGTTCGACCGGGCGTTCACGCTGGTCGGCGGCTTGTGGAACCAGGACGAAAACGTCCGCCGGTTTACGCTCGCGCATCGGTTTGCCAAAATTGCCGCCGATTTGATGGGCGTGCCCGCCGTGCGTTTGTATCACGACGTGGCGATCAATAAACAGGCGGGCGGCGGCTATACCCCGTGGCACCAGGATCAGTTCTACTGGCCCATGGACACCCCGCACACGATCACGATGTGGATGCCGCTCGTGGACACGACGCTCGAAATGGGCACGCTGGCGTTCGCGAGCGGCTCGCACAAGACCGGGCAGTTAGCCGACGAGGGCGTTTCCGACGACGCGCATGTGCATTACGCCCGCGTGATCCGGGAGCGAAACCTCCCGCTCGCGACCGCCGAACTCCACGCGGGCGACGCGACCTTCCATTCTGGCTGGACACTGCACAGCGCGCCGGGGAATGCTTCCCGGGCGGCGGCGCGGCAGATAATCACCGTGGTCTATTACGCGGACGGCGCATACACCTACGCCGACATGAGCAACTCGGCGCGTGAGGGAGACTTCCGCACCTACATGCCGGGTGTCACTCCGGGAGAGTTGGCGGTCAGTCCGTTGAATCCGCTGGTCTATGGGGAAGGCGTGTAGGAGCCTCGCGCTCTCACCCCCCAACCCCCTCTCTCA
>JAYULM010000181.1:0-1133 GCA_043763605.1 Armatimonadota bacterium | reverse complement strand
TCTGTTTCTCTTGGCGGGGAAGCAGGACGGCTTTCTCGCCCTGCTCCTCGACCCGTGGACATCCCCCCTGAATCACTTCTGCGCTCGGTGCGTACAGGAGGTGATACCTCTGGAGTACGAGTTCTCTGTCTTTCCGTTGAACCGCTTCCGGCGTCGGGAGTGTAGGTTCGTTCACGTCGTGAAGGTGCGGTACGCTCCGGTGAAGTACCTGTCTCAGATTCGCGTGGAGTACGGGTACGCGGTTCTGTTCGGCTCGTGTCATTTTCTGTAGAACCGGGCGAAGTGGACGGAGAATACCCTCTTTCCTGTCGAGTCGTGCGCTCACTGACCCCGCCGGGTGAAGTACGCGAAGCACGATCTGTGCCGTAACCTGCGTTCGGGAGGCTACTTCGCTCACGGGTTCGCGTTTGCGGACGAGTGTTTTCCGTCCCATTGTCCGCCCTGGTTCCCGGCTCTGTGTCGGAGGAACGGCGCGAGGGAACTTCACCCCGCCCCGTTGAGCGATCCGTCCCTGTAGAGGTGCCTCTTTCCGTACCACTGCCTCTGCGCGTACCGTTCAGGGCTTCCCGTGCGCTTCGTGCCGACTCGGAACTGCTTGTCGCTCTGTCCGTACCATAAGTGCGATTGCGGCGTGAAGTCGAGGGCGTGCCGTGCGTTTCGGTTCCCCCCGAAGAAGTATCCGGCAACGAGGGAGTACTCCCTGTACGATCCGGCGTTCCCGTCCGACCTGAGCCTCTTCGCGGGATCGAAGTTTCGTTTTCCGAGGTTGCACCGGAACGATTTCCCCGTTCTGTTCCCATTCCTGAGTCACGGGTAGGTCTTCTCGGTGAAGTCGTGGAGTTGTCTGTAGAACTGGTTTCCGAGTTCCGTCTGCCCATTCCGGGAACGCTCGTTCCCGACTGAGTGCGATCTGTTGCGGTTCCGGGGACAGTTCTGTCGGTGCTTCCCGTTCTACCGCTTCGGTCTGTCCGCCCGGCTCGTTCTGTTGGCAATCCTGTGTCTGTCGTTCGGGCGCGGTCAGGGCGAGACGAATTTCCCGTTGAAGGCGCACGACGCCCCTGCAACCGATCCGCCGTTGTCGGTACTCCCGCCATTCCGCCGCCTGCACCGCCGCGTCCTGTCTGCGGAGCCGA
>JAYULM010000180.1:0-14751 GCA_043763605.1 Armatimonadota bacterium | reverse complement strand
GAAAGTTCATTTGCATATTATGTTTGGCGTGCTCGCTCTCTTTGCGGAGCAGGTAGGTAAGACGAAGGAATGAATCTACATTTTTGAAAGAGGCTCAGCGGATAAAAGTTTACAGGGGTGGCATGGAAGCCACAGTTGCGACAAA
This sequence comes from Armatimonadota bacterium, assembly GCA_043763605.1. Classification (GTDB taxonomy): domain Bacteria; phylum Armatimonadota; class Armatimonadia; order Armatimonadales; family Armatimonadaceae; genus JACMIU01. Next base: position 14,606 of record JAYULM010000180.1, on the reverse strand, counting down.
ATTTGACGGTTAACGAAAAACGGAAATCATAATCCATCAACCGCACCCGTTATAACGGGTGACATAGAAAGACAACCCAATGAAGAAGTCAACAAATCAGCGAATCGCCGGTCGTGATAGAAGCGGCTTTACGCTCATCGAACTGCTCGTCGTGATCGCGATTATCGCCATCCTCGCCGCGATACTTTTCCCCGTATTCGCACAGGCTCGGGAGAAGGCACGCGCGACCGCCTGCTTATCGAATTTGAAACAGATCGGTCTCGCGGTCGTACAGTATTCGCAAGATTACGACGAGACGTTCCCGATGTCTGAGGACGGAACATTCAGTAGCGGCGGCGGAGCCGACTCACGCCCCTGGCAAAATGCGGTTCAGCCCTATATCAAGAACGGCGACCAATTCAATTCGGTCTCCTATGGTCTGGGGGGGGTCTGGGGTTGCCCCTCGTGGCCCGAAACCGGCACCGAAATGGACGGGCAAGGGTTCCGATACGGAGTCAACGACATGTTCATTAGCAACTACGGGCGTAGCGTCGCTGACACGCGCCCGACCGTCGCCATCGCTCAGATCGATGCCCCGGCAGACAAAGTGCTGTTAGTGGAAAAAGGTCGCAACGGTGCCGTTTGGAGCTGGCCCGACTTCATTACGCTGCAATGGTTCTGGACGGATGGGGTTCTCACCGGCGGACAGTACGATGCGAGCAAGGATGGCAGCAGTATCGCCAGCAGACCGAGCAATGACCGTGATAGCCAGTTGGGGCAAACCAACTGGGAGGGTGGGCGGACAATCCGCTACCGACACGGAAATAATACGACCAACGTCGCGTTCGCGGATGGTCACGTAAAAGCCTATCCCAAGGGGCGGTTGCTCTGGTACCGCAATATATACCTTCCCGGAATTTACGAGCGGCGCAACGAGGATATTGGCGATTGGTGGCCGCCCGCGCCGTACTAAGTTGCGTTTTCTAACTATCCAGTTCGTTGCAGTATAACGAATGCCGACTTGGGGCGGTGTGATCGCCGCCCCGTATTTTAAGGAGAATCTATGATTAACAGAAATACGATGGCGGTTTTTGGGGCGTGTCTTTTGACTGTTACAATGTTCGGATGTGGTGAAAAGAAAGGTAGTGCAGCGGGATCGAAACAGTCCGCCGCGCCCGTAACCGCCCCACCCGCAGACGCGCCCGGTGTTTCTGCGCAAACGCAGGAACAAATGCAGAGAAGTCGCCAGAAAGATGCGGCACTTCGTAGCGCGGCCGCAGCAAAGTCCGTGCTGAGATAGCACCATCTAAAAGTAGAGGCGACTCTGCAACGGCAGGAGCGACCCCCTCCTAATGTGGTGCCTCGGTCGTCCTGGCAGAATGATTCTTTGGAGAGTTTCCATAGCAAGTTACGGGACGAGTGCCTAGATGGGGTGGTCTTTCCGAGTGTGAAGGAGTCTTAGCTGGGTCTGGAGAGTCAGCGGCGTTACTATTAATGGGGAGCGTCCTCACAGTTCGTTTGTTTATGTCTCCACTGCCGCATTCGGGCGGGCACGCGAGGCCAAGCAATCGAGCGCTGATCACGAACCGACGGAACATTCAACACCTCCTATGGACCAACAAACAGAGAGAAGGTCAAGAATGCATTACAATTTTTGTCCTGTACTTAAAAAGAAACCGACTCTCCTATTGGACCAGATTAAAAAGGAGTACAAAATTCACGTATTCTTTACTGGTGGTTCTGTAAAACAGGTGTTATTACTGGTTGATTTTTATTAGCGATTCTTGTATAATATTAACATGCACACTTTTTATAGATGATGTGTCGTCGGTTTGTTGAGGTAGAAAGGTTTGGTGTATAATGTGTATGATTTCTCCTATTTCTGCTCACTCACAACGTGATCGCAGTCCATTGGATCCCGCATCCAACACGCTATGTTGGAAAGACAATTTTGACTGCCGTGTAGCAGTCAAGGCACTGTTTTGTCTTCTCGTTGTGCTGTTATCTCTTTCCTTGAGCGAGGGGGCCAACGCGGGAACTTATAAAGTCACGTATAGCGGCGGTTACGTGAAGGGCATAACTGATGATGTAGTTAATAAATCTGAGGCTTTTTATCTTCGAAGCGATGGGAGTGGGAAATACGGAAACGGTGCTGGGGGTACTTGGGGTACCAAATTTGTCAACGGCGTCGAAGTGAGCACATCGGGGAGTGTGAAGTTAACGGGTCCGATTACCGTTAATTTTACTTGGGAGCCTAGCTTTGTTGGGGAGAACCCACCGCCTGCCATCCTTATAAGCGAATACTCACGAGCTGTTTGTTCCGCTAACACATTTGGCATGACGATGGTAAGTTGTACCAATGGCATTGGTTCACCAACTATCTCTTATGCGCCGTACTCTGGATTAAGAGCTAGAAGCTCGGAGGGCTACCGTTACTCAATAAAGCAGAATCCAGGAACATCATTCACCTTAGAAAATCCTCCTGACCCCCATGTGGAATGGACTGCGCAAGGATCCGCTGGACCACCGAAAGTGTCAGGCTCAGGTCAAGGTGAAGTCTATTACAAGGTAACCCCCGGAAATATAGATATTACTTTCGCCGGAACAATCAAGGGGGCGGATGGCAAAAATATGGTATTGATCGGTCAACAGGTCACTGCCTCACTCTCTGGGGGTACTGTTTCCAACTGGGTATTGCCAACTCCCGCCTTTAAGTCTTATGTAGTCGAAGCCCCCAATGTTAACAACATCACGGCAACACTGAACAGTTTTCAAACAACGGACCTCAATAAAAGTAGCGTTGTTTTCCACTGCGTAGGCATGTTAGACACCACAGTTAGCGTTAAGTGTACAGGTGTGGCAGAAGGACAAAGTTTTACAATAGCAAAAGATCTGATGATAAAAGTTCCTGAAAGCAAAATGATTACTGACTACGGGGAGGTCGTTGTTCGTCCCTATCCACCAAATACTCCCAATGCTGTGGGACCTTATGTGCGTACATCAGGTCTTTCTGACAGCCGTCCAGCAGGAGTCTATTTCTCGTCGTTTGTTAAAACTCCGGATGAGTTCTCTGCAAAACAAGGCACTGGTGATTTTCACTATGTGCAACTGATTAGGGAACAGCGGTACAAAACTAAGGATGATGGCACAATTGTTACATCGCCGAACACTTCCAATGACTTCACCCTCGACAAGCGATATCCCTATGATCCCGCCCCGTATGCTCCAAGCATAGGATGGCCAGGCAAATGGTCTGCGTCCAGTTCCGATCCTAACGATGCACAAAACACAAGTGACACGCCAGGTACTCCTGCAAATGACATCTACAAAAGGATTGAGGTCAAAGATGAGAAGTTCAAGATGTATCTGATGTATATACCTCCAGGCACTTACAGTCAATGGGTTCCAATTAGAAAGGTAGAGTGGGATTGGAAAGCCGACGTAGCGCGTCCTCTCACTGGACGTTGGACAGACTGGCCGACTGCCACAACTGCAGGGACTATGACTGTACCGAGCGAGGGGGATTTGACAGATGTCCATCCGATATGGGGGCGAGTCGGTTTATAATTGCTTATGAATTCTTACTCAAAGCCAGTGTCTGTTGATGCTGGCTTTGGGCAGAATATAAACACTCAATAAAGAAGGATATGATTCATGACATTGATCAGTATAATCGCAGTCGCTGGCTTATCGCATGCTATGTTAGTAGCACATCAAGAGTCGGTAGCGAATCCGAATTCCCAGTCGGAGCGGGTAAGTATAGAGCAACATGACTATTCATCCGTAAAACAACGTTTTGTATACCGTATGTCTCAAACGGACCACGGCTATTCGCTACTTGAAGCCCGCAAGTATGTTGCGGCTGAACGCCAATTTAGGGGAGTCCTTTTGGATGGTCCCAGTCAGGATGCATCAGTTGGACTCGCTGACGCTTTGCTCGGGCAGAGGCGGTTTGAAGATGCCCGGAACGCTTACGCCACGTTGCTAAGTAGAGGGAAGTTCGACAATTTCAGTGCATTTCAGCTAAAGTATGCGATATCTCTTTATGCTACAGGGCACATTAAGGATGCTTTGTCATTTTATGCCGAAGCGACCGCCGGTTTGTCACGCCAGATGCCTCTCGGATCGTCACTTTTGAATGAAACTTTCGAACCACACTCCACGACTCTCAGGCAGTTTGAGTCTGAGGCGCGTACAGCGGCCGCTTTTCAGCATCTGCGTAGTGGTTCTTCGAAGCGAGGAAGGCAAGCACTTGCTGAGGCGCGAAGGGCACTAATGCTTGAACCGAGTCTGTTGCTAGCTCAAATCGCAGAAGGTATATCACTGCTCTCTGTCGAGCCATCTGTAGGGTTAACTAAACTCGAACAACTGGCGAAAACAACCCCCGCTCCGGTGAAGGTCGAGTTAGAAAATCTTTTACCAGGATGGAGAGCGGAAGTGAAGAAGGGAATAATGGATCGTGAGGCAAAGATACAGAAACGAGTATCTAAATTGTGAAGGATTCCGACTTGCCGATTCTAATGAACGGATGTTGTATCGGTGTTGTGTTCTCTATGAGATCTCGTTTTGCATCTTTGGCAGTTGTCTTTAAGAGCGTTCCACTGGCTGAATCATGACGGTCCCAGTTTTCCTGGTTATAAATGATGGTGGCACTTGAGGTGCATGTTAGAACTGGCGTAGGATGCTTATCCGATGACACCAAAGAAAGTTCACTCGGTCGCCGTATTTGTAACGACCCCTGATAAAAAATCGCTTCATGCTCCGGTACAAACAACCACTGGAACGGCTGGAAGCCGGGTGAATATCCTGGTGGGTGAATCCCGTCCCCAGCAGACGATGCGCGGTTTCGGGGCGTCCCTGACCGATTCGTCCGCGTTTCTCTTGTCACTACTATCCCCAGCGAAGCTGGACGCGGTACTGCGGGATCTGTTCGATACCCGCGCCGGAGGCATCGGCTTTTCCGTCTTGCGGGTGCCGATGGGGGCGAGCGACTTCACCCACCGGGGCAACTACACCTACAACGATCTTCCCCCCGGCGAAACGGACCACGAACAGAAGCGATTCTCGATCCAGCCGGACGAAGCGTATATCCTGCCGCTCCTGCGCCGAATCCGTCAAATCAACCCCGCACTCACCGTCATGGCGTCGCCGTGGAGCGCGCCCGCGTGGATGAAAACGAGCAAGAATATGAACGGTGGGTGGCTGGATTGGTCCTGCTATGCCGCCTATGCCCGCTACTTCGTCCGTTTCATAGAGGCGTACGCGAAAGCCGGGGTGCGCGTGGATTACGTGACCCTGCAAAACGAACCGCGTCTGGAGCGCGACTCCTATCCGACAATGCGCATGGAACCGGGGGACCAATCGCGGTTCGTGTGCGAACACCTCGGACCGGCGTTCCGCAAAGCGCGCATCGCCACGAAGATACTCGTCTGGGACCACAACTGGGACGCTCCGGATTTCCCGATGGAAGTTCTGAAGGACCCCGGGGCACGCAGCGACATCGCCGGGGTAGCGTGGCATGCCTACGCGGGGAAGCCGGAGGCGTAGGAGATCGTCCGGCGGGCATACCCCGGCATGGAAACGCACTTCACCGAAAGCTCGGGCGGCGCGTTCGCGCCCGATTTCGGCGGTAATGTGCGTTGGGACATCGCGAATTTAGTGGTCGGTGCAACGAAATACGGCGCGTCCAGTGTGTTGAAATGGAATCTCGCCCTCGATCCCGAGCACGGACCGCGAAACGGCGGGTGCAACGATTGTCGCGGCGTGATCACGATCAACCCGGGAACCGGAGTAGTTACAAAAAACGAGGAGTTCTACGCACTGGGTCATGCGAGCCGTTGGGTACGTCCCGGCGCAGTGCGTCTGGAAACCGCCGATGCCGCCGACTTCCCCGGCACGGCGTTTCGGAACCGCGACGGCTCCATCGTCTTCGTCGGCGCGAACGGCGATACGGCGAAGTCGCGGCTCCTGCGCCTGACATGTGGCAAACGCCCGTCGGTAACGGTAAACGTCCCGGCGGGCGCGGCGATTACCGTGGTTTACGGGGCGGTGTAGGTGCGGAAGCCGCGTACCATCATTCCCTGCTGGTTTTGCTTGCTCGCGGCGTCCTGTTTCTTTTCCGCCTCCTCGCGCGCCTGTGTCGTCGCGGCATTCACGACGACATAATCATCGGGGCGGCGGTACCGGTGGATAAACACCGGGCGCGGTCCGTTCGAGTGATTCTCCTGCGAACCGTGGATGCACTTGTAATGGAAGAAGATGCTATCGCCCGCGCTCCCGGTGATCGGCAACGCTTTTTCCCAGGGCCATTCGTCGGGGTCCAGACCGAGATGACTGAAAGTGTCGATATGTTTCAGTTGCCCCATCTGATGCGAACCGGGCACGACGTATAGCGCGCCGTTTACGAGGTCGGTGTCCACGACATAGTTCAGTGCGGCGACCGGTCCCTCGAAGCGATGCTCGAAATACGCGGAGTCCTGATGCAGGTTCTTCGGATGCCCCCCGACCGGTTCCTTATACAAACACTGTCCGTCCATAAACAATTCGATGTCGTCCCCGATGATCTTTCCGACAAAACCGAGCAGTTTTTCGTCGAACGCGGAACGGAAGAACGCCCCGGAAGTGTTGTAGCGCACCGCCGGGATCATCATCTGTTTATCGCGCGCAAATCCGGCGGGCGCGGGGAGCCACAGCGCACCATCCGGTGTGTTCCATCCGATACCTGGCACCTCTTTCGCGTGTGGCAACAGCGCGATTCCCTGCCGGACAGCCACTTCCACATCGCGCGCTATCTCGGCGAGATAGGGCTTCATCAAACCACGGACCACAATCGCCCCCGTCTCGGCATAGACGGCGGCGGCTTTCTCGGAGTCGAAGTCGTCCGCGAAAAACTCGATGTCGGCGATACCGACGCCGTTGATCCGAAGGCTGGCGGGATCGGCGGTGTGTACTTTATCGGTTGAGATATTCATAAGTAAGATTCCTTGAGGGTGCTACGAAGTATGTCTGAAGGATAACCGTATCGGTGCCAAAGGGGTATAGCCGAAACCGGAATAATTGTATACAATTCCGTTATGAATAGTTCAATAGTTCGTGCGCCGGGGAAAGGGTCAGACGCGTACCGTGGGTATTCCCGTCTGGATACGTTGCATCTAAGCCTGTTCGATATTACATTTACATCGATAACCCCTCATTCCTGGCAGGCGAAAAATGTGTGCAGTTCCTACTGGCGTTTCTACCGAAACGATGCGGATGGCGCGGAATTGCTCCTGTATGGGGAGAGTGGTGAAAAACACCCATTCGCTTTGGAAGCCGGGGAGTCTTTTCTCATTCCGGCAGGGGTACGTTTCGATTGCCTGTGCGAGGCACCCTCCGTCGGGCATTTTTATATCCATTTCGAGGTATCGGGGTTGCCGGGGTTGTTTTTCCGCGATCATTTCAACCGCCCCTTATGTGTGCCTCGCTCCTCGGGGGCGAGCGAGAAATCGTCCGGAATTGCCGCCGAAATCAATACGGGAGAGGGAAAGCGTACGGGAGATCTGGCTCTGTTCTGCCGCGCGAAATCGTTGCTGTATGATTCCCTTGCCGCCTCTTTGCGTGTCGCGGACCACGAACGGTACGCCTCACACGCCGATCTTTTGGAACCGGTGCTCCCGGCTCTGGAGATGATCGAGAAGCGGCTCGGCGAGTCGCTTGCCAACAAACTGCTCGCGGAAGCGTGTTGCATTTCCGAGGACTATTTTATTCGCCGTTTTCGGGAAGGGGTCGGTGAGACGCCCGCCCATTACATCCAGAGTCGGCGTCTGGAAACGGCGGCGAACCGGCTTCTCTTTTCGGCGGATTCCATCGAACGGATCGCGGACGAATGTGGCTTCGGGAACCGCTTTCACTTTACGCGCGTTTTCACGGCTCGGTTCGCGGTGGCTCCCGCCGCCTATCGGAAAGCCGGTAGAGTGTAAAAAGCGATGCCGCCCCCGCGAATGAAGGGGGGCGGCACCAAACCGTTTAGATGGTCTTCGCGCCGGGCGTTACCGCCGGGTTAGCCGCGTCGATAGTGCGCGACAGGATGCCGATGGCGCGGCGCGCCTTTTTCTCCTGCGGCGTCAGGTTTTTGTTCGACGCCAGTTTCGCCATCCGTTTCTCGACCTGAGTCAGTGATGTATACGCTCCGTCCAGTTTCGTGGACAACGTTTCACCGTTCAGTTCGACTGTGCCGGTAAACTCCAGCATCTCTTTCTCCATCGCCTCGCCGACTGCCTTCGTCGCTTCCGCGTCCTGCCCGTCTTTGAGCATCTGGGAGATGCTATCCTTGTTCGCGTCCAGCAGCTCGTCGAACGAATCCCCGAGTTGCTTCGAGGACGACGTGAAGTGCTGCTTCATATCGTTCTCGACCTGCGTTTCCAGTGCCGTGCGGTACTGCGGCAGTTGCCGGATCGCGTAATCCGGGACTTCCTCGATCAATTTCGGGATGCGTTGCCGGATGTCGGCGGCGATCAGCGGTCCCTGCGTATCGACCTGGTCGGCGATAAGCCCGGTCGCTACCTGCGCGGCGGTGCGTGGCTCAAGCGTTTTTTTGAGTTGCGAACCGATGGCTGTGGTATAGATCATCGTGCCGATTGCCAGCACACTCGCCACTATCTGCGTGACGCGGAGCGATTTGCGGGCGTCGCTCAACTCTTTGCGCACGAACTGCTCCGCGACCGGTTCGCCCGAGTTGGTCGCGCCGGGCGTGGTTTCGTAAACGCGTACCGCAGGTTTATTGTCTTGATTGTTGTTCGGGGTTTCCATTGTGTTCTCTCTTTACTTCGTGTTCGCTGTTTTCGGTCCGGGCAATGCGGCGGAGGCGGCACTTTTCAGGGCGACCTGTTTCTGGTTCTTGGCGGCGAGCGTTTCCAACTCACGCATATCCTCGCGGACTACGTCCATGATGGACAGTGCCATATCCCAGTTACTACCGAGTGCGGAAACGGGCGTTTTCGCCTCTTCCAGCCGGATCTGCTCCATGTGCGAAACGATCCCGTTGAGGGCGACCTGGTGGCGTCCGAAGAGTTTATCGTTCACGGAAACCGCCTTCGTCTGCGCGACATCGGACAGGTTCTTCGTCAGCGTTTTGATGTTTTCCTCGGTCGCATCCGGGAACATCGCCCGCAACTTGACTTCTTTCTCCGCGATCATCGTGCCGAAGGAATCTCCGAGGATCTGTTCGCCCTTCTTCGGGAGCGACGTTTGCAGGGTTTCCAGTTCGGTCATCGACGCCTTTGTCAGTTCCGGTACGCGGTCGTTGAGTTTCACGAACGACGCCTCGACTTCGGGCCGGGCTTCGGCGATGGTCTGCGCGACCATGTTCTGCACGTTCGGGGCGATGTCGTTTTGCACATTCGTGGACAGTGTCGTGACGAACTGTTGTTGCCGGGGTCCGGCTTCGAACAAGCCGCGCACCGAGTCATTGACACTGATAAACCAGCCGCCTACCCAGAGGGTGGTAAGAACACCGGCTCCCAACCGCCACAGGCCGGTTTGCCGACGAACTTTTTGTAATTCCGTGATTTCCGCTTCCGTTGTTAACGTATCCATAGCAACGCACTCCTTCTTCGCCTTAGCGAAACGCGGTGGTCAGATTAAAAGAAACTGTTCTGGCACACCGCCTGATTACGGGTACCGACATCCCGGTCAGGTAAGCCCGCTTCAGATGTTCCCTTTCCGTCAGTATTTCAATCATGCGGACAGGGGATATGATACAATTCTCCTATGCTTGTTGGCGTTCCCCGGGAAATCAAAGAGGACGAGAACCGCGTCGGCATCGTCCCTTCTGGCGTGGAGGCACTGGTCGCCACCGGACATTCCGTACTCGTCGAGACTGACGCGGGCGGCGGTATCGGGATCAAGGACGGCGATTTTCGCGCGGCAGGTGCCGTTATCGCCACTTCCGCCGAGGAAGTGTATGCCCGTGCCGAGATGATCCTCAAGGTCAAGGAACCGCTCGCCGCCGAATATCCGCTCCTGCGCCCCGGTCAGATTTTGTTCACTTATTTTCACTTCGCCGCGTCCGAGACGCTGACGCGTGCCTGCCTCGACTCCGGCGCGGTTTGCATCGCCTATGAGACGGTGGAGACCGCCGACGGCTTGCTACCCTTGCTCGCCCCGATGAGCGAGGTCGCCGGGCGCATGGCGGTGCAGGAAGGCGCGAAGTATCTGGAAAAAGCGATGGGTGGGCGCGGTATCCTGCTCGGCGGCGTCCCCGGCGTCGCCCCTGCCAATGTCGTGATCGTCGGCGGGGGAATGGTCGGAGCGGAGGCGGCTAAGATCGCGTCGGGCATGGGCGCGAGCGTGACCATATTCGACGTGTCACTTCCCCGGTTGCGCTACCTCGACGACGTGATGCCCGCGAACGTCACCACGCTGTATTCGACGCGGGCGGCGATCCGCGAAAAGGCACTGGAAGCCGATCTACTGATCGGCGCGGTCCTCTTGCGCGGCGCGAAGGCACCGACACTGATCCCCCGAACCACGGTCGCTATGATGAAACCGGGCGCGGTGATCGTGGATGTCGCGGTGGATCAGGGCGGCTGTATCGAAACAACGCACCCGACCACGCACAAAGAGCCGACCTATTTCGTGGATGGCGTCCTCCACTACGGCGTCGCCAACATGCCGGGCGCGGTGCCGTACACGTCCACGTTCGCCCTGACGAACGCGACGTTACCGTACGCGCTGGCTATCGCGGGCAAGGGCTGGAAAAAAGCACTCGCGGCGGACCCGGCACTGCGCGGCGGTCTCAACATCGCGGACGGCAAAATCACCCTGTCGATTCTCGCGGAACAATTCGGCGAAACCTTTATTGCCCCGGAAACGTTATTAGGGTGATTGTAGCGTTTTTCGGGAGTCGGCGTTCCATTGGTTCCACCGGGTCGGTCCGTTGGTTGCGTCCATCGGTTTCACCGACGTCTATAGGTGGCTCCGCCACCGAGCGTCCTCCGGACGCGGGCATACCGGGACCGTTCGGCAATCGCGACAACGTTTCGTTTTCGGCGCGTCCGGAGGACGCTCGGTGGCGGAGCCACCTATAGACGTCGGTGAAACCGATGAAACAGGAAATCATGCCATGCGCCGTAACCATGCCTTCACCCTGATCGAACTCCTCACCGTTATCGCGATCATCGCCCTGCTCGCCGCGATCATCTTTCCTGTGTTCGCGACCGTGCGCGGCAAGGCGCGGGCGACCGCATGCCAGTCCAATTTGCGGCAACTCGGCACGGCGACACAGATGTACATGCAGGACTACGACGGCATCATCCCGTTCGGCAAGGATGCGTCCGACGCCTACGTCCCCGCGATCTGGGCGGGCAACCCGGCATGCTCCGCGCTACTGAGCGACATGCCGTTCCTGCATTACAACGACCCGTCCGTTTCCACCAAAGGCGTGAACACGTCCCCGGCGCAGGAAGGCTTGTTGAACCCGTACACCAAAAACCGCGACATTTGGAAGTGCGCGGGCGACACCGGCTTCGATTTCCTCGACAACAACGACAACTGCGCCGGTCCGTGCCCCCTCGACGCCCGCCCGTCCATGTACGAGGCGTTCGGCGCGTCTTACCTGACCCGTACCGAACTCGCGTTTAAGCAGATCAACGGCGACACCGTGAAGGGCACGACACCCGGCGGTATCGAAGTCGGACCGTCGCAGATACAGTTCCTGTTCGATGGCAACGGCTCGTGGCACGGCTCGCCGCTTTCATTCGGGCGTTCGGGACGCCGTTACATCATGCTTTACCTCGACGGCCACGCGAAAAACCTGACGTACGACCAGTATCAGGACGCGTGGGGGACGACGATCAGCGTCGGCTCGTCCACGCCAGCGGAGTCCCCGTGTCTGTAGCAGATCAGGTCCGTCACACCGAGGGTCCGGTTCGACTCCGGGCGAAGTGGGTGTTGCCGATAGAGATGCCGCCCCTCGAAAACGGCGAAGTCGTCATTGAGGACGGGCGCATTATCCATGTCGGGAAAGCCGGCTCACCCCGCGAACCGCACATCGGCCTCGGTCTATCCGCGATTCTTCCCGGCTTCGTCAATGTCCACGCGCATCTCGAATACACCGTGATGCGCGGCTTGCTCGAAGACCTGGAGTTCTTTCCCTGGATTCGCATCCTGAACGCCCTGAAAACCCGCTTGTCGCTCGATGACTGGATCGCGTCAGCGACGATGGGTGCGGCGGAAATGCTGTCGGCGGGCATTACGACCGTCGCCGACGCCTCCGACGCCGGAGCCTCGCTCGCCGCGCTTCTCGTTTCCGGGCAACGCGGCATCGTCTTTCGTGAAGTGTTCGGGATCGAGCGGGAGCCATCTGCGGAAAACGTCCTCGCCGCCCTGAAGCGCAAGATCCTCTCGATGGAGGATCAGATCGAACGGCACCACGCCGACGACCGTCTGCGCCCCGGGATCTCGCCACATGCCCCGTACACGGTCTCCGGCGATCTGTTTGGCACCTTATCGGAATATGCGAACCGCAAGACCTTCCGGCAGTGTATCCATGTCGCGGAGTCGCCCGCCGAAAACGAACTGATCCGCGCCGGAACCGGACCGTTCGCGGAAATGTTCGCGGCGCGCGCGATCCACTGGGACACCCCCGGCGTTTCCCCGACACAGTACATCGCGGATTGTGGCGGGTTCGACGCCCCGACGCTTGCCGTTCACGCGATCCACGTGGATAAAGCGGACGCCGAACTGCTTGCCGCCAAAAACGTCGCGGTTGCGCACTGCCCGAAGTCGAACGGCAAACTCGGCTCCGGGTTCGCGCCGCTACGGACGCTACTTAAAGCCGGGGTCACGGTCGGACTCGGCACCGATTCCGTCGCGTCCAACAACACGAGCGATATGTTCGAGGAGATGCGCGCCGCCGTGTTCACCGCCCGGTCGCGCGAGCAAAATCCGGACGTGCTTTCCGCCCGCGATGCCCTGTATCTGGCGACGCTCGGCGGGGCGAAGGCACTCGGCATGGATGCCGAAGTCGGCTCCCTGCGCCCCGGCAAACGCGCCGATATTTGCGTGGTTCGCCTGGATGGTTTACACTTGACTCCGACCGCCGACGACAACCCGCAAGCCGCGCTCGTTTACGCCGCGCGCGCATCCGATGTTGCGCTCACGCTCGTGGACGGTCGCGTTCTCTACGAAACCGGACACTATACCATGCTCGACATCGCCCGCCTTCGCCCTGCGGTCGCTCATATCCGCGCCCGCCTGTCGTCCGAGGCGCAAAAGGAGATACTCCGTTTTGGCACGTAGACCGGCGCGATCCGCGATGAAATCGGCAGCAGCGGCTGGCGACGCCCCGTCTTCCGGCGCGAACGATGTCACGACCGGCTGGGTGACGTTGCTGGTAGGCTTGTTCATCTGTGGCTTTCTGTACTTCATCAATCACGACAAGACTCGCAACATGGGGTTCCACGAGTACAACCTGATCAACACGGCGTTCGTGCTCTGGGTGCCGTTGATCGTCGGAATGTTACTCCTGCGCCGCGAACCCGCCGACATCGGGTTCACCGTCGGCGATCTGGGGAAGGGGACGCTCGCCGCGCTGGTCTGTCTGGTACTTTTCTCGCCGGTGATCTACTACTTCGCCGCGCAGGACGGTCCGCAGTCCTACTATCTGCGCTGGATGTGGGGGTCGGGGGCGGTCGAGAATCTGTTCCGAGATGCCAACCACGGGTTCACCGGCGGGCGTATCAACCTGATGAACCTGATATTCCACGAGATCGTCATGGGGTTCTACATGTTCGGCTGGGAGTTTTTCTTCCGGGGCTTCCTGCTGAACGGCTTCCGCAAGATCATGCCGCTATGGGGCGCGGTCCTGCTACAAGCCGCCTTATTCACCGCGCTCCATTACGGCAAACCCTGGGAAGAAACTGCGTCGTCATTCCCCGGCGCGATCCTGATGGCACTCATCGCCTACCGCTTCCGCTCGTTCGTGCCGTGCTTCCTGCTCCACTGGTTCGTGTCGGCGGGGTTCGACTTCGCGGTTCTGTATCATCACTTCCGATGATCGGTTGGCGTCTTGGTTTCGGACGGCGAATCGGACGCTGAAGGGTTCCGCTGGAAGCCTCCGGCTGTAGACGCTTTGCGTCGGGGCTTGCAGGTGTCGTATGGCAAGCGCGAATAGCGTGTCGCCTCCGGTGACGCGAAGCGTCTACAGCCGGAGGCTTCCAGCGGAACCCTTCAGCGTCCGATTCGCCGTCCGCACAACCCAAAATCACGCTGTCATTGACGCGGCACCGTCGGCACGGATAAAATGGAACCACCCCCCCGGGTACTTGGTTTCGACTTCGATCACGAGGTATTTCATTCGGTCTGTCGGGCTGATATTTTTTGAAATTTGTTCGCGGTAAAGCCGCTCACCCTTCGTCGCTATTTCGTTGATCGCATAGTTCTGTCGCATCGTCATACCGCCTCGCGCTGACATTTTACCGCTCGATCCCCCAACCGCGCAGGTTGTTGTGTATCACCACCTCCGGTGATCGGTCTGATTAAAAGTCGGGGGTATAGATACCCTCCGTTGCGGGGATGTTCCATCCTCCGGTGGAAGCGTTCCGCTTGGGTTTCCTTCGGAAACGAGGCTTGCCGATCTCGTCAGGCTA
>JAYULM010000179.1:0-14765 GCA_043763605.1 Armatimonadota bacterium | reverse complement strand
AATCAACCGCCGCCCCGACGCGAAGCGTCTACAGCACGAAGTGCTTACACCGGAACCCTTCAGCGTCCGCACTCGATCTGTATTATTGTTCGACACGCGGAAGCCGGAGCGGTTACAATTACTCACGATGACGGAAACGAAAAATGACACACCGCTTCTAATTGCTATCCTCGCGGGCGGCAAAAGCAGCCGAATGGGATCCGACAAAGCGGGGCTGACCAGAGACGGCGAAACGCTCCTTGCGCGCACGGCGCGACTGGCGCGAACCGTATCCGACCTGCCTCCGCTGATCGTCGGGCGCAACGAACCGGACGATTGGGGCGACGTTCCGGCGCGGTTCGTGCCCGACGATTCCCCCGATCTGGGTCCGGTTGGCGGGCTACGCACCGCGCTACGCCTCGCCGGGGACCGCGCCGTATTCGCGCTGTCCTGCGACCTGCCCGCGCTGACCGACGCGGCGTTGGCATGGCTTATCGCGCGGGAACGCGGCGAACTCGGGGTCGTGACGCGCAACGGCGAACAGTTCGAACCGCTGTTCGCCCTCTATCGCGCCGCCTGTCTGCCACTGATCGAAGCGAATATCCGCGCGGGGAGACGCTCCCTGCACGCCCTGATTCATGCAAGCGGCGGCGACGGGTTCGCGGTGGCGGATGTGCCGTCCGAAATCGCGCCCGCGCTGGAAAATGTCAACACGCCGGAGCAGTGGGCGGCGTTTCTGGCGCGCTGAGGAAGATACATGCTTTCTTCTATCTGACGCGAGCGCGGGGTGTTGAACGAGGGCGATGTTAAGCGTCTCGTTTCGGACGGCGAGCCGTCCGACGCATTGCGATACTGTACCCGTTCCTACCCGCCCATCCCGACGAACCCGTAGCCCAGCCCGCGCCGGTTTTCCAGCGACGCCGAGGCTTCCGGGGGGAGTTTCGCGCGCAATCGGCGGACGTGAATATCCACGGTGCGCGGTCCGCCGCCGTAATCGACGCCCCAGACAAAATCGAGCAACCGCTCCCGCGAGTACAGTTTGCCCCGGTGCGTGAGCAGGAAGCGGAGCAGTTCCCATTCGCGCGGCGTCAGTGCCATCACCGCTCCCGTCGCGCCGTGGCGGGCGACGCCGCTTTGTAGATCCAGCGTCACGTCGCGGAACCGGATCAGATCCCCGCTTTCAACCTGGCGGCGGCGAAACAGTAGTAGCCGGATGCGTGTCAGCAGTTCGTCCGGGGCGTGTGGCGGGGCGAGGAAGTCGTCCGCGAACGGAAACCATTCCCGCACCGCGATCTGCCGCGCCCCGAGCAGGACAAAAACAAGCGGCGCGTTGGTCGCGTCGTGCCACGCTTCCCCGAGACGGCGGCGGAGCGCGCGTAGCGGCAACGCGTCGAACGACCGCCGCAAGTCCGCGATTACCACGTCCGGGTGCAATCCGGAGCAGACGCGACACAGTTCGTCCGCCCCGGCGTCGCCGTGGGCGACCAGCGACGTGACGCCGTTTTCCCGCAGTGCGGTTTCAAAAGCGGTTACTTCCCCCGGGTCGGGCGTGACGAACAGGACGCGCAACATCGGCGGTATTACAATCCTGCGCCGTCGAGCGCGACCGAGATCGTCCCGTCCGTGTGCGTTTCCACCGGATAGGTGCGGAGTCCGGCATTGCCGAGAATCGCCTCGCCCGTGGAAAGATCGAATTT
The DNA here is from genome assembly GCA_043763605.1 of Armatimonadota bacterium. Lineage (GTDB taxonomy): Bacteria > Armatimonadota > Armatimonadia > Armatimonadales > Armatimonadaceae > JACMIU01. The sequence continues at coordinate 13,089 of JAYULM010000179.1, read as the reverse complement.
CCACGCGTGAAACGGACAGATCAGCGTCGTCCCACCCGTGATGCCGTCGCAGAGCGGGGCGTCGTTATGCGGGCAGTTCGCCTGCGTCGCGCAAACCACGCCGGAACGGAGCCGGAAAACGGCAATCGGAGTGCCGTCAATATGATATTCCCGCCCTTCCCCGAGCGGGATCGCCTCAATCGAGCCTAAATTATGTTGCATGTTTGTTTCCTATCACGATGCCCCCACCCCCCAGCCCCCTCCCCCGCTGCGCAGGAGAGGGGGAGTAGAATACAGGAGGTATCTCACTTCCCGTGTTTCCCTCTGGCTCCCCCTCTCCTGCGCAGCGGGGGAGGGGGCTGGGGGGTGGGGGCATCTACATTTTATCCCTCGAGAACCGGGAGTTGGGTGCGGAACTGGTTCGCGGTCGCGGGTTCGTCCCGGTCGAGCCACGGGTCGCGGTAGGCTTGTACCTGCGCTTCCATCGCCGCGTCGAGTCGCGCCGCCATCCCTTCGGCGTCGTCCACCACGATTGCCTTGATTTTCTCGATTCCGATCCGCTCCACGAAGCCGTAGGTGCGCTCCAGATATTTGGCATTTTCGATGTAGTATTGGAAGAACCGCCCGGCGAGGAGCAGGACCGCCTCGTGCGAATCGACTACCGTTAGCAGGTCGCCCTTTCGGATGTGCGATCCCGCCGCGCCGCCGATGTACAACTCCCACTTGCCGTCGCCGACCGCGACCGCCGCGAAGTCTTTGACATACGGTTCCGAGCAACTGCGCGGACAGCCCGACGTGGCGAGTTTCAGTTTGCCGGGCGATTCCAAGCCCTGGAACCGTTTTTCAATCGCGATGCCGAGCGCGGTCGAGTCGCCGAGTCCGTAGCGGCAGAAGTCGGTGCCGACGCAGGTTTTGCAGGTACGGAACGCTTTCGCATAAGCATGTCCCGACGGCATACCGAGATCCGCCCACACTTTCGGCAGATTTTCTTTCGTGATTCCCAAAAGGTCGATGCGCTGACCGCCGGTGAACTTGACCATCGGCACGTCGTACTTTTTCGCCACCTCGCCGATGCGGATCAGATCGTCGGCGGTGGTGATCCCGCCGTAGATGCGCGGGATGACGCTGAACGTTTTGTCCTTTTGAATATTCGCGTGTACGCGGTCATTGATGAAACGCGCGTCGTTTTCCTGCTCGTACTCCGCGCCCCAGAGGGATTTCAGGAGCGACGACAAACCCATCTTGCTCGCCGCGTCCTCGACACCGCCCGCTAATTCGTCGAACACGGTGGACACCGATTTCAGTTTTTTGCCGATGATCGCGCTGACCAGGTCGTTCTTGGTCATCGGGATACCCGGCACGTAGAAATGCACCGACGGGTCTTCCTCGGTCTTTCTGTCGCAGGCCCATTCGACCACCTCGCCGACCAGTTTTTTACACGAGCCGCACCCCATGCCTGCCCGCGTGGATTCCATCACCATCTTGAGCGACCGTTTCCCGGACGCCACGCATTTCTTGATCGCGCCCTTGCTGACACCGTTGCAGTTACAGATGCGCGTCTCGTCCGGCATTTCGAGCATCGTTTGTGCGACCGACTTCGTTTCGTCACCGCCGATGTCGAACAGGATCGACGCGCGGTCCTCGGGGAGCGGAGTGCCCCGGTCGAACGCCTGCATCAGTTGGGAGGCTTTATTCGTGTCGCCCAGGAGCATCGCACCGATCAACTGGTCGTTGCGAATGATCAACTTCTTGTAAACGCCGCGCTTCGGCTCGCTGAAAATGATTTCCTCGTCGCTGTCTTCCTTCGCCCCGGTGACGCCCATCGATGCCAGTTCGACGCCCATGACCTTTAGTTTCGTCGCGAGTTTGGAACCCGGATACTTCGCCGTCGGGTTGTGTCCGGTGATCTGGTTCGCCAGCACTTCGCCCTGTTCCCAGAGCGGCGCGACCAGCCCATACACGCGCCCGCCGTGTTCGGCGCACTCCCCGACGACGTATATATTTTCGTCATCGACGCTCCTCATGTGGTCGTCGACGACAATCGCCCGGTTTACGGTCAGACCCGCCGCTTTGCCGATTTCGGCGTTCGGGGTGATGCCGCACGACACGACGACCATATCGCAGCGCAGTTCGGAGCCGTCCTTGAAGCGCAAGCCGACGACATTCTCGCCGTCGTCGTCCAACAGCAATTCCGATGTCGATTTCTCGGTGTGGACTTTGACGCCCATCTTTTCCATCGTCAGGCGGAGCATCCGTCCCGCCGTGGCGTCCAACTGGTTCTCCATCAATGTGGGGGATAAGTGAATCACGTGTACTTCGATCCCGAACCGTATCAAACCGCGCGCCGCTTCGAGTCCGAGAAGCCCCCCGCCGATCACCGCCGCCGAGCGAACCTTCGTCGCGTACCCGGCGATCTTCGTGCAGTCGTCCACGGTGCGAAACACGAACACGCCGGGGCGCAGAACCTCACCCCCCCTGCCCCCCTCTCCTCGGAGGAGAGGGGGGAGTTCAGAGATGGCGTTGCTACGCTCGCCGGGGAGCACTCCGCTCCGGGACTCCCCCCTCTCCTCGGAGGAGAGGGGGGCAGGGGGGGTGAGGTAAAGATTCTCGATGCGCGGCACGAACGGGCGAGAACCCGTCGCAATGATAAGTTTGTCGTACGGCACCGACTCGTCGCCGTCGCGCCCGAACTTCGGCGCGGGTCCGTTATGGTTCTCGGCGCGGGTGGCGATCACGCGTTTGTTCACCCGGTCGATCTCCGTGACGCGGACCCCGGCGTGGAGCGAGATGTCGTTGTCCCGATACCACGCCAGCGGATTCAGAAAAATGTCGTGCGCCCCCTGCGAGCCGTTCAAAACGTTCGAGAGCAGGATGCGGTTGTAGTTCCCGTACGGCTCGTCGCCGAACATCGTGATCTCGAACTGATCCGCGCCGCCGCGCAGAAGGATCTCCTCCACCGCGCGTGCGCCCGCCATGCCGTTGCCGATGACGACCAATTTTTGCTTCTGGTTCATGAAACTGCCTTTCGTGCGGCGTTCGTGCCGGGAAACGGCGACGCGCCAGACCTGATCACGTTTGATTCAGCGTGGTCCACGGCAGCATTGGGGGTGGAACCGGAGTTTCGGGAGGGTTATCGGTAAAGCAACAGCACCGCTACTTCACCTGCTTCCATTATCCAGCCTCAATGTTTCCGTGCTGTTTCTGTTTTTCGACTTTGTTTCCGTGTTGTTTCCGAACCGGGAGGAATTTTCCCGGAAGCCGGATGGAGACAACACCCGCGATTCAATCGTGCCTGGCATACGCGACGGTGAGTAGGAACATCAGGCGGTCTTTGATCTCCGCCCATTCTTTGGTTTGGATCAGTGCCCGCTTATCGCGTGGGCGCGGCAACTCCACCGGGATGATCTCCCCGATGGTCGCTTCCGGTCCGTTGGTCATAACCACGATCCGGTCGGAAAGATAGATCGCTTCGTCGATGTCGTGCGTGACCATGAGCACCGTTTCGATGTTGGTATCCGCACTGGTCCACAGGTCGGTCAACTCGTCGTGCAAACTCCCCTTCGTCAGGGCGTCGAGTGCGCCGAACGGCTCGTCTAACAGGAGCACCTTCGGGTGCGTGGCGAACGCACGGGCGATAGCCACCCGCTGCTTCATCCCACCGCTGATCTCGTGCGGCTTTTTGTTTTTGTGCGCGGTCAATCCGACCTTCGCGATGAACGAGTCGCACACCGCCCATTTTTCCGCTTTACTTTTGTTGCCCCGGTAGACCGCGTCCACCGCCTCCCAGACGTTCTGGCGGACCGTCAGCCAGGGTAGCAGGCTGTACTGCTGAAATACCATCGCGCGGTCTGGTCCGGGACCGGAAATACTGTTTCCGTCGAGAATCAAAACGCCCTGCGACGGCGCGGTCAGTCCGGCGACCAGATTGAGCAGGGTGGATTTGCCGCACCCGGAATGTCCGATCAGCGACACGAATTCGCCGCGCCGGATGTCCAACTCCACGCCTTTCAGCGCGAGTTGGGGGGCACCGGGGAACGCTTTGTTCAAGTGCTGGATCGAAAGGCAGACGCTGGGCGGAATCGCCCGTATGGCGGGCTGTTTCGGATTTTGTGCGGTTGCTGTCGTCATGATGTGTTTTCCTTTCGTCGTTATGCGTCTGCGAGTCCGGCGGAGCGGCGCACCTGCCCGGTGATACCTTCGAGGATTCGGTCCAGTACCAGTCCGATCACGCCGATAACCAGAATCCCGGAGATCACCTTTTCCATCGAGCCGCCGTTGTAGGAATCCCAGACGAAGTAGCCGATTCCCGTCCCCCCGGCGAGCATCTCCCCGGCGACGATCACGACCCAGGCGATCCCCATCGAAAGCCGCAAACCGGTCAGGATCTGCGGCAGGGCGAAGGGCAGGACGACTTTAGTGATGTACTGGAACGGCGAAAATCGGAACACACGGGCGACGTTTCGGAAATCGTCCGGCAAGCCCGAAACCGCGACCATCGTGTTGATGAGCGTGGGCCAGAGCGACGTTATTACGATGGCGAAGATCACCGCCTTGGGCGAGTCCCGTAGGATCGTCAGACCGATAGGATACCAGGCGAGCGGCGACACCGGACGAAGTACCTGAACGACCGGGTTCAATATGCGCATCACGGGCTTGCTCGCGCCCATCAGTAGCCCGACGGGTATCGCGATCAGCGACCCGACCCCGAACCCGTGAAAAACCCGCTGGAGGGACAGCATCACCTGGATGCCGATCCCTTTATCGTTGGGTCCGTTGTCGTAGAACGGTTTGCGGAGCATCTCCGCCAGCACGGGCAGTGTTTTCAGCGGTCCCGGCAAGTCCGTGTTTTTTACCGACACGAAGTGCCAGAGCGCGAACAGTAGCCCGAACCCCACGGCGGCGGCGAACAGTTGGACCAGGGCGTTGCCGAGGAACGGCAGCACCCGCGACGGCTTGCGAGGGACAGACGGTTTCGCGGCGACACCGCCGTCCCCTGTAGGGACGGCGGCAACGGCGGCGGCGGGCGCGGAATCCCGCGACGTGTCTGCGGGAACGGTCAGTGAGGGCGATTGCATCCTGTGTTTCTCCTTTCCCGGCTATGCCGCCGGATACTGTTTGAGGTACGCCGCCGGGTTCTTCGGGTTGAATTTGGCACGGTCGAGTTTGATCACGAACGGCTTCATATCGTCCTGCGGCACCGGGATTTTCATCTCCGCCGCGACCTCTTTGTACAGGTCTTGCAGGATCAGGCGGTTGGCGATTCCGGCGTAGTCCGGCACACTTTTTAGCAATCCGAAGCGGACATATTGCGCCATAAACCAGATCGCGTGACTCTTGCGCGGGAAACTGACCTGCCCGCGCTTCGAGAAGAGCATGTAATCGTCCTTGAACTGCTTGTCACCGAGTCCCGCCCCGAGGTGATACACGCCTTCGAGACGGGCGTCGATCACGTCCGCCGGGGCATTGACGAATGCGGTCGAGCCAAGAGTCGCGGCGGCTTTCCGGCGGTTATCCAGATTATCGATATACGCGGCGGCTTCCAGAATCGCCTTCATAACCTTCTTCAGATCGTCGCGCCGGGACGCGGCGAACCGGCTGTTGACCGCGAGGGCTTTTTCCGGGTGGTCTTTCCACAGATCCTGCGTCGCGAGGTGGGTAAAGCCGATGTCCTGCTTGACCGCGAGACCGTTCCACGGTTCCCCGACACAGTAGCCGTCCATGTTGCCAACTTTCATGTTCGCCACCATCTGCGGCGGCGGGATGGTGATGATCTTGACCGAGTTTTGCCCGATGCCCGCCGCCGCGAGCCAGTAGCGTAGCCAGACATCATGTGTCCCGCCGGGGAATGTCATCGCGAACGTCGGCGTTTCGGTCTTGCGCAGGGCGTTGACCGCCGGTTTGACACCCGCCAAGTTTCCGTATCCCGCCCCGGCGAGCCGCTTATCCAGCGTGATCGCCTGCCCGTTGGAGCTCAGCATCATCGCGATCTTGATTTCGGTTCCGGGTCGTCCGCCGATCCCGGTGTAAACCGAAAACGGCATCCCGAACAGACAGTGCGCCGCCGACAACTCGCCGGTGATCAGTTTGTCCCGGATATTCGCCCAGGACGCTTCTTTAGTGACCTCGACGTTCAGCCCGTATTTTCTGAACAGTCCCAACTGTTGCGCCATGACGACGGGGGCACAGTCGGTGAGCGCGATAAAGCCGATGCGAATCGGTTCTCCGGCGGCTTCGGCGCGGCGCGTTCCGCCGAGTAGCGGAAGCGCGGCGGTCGCGGCGACGGCAAGCGTGGTTTTGAGGAACGTTTTTCGGTCCATGTTCACAGTGTTTCAATCTTTCGCGATAGGTCGAGGGAGTATCCACGCCGATTCTCCCGTTGATGCACAAGGTTTCGCTACAGTACGAAAAGAAGGTCCGCCGTTAAAAGCCCGACATTTTTAGGCTTGGTCGCTCCAGCGGGGTAGGCGACCTTGTCGGGTTGCGTCCAGAACAGCCGTGCCTTCACGCCGGGAGAAAGGTTGTACGACGCGCCGAAGCCGTAGTTTGCATCCTGCAACGTGGAAACGTCCTTATTCCGCTTCAACAAGTCGTATAGCGCGATCAGGCTGTACGGGTGCGCGGTCGATTTGCCGAACGTCCACCCGCCGATGAGCGAATATCCCTCGATCTTGTTGCCGGACACGAACGCCGATGGAAAGGAAGGGGTCGCCGCTCTCGGGTCTCCCAGAGTGATCGGCGCGACGGCTTCGAGGGTCCCGCCGACGTACTCGGCTTGCAGGAACGGTCCGCTACGCAGGTTCGGCGACGTGTACTGCAGGTCCAGTCCGTAGAGCGACCGTTCGGCGTCGCCCCGGATCGTCGTGACGTCGGTTTGACCGGTCCCTGTCGTGACACTGGCGGCGAACGTTCCCGAATAATACGACCCGCCGAACGAGACTCCCGCCGCCGGGTAGAACTTGCGGGCGCGCAACACAATGTCTCTGGCGCGGTTCGTGTCGTTCGAGGTTAAACCCGTCCCGTTGATGACCGAGAGCGAGAGATAGGCATCTTTGGGCGCGATAGATAATTGGACACCCCGGTCAAACTCCTGCCCGTCCCACAAGCCGCGCGCCGACTCCTTGCCGAGTAGCGGACGTTCGGGCGTGTACCAGAAGGGAAGCGGGTTCGAGATCGCGAAGCCGAACGGGTTCCAGAACTGCCCGGCGGTCAGCGTCAGATTGTTCGGCTTGCCGTCGCCGAACGTGTACTGTCCATATAATCGCCGCGTGTTGATCGCGGTGCTACCGGCGGTCGTTGTATTGAACTGACCCGACGGCGCGATTTCTACTATCCCCTTGACGTTCGGGCTGAGGGTTGCGAGGGCGAAGACGCGCGACTCCCGGATTTTGAACGTCGAGTTATTGAAACCGCTGTCGCCGTTGCCGTTATAGCCGTTCGGGGTTCCGGAGCCTTCCGGGAATGCGGGCGAACCGGTCCGGTCGCTGTTGCGGGCATCGTCGTAGCGGGAATAAATGAACCCGCCTAACTGTACGTTACGCCCGTTGCCGAAAGGGATCACGCTCGGGGGGGCGGCGAGCAGGGAATCCCGGAGCAATGGTTTCGCCGGAGGCGGTGGCGTACCTGAAGCCGGGAGCGCGGCTTGTGTCGTGGGCGACGGGCTGGGCGCAGGTGATGGGCTGGGCGCAGGTGATGGGCTGGGCGCAGGTGCCGGGATTCCATTCTGCGCGAGGGCGGGTACGGGAGCCGTGAGCAAAGCGACACCAACCGTGAGCGATAACCGTGTTATACGATTCATACGATGTTTTAACCTGTCCGGGCGGGCGACGACCCAAAACCCTGTAGCGTTGTCCGTGCCGGATGCGCCGTTGCCCGTGCGAAAGTGTCTCAAAGGGTGCCTCCACTGGCAGAAATCGGTTCCAATCGTGCGGCACAGACCTTGAACTCCGGCATCCGCGAAACCGGGTCCAGCGCGGGATTCGTGAGCAAGTTCGCCCTGCCCTGCCCGGCGTAGTGGAACGGGATGAAGAGTGTATCCTCGCGTATGGATCGCGTTAATCGCGTTCGTACCGATGCCGTTCCGCGCCGCGTTGTCACATGAATCATGTCGCCATCCGCGATGCCGAAATGTTTGGCGAGATGCGGATGCACTTCGACAAACCCTTCCGGCGCGGCGTCGTTCAAATCTTTCACCCGGCGGGTCTGGGTGCCGGATTGGTACTGCGTCATCACGCGCCCGGTAGTCAGAAAGAGCGGGTACTCGTCATCCGGCTCCTCGGCGGCGGGGCGGTACTGCACCGGATGAAACTTCGCGCGCCCGTCCTGAGTCGGGAACGATTTCTCGAACAAACGCGGGGTGCCCGGGTGCGACTCGTCCGGGCAGGGCCAGAACACGCCGTTTTCCTGGTCGATCCGCGCATATGTGATCCCGTTGTAGTCGGCGATACCGCCCGCCGTCGCGCGGCGCAGTTCGCCGAAAATCGTCTCGGGGTTGGCGGACGGGAAATACTGCCCGCGTCCCAATCGCTCCGCCATCGCGCACAACGCTTCGGCATCGGTTCGTACACCGGGCGGCGGCATCGTCGCCCGGTGTCGGCGGATGACGCGCCCTTCCAGATTCGTCATCGTGCCGTCCTCCTCCGCCCATTGCGCCGTGGGCAGTACCACGTCGGCGCAGGCGGCGGTCTCGCTCAGAAAAATATCGGATACACACAGGAAATCCAGCGCGGAGAGCCGTTCCTCGATATGCGAGGAGCGCGGCGCGGAGACCACGATGTTTGAGCCGAAAACAAATAACGCCTTCGGTCCGGCATCCTGCCCGAGTGAATCGAACAGTTCGTAGGCGGAAACCCCGGCTTTCGGCAGTTCGTCCGAGGAGATGCCCCATACTTTCGCGACGTGTTCCCGGTCCGCCGGGTTCAGGATCGACCGGTACCCCGGCAGTTGGTCCGCTTTCTGCCCGTGTTCGCGCCCGCCCTGCCCGTTGCCCTGCCCGGTCAGGCAACCCCAACCCGATCCCGGTTTGCCCGGCGCGCCGAGAGCGAGCATCAGGTTGATGAACGCCAGCGTGTTTTCGACGCCTTTGCTCTGCTGTTCGGGACCACGCGCCGTCAGGCAGAGGGCGTTTTTCGCCTCACCGAGAAGCCGTGCCGCCTCGCGCAGTTGCTTCACCGGGACGCCGGTAATGCGCTCGACCCGGTCGGGCCAGTACGCGGCGACGGCGCGGCGGACGGCGTCATAACCGCCGGTTCGTTCGGCGATATAGTTGTGATCCAGATAGCCCGACTCGGCGGCGATATGGAGCAAACCGTTCGCCAGCGCGGAATCCGTCCCTGGCGTTAGTTGGAGATGTAACTGCGCCGCTTCCGCCGTCGCGGTCCGGCGTGGATCGGCGACGATCAACGCGCCGCCGTTCGATTTCATCGCGTCGAAATGCTGCATGATCGGCGGCATCGTTTCCGCCGGGTTCGCGCCGACCAGGAGTACGGTGTTCGCACTGGCAATATCTTCGACCGGGAACGGCAAGCCGCGATCTATGCCGAACGCCCGGTTTCCCGCCGCCGCCGCGCTCGCCATACAGAACCGCCCGTTATAGTCGATCTGCGATGTCCGGAGCGCGACGCGGGCGAATTTGCCGAGCAGATATGATTTTTCGTTGGTCAGACCGCCGCCGCCGAAAACGGCGACTCCGTCGGGCGAACCGGCTTTCGTTTGCGCGGCGCGGACTTCACACGCGATCCGGTCCAGGGCATCATCCCAGGAGACCGGCACCAGCGGGGCGTTCCGGTGCGGGCGCATCAGCGGCGACGTGAGTCGCTCCGGATGCATCAGTAGATCGGTCGCGGTCCAGCCCTTCCGGCACAGCCCCCCACGGTTGGTCGAAAAGTCGCGTGCTTGCACGAACAGTACGCCATCCGCTTCCGGCGCGAGAACCATGCCGCACTGCAAGGCGCAGTAGGGGCAGTGGGTCGCGATCATTGCGCCGACTCCACGAGACCGGCATCAACGATCATGGTTCCGGTCGCCCCGCGCGGCGCGGCGATCAGGATCGACATGGTTTCACTGGCGGCATGCGGCTCCATAATTGCAAGTACCACATGGATGTCGGCGTTCGGTCCGACGGGAAAATATCGTATAGGAGTACCGTTTACCGCGACGGCGAAATAAACCAGTGCGTCACAGGCGTTCCCGGCGCGGAAATACACGAACTGGGTCTTTTTGCCGTCCGGCACGGTATAGATGAGGCTGTCGTCGAGCGGCGCGAGGTCGAACAAGCCGCGCCCGACAAAGGGAAAAACGCCCTGAAGAAAACGTGGGGTCGCTGCTCCGGTGCGGAGGGCGCGTTCCTGCTGTGTTTCGGTTAAAATGACGGTATCGGACATCGGATGCGTAGCCTCGTTCAAGCCGCGAAATACATCACGGACAGGTTGGTTTGCGTCCCGCGCCACTACAAAAAAGCGACACCGAAACGCAAGCATAAAACGAAGGCGACTACGCCGCGAACGACCGAATTAAAAGGGTTGTGGTTGGCGCGTCCGCATCCATGCATCGGCACCGGTCTGTCAGGTTGGTTTTCTCGGGGCGTTTCCGCTCCCGAATGTTTGGGATTGTATCCGAAGTTTGTTTCGGTTTTGTTTCCAAGGGAACGTTTATTTTTTCATTTTCGGAAACAATACGGAAACATTCGTGGGGTAGGGTAGGGGAAACCGGCAAAGTGCCCCCCTCCATAACCGAATTTGCCGGGATAGGATAAAAAAGAAAATATGAAAGTACGTTGGACTTCGGGCAGTTTGCGACTTCGTATCTCCCCGACCGAACTCGCCAGCCTGGAGCGTGGTGAACCGTTGGAGGAGCGTCTGCGCATCCCCGGCTCGCCCGTCGGTAGCAGTTGGACGGTGCTTCTTCTGCCGGGCGGTAAGGCGAGCGAGATCAGCGCGTCGGGGAGCGTAGTGCTATTCGACATCAGCCGTATCGACATCGAGCGACTCGCCGATCCCGCGTCCGAAGGCATCTATTGCCAGCAGTCCGGCACCGGGAGCGACCGCGACGGGTTTTCGTTCTACGTCGAAAAAGATTTCCCCTGTGTCCACCCGCGCCCGTCCGAGATCAGCGAAACGGACTCGGAAACATTCCCGGCTCCGGTCGGTTTCGAGGAGCGGAAAGCCTGAGAGCCGTACGGGGGTTTACAAACCCTCCGGTGTGCGCCTTTGGCGTGGTGTCCCTGCGGGACGCGCCGGGGGCGGGCTGTTCCCGCGCGTGCCGGACGATTCCCGGTAGCCCCCGTCCGCAGGACGCCGACGCCGAAGGCGCACACCGGAGGGATTCCAATCCCCGATTTTCACAAAACCACAACATTTCCCGATTCGGCAGACTCATAAGCGGCGAATACAAGTCGCACCGTTTCGCAGTTATCCGCCCCGGTCGTTTCCGCAACGCCGGTCTCGCTCAAGTGCCCGAACAGATCGGCGATGCACAGCACCATGCTCGCCTGTACCAGATCGTACTGCGGGTCCGCCCAGGCGTACCGGGGCGGCGCGTGGCGCGAGACGTGCGTCCCGGTCTCGTCCGTGACGCGGAGCAAATAGTCCGGTCCGACCTCTATACTGCCCCGGTCGCCTTCCACGAAAAGGTACGTCTGTGGGAACCGCTCGTGCTCGGTCCGGGACGCGTAACTTATTTCCACCGTGACCGTCGTTCGCGCCTCGCCCATCGGCATCGTCACCGTTGCGACATCCTCGCCCGCGATCTTCGGATTGACGCGCTTGGTCAGGGCGTATACCGACCGCGCCTCGCCGAACAGGAACCGCGCCACGTCCAGAACGTGCGAGCCGATGTCGGTGATGATGAAGCGCGGCAGGGTAGCCAGAAACGGCTGATTGTCGAACACCGGGAACGAGCAGACGAACGACACCCGCGCCCGGTGCGCCGTCCCGATTCTTCCCGATCTCAATACCGCCGCCGCCGAGCGGATCGGCGTTTGCCATCGCCAGTTTTCGTGGACCAGGAGCGGGACACCGGCGGCGGCGAAGTCCCGGACCAGCGATTCGGCTTCGGCGAGGGTCGGCGCGAGCGGCTTCTGGCAGATAACCGGGATGCCGCGTTCGAGACAGAGCCGGGCGAGCGGAACGTGCGTTTCGACCGGCGTGACTATGTCGGCGAAGTCGGGGCGGGTGTTATCCAGTGCGGACGCCGCGTCGGTATAAATTGCCCGCGCCTCGCCCGCGAGTGACCGCGCCTTTTCCATGTCCGGGTCAACAATCCCGGCGCAAACCACGCCCGGTTGCTCCCCCCAGGCGGCGAGTTGGTACCGCGCCCAGAACCCGGCACCGAACAGGACGAACCGCTCCGCGTCACTCATCGGGAATCTTCCTCCACGTACCATTTTTGCAACACCGGCAGGGCATTCGCCCCGAGCGTGACGCTATCCGCACCCGCCTCGACGGCATGGGCGAGAATCTGTTCGTACCACTCCTGACCGAACCGCGCCGTCTCGCGCGGGTCGCTCGGCGCGTACGGTCCCGTGAATGTCAGCGGTCCGACGTGGATCGGTCTGCCGCCCGCGAACGTCCGCGCGGTACGGATCGCCTCCGCGATCATCGGCGGCGTTTCCGAGATGGAGAGCGAATCGGTCGCGTGTACCTGCGGGTTCCCGGCGAAGAACAGCGGAGAGTCGTTCCAGGCGCGGGGGCGTTCCCGATTCAGTTCGGTAAAGTTGGACGAATAGCCGATACCGACCGTGGTTTCCAATCGTGTGCCGACATACCGCGCGACATTTTCCCAGTCCATCGCCGGGGCGAACCAGCGCGTCGCCGACCGCATCGTGGGGAGTCTGGCATCGCGCAATTTGCCCGCATTGGTAAGACAAACATACAGTGACACGCCGAACTTTTGCGCGGCTTTGTCGGCGCGACGTATCAGATACTGCCAGCGCGGTTGCGCGAGGTCGAGTCGTAGCCAAATATGCGCGTCAGGAGGCAGGGGTAGTGTGGCGTTCGGTTTGGCGAGGTCTTCGAACCAAGTGATGCCGAGGCTTGTCTCGTTTGCCCGGTTTGCCCCCTCTCCCCCCAACCCCCTCTCCCCCCGTGCCGGGGAGAAAGGGGGAGCACCGGAGAC
>JAYULM010000178.1:0-3991 GCA_043763605.1 Armatimonadota bacterium | reverse complement strand
CGTCTTCGTTCGTACACTCAGACGTGCCAAAAGCAGGGAATGTGCCTCATGGATTGTCTGCGCAGTGTCTTCAATGGCAAGATGATTTTGCCATCTCTTAATCATGCCTGAATAGTTACCAAAAAAAAATCTGGTCTCGAACTTGACCCGCAGTGAAAGAGTTGCCTTGCTCGATTGGCAAACGGATGGAAGTCTACCGATCTCGTGGCAAGCCGAGCTACTATCGCTCAGTCGTGGGCATCTCTATTATCGACCGCTGCCCCCGAAAGAGGAAGAGATTCGGGTCAAGCACTGCCTGGATAAGTTGTATACCGAGTTTCCTTTTCTGGGGTCGCGTAAGATTGTCACCTTGCTTTGTGCCGAAGGAATCTCGGTGGGGAGGCGCACGTAGCGAAATGGCTCCGCCATTTGCGCGAATCCGACGTTATCAGTCGGAAATGGGGTTGGAAACGCTTTATCCGAAGCCAAACCTATCTAAGTCCTCAAATAGCCATGACCATAAGGTCTATCCCTATTTACTAAGGGGGTTAGTCATAGACCGCCCGAATCAGGTGTGGGGGGTGGATATAACATATATCCGTATGAATGGTGGCTGGATGTATCTGGTTTGCAAGTGTGCAAACGCGGTAGCGTTCCTGGACTGGTACTCTCGCTATGTGGTTGCCTGGGAATTGTCTGATACTCTGGACGCGCAAAGTTGCTTCAGGCAACTTTCGCAAGATGCCATTTGTGCTGGATTGCTGTCGGTTAGCTCTGAAACGGGTCGTCCCTGAAATCGTCAATTCGGACCAGGGGAGTCATTTTACGAGCGAACGTTTCACGGGTCGTCTTCTGGAAGCGGGAGTACGCGTTTCCATGGACGGTCGTGGTCGCTATGTGGACAACATTTTCACCGAGCGTCTCTGGCGTTCGGTGAAATATGAGGAAGTTTACCTCTCGGAATATTCGTGTCCGCGAGAGGTACGTCAGGGATTAAGTCGGTATCTATCGTTCTATAATGACCGTCGCCCGCACCAGGCGTTAGGTAACGCTACGCCTGCCCAAGTATACGAAGGGAGCCGCCCATAGGGGGCAGAAATATTTCTTAAAAATGGCTCGTTCGGTGTCTTGACAAATGGGACCACCATATTACCACTGCCAACCGCTTGTAAAGGCGGCACTGCGGTTTCATCGTGCCGGCGCATCTATCTGGACAAGGTGCCTTTCCCCTTGCTCCTGATAGCCTCGGTCGTAACCGACCATGAGGGGAATTCGAGCGTGCTGTATTTGGTGACGAGTGACCTTACTTTGGATGCCTCAGCAATGCTTGCTGTTTACAAAAAACGTTGGAAGATTGAGGAGTTTCATAAGTCCCTGAAGAGCAACGCGGCGTTCGCGAAGTCGCCGACGAAGCGAGTGCGAACACAGAGCAATCACTTTTTCGCGAGTTTAGTTGCGTTCACGAAGATGGAGGTGTTGCGTGTGACGACACATCTCAATCATTTCGCGATGAAGGCGAAGTTATGTCAAGCCGCATTAGCGGCGGCTTTCGAGCGGCTGACAGAAATGAAAAAGGGAGGCGAACTGTCGTATATCACGTCCTGACTGCGTAAGGTGAGTATTCTAACAGGAACATGTCACACGCCGATAGTATCAGAAGGAGAGGGGGAGTAAGATACCGGAGGCGAGCCGCTTCCCGCGCGCCCTGTCTGGCTCCCCCTCTCCTTCTTAGGAGAGGGGGTTGGGGAGTGAGGTTCCGGACGAACGGGGCGACGGCGCATCGCCCTGTGTCACTGCCCGAAAATGACCGTGGCGGCACACGCGCAGGAGATAGCCGTCAGCAATGGCAGGAGGATGGCAAGGGCGCATCCGGTCCCGCCGCCGCCATTGCCCCCCTGCAAAACCGTATACAGAAAGGACCGGGAGTCAGCCGCAGCCAGGAGAATATCCCCCAGCACGCTCGCCCGCGACGACCTGCGCCAGACGCACCACGACCACATACGCAGCGTCGGAAGTCCGGTCCACGATTTGCGTGACATCGTTCCCGCCCACGCCCGCCTCGACCAGTGTCACAAGCACGGAACGGATCGGGTTCGCCGCGTCAAACGCGGGGAACTGGACGCGCACCTCGACCTCGGGGATCACGGGCGCGCCGCCCACGGGCGCATTGCCGGGTTGCTGGCGCGTGGGAGTCGCCGCCGCGCGCGTCGCACTCACCGTCACCGTCTGCGGGGCACTTGCGACGCCGCCGACCAGAACGCGCACCGCCGCTTCGCCAACCGCGACGCCGCTCGCTTGTCCGTCCGCCTCGATGGACACGAACTTCTGCCCCGAAACGACCTCGAAGACCGCCGCTCCCGGAGGCAGGGCGACCGGGTTATCGGCACCGTCCCTCGCGGCGATCCGTAGCAGGCGGCTTTCACCGACAGCGACCGACTGGCGCGCGAGGAGGCGAACCGAGGCGACGGAACCTTCCGGTAGGACAATGGGGGAAACATCCGGAGTCGGTGACGGGAGCGGTGTGGGCAGTGTGTCGCCCGGAGCACCGCCGCACCCACTCGACGTGAGCAGAAAACCAAAACCAAGATTGATCAATCCCGCGAACAGCGCGCGCCGCCTGACAGGTTCCATTTGTTTGCCCTTCGCATCCATTTATGGAACGATTATATGTCTATTCGACATCAGGGCGCGATATCCGCCCGCCGCACACGTTACCCGAAACGCACCACGTGCGTGGTCGCACCCGGTTCCAGAAACCCCAGGAGACTTTCCCCTTCGTCCGCCAATGTCTCACGATCCGCGTCGGCGAGCGACTCGAATGGCTCGACCACCAGCGTCGCCGTCTTTTTGGCGCGTTCGACTGTCCATGCGCCCGCGACAAAGCCGTCCACGAGAAATGTCGCGCGGACGCGGGCGGCGGAAAGAAACACGCGCCGCCGATACGCATCCGGGATGATCCGGGTGCGGTCGTTGTGCGCGAGGAGCAGGTTGTCGTACTCGGGCAGGAAGCGCACCGGAGCGGGCGTGTCGGCGGACGGCAGGGGGGCGTCCGGTACGTCGAACAGTTCGGTGCCCGCGTCGCTTTCGAGGACGCGCAACTCGGGGCGCAACGCGGTCACGGTGCTTTGCAGACCGGTCAACCCGGTGAACGATTGGAGGTCTTTCACCGTCGCCGGACCGAACGCCCGCAGATAGCGGCGGACGAGTTCCGGCATCCCCTGCTCCACCGGGACGAGAGTTCCCCCCGTGAACACGTCGCCGGGCGTGTATTCCGCGCTGTTGCCGTAGCCCCACGCGCCGCCGTTCGGTACCTGCACCAGCGGCAGATACGTCCGCGCCAGATACGCGACCGCGTTCGGATCGCCGTCCGGGGCATACGGTTTCAGCGCGGCGGCAAGCGCGGCGAACGTATACGGCTTTTCCGCGAGCAACGACCGCGCGGCATCGGTGAGCGCATCGACCGGCAAGTCTCGCATCCGCGCACCGAAGAACCCGGACAGGGCGCGCCGCAGTGCCGGTTCAATCGCGCGCCGGAATTGACAAAAATCGTCCGCCGTGACGAGGTGCAATGTGGAGCGGAAAAACGGTGCGCGGACGACTTCCCGGCTCTGCAACACGGCTTCAAAATTGGCACGCGCGAATCCGTCCAGCCGCGTCCAGAGTCCGAGGAACGGCGGCGCGGCAACCTGCGCCTGCAACCCGGCGATCTGCCCCACGGCGTCGCGCGGCGCGAGCGGGGAACGCGTCAGGAGCAGTTGACGCGCCAGCGTCGCCCGGTTGAGTTCGCGCAGGGAAAGCGTTTTGCTGGGCATTGTATTGGTGCTGGCTTACGGACGCTAAAGGGTTCCGGTGTAAGCGCGGACCACCCAGAGGGTACCCGAGACGCTTCGCGTCGGGGAGGCGGCGGGCAAACGCACGAGCCTACTGCCCCCGGCGACGCGAAGCGTCTCGGGTACCCTCCGGGTGGTCCGCGCTTACACCGGAACCCTTTAGCGTCCGCCGTCAATCGTTT
>JAYULM010000177.1:0-14898 GCA_043763605.1 Armatimonadota bacterium | reverse complement strand
GTGTTTTCTCCCTCCCCCGGGTACCCTCTGGGTGCCCCTCCCTCATCGGAATGAGAGAGGGGGAGTTCCGAGGCGAGACGCAACCCCGTTTTTCGAGCCGCCCGACAGGCGGGACCACCGAACTCGCTCGGACTCCCCCTCTCTCATTCCGATGAGGGAGGGGCACCCAGAGGGTACCCGAGGGAGGGAGAAAACACGGGAGGGGGCTGGAGGGAGGGAGAAATCCCGTGATAAACTAACGTTCACCATGCCCGACGGGAAAACTCACGACCGATTGACTCTCATCGGAGCCGCGTTAAGTGTACCCGCGTGGCTTCTGTTTGCGCCGCCCGACTGGCGTGCCGACTACCCCGCCTGCGCCACCCTCGTTGTTTCTACCCTGTTTTCCGGCTTGATGCTCTCGCCCGACCTCGATCTCGACTCCTCCATCTACCAACGCTGGGGACCGCTCCGCTTCTTATGGTGGCCCTACCAGAAACTGATCCCGCACCGCTCGTTCTTCTCGCACTCGCTACTCATCGCGCCGCTCCTGCGCATTCTCTATTTCCTGGCGATTATGTACCTCCTGTTCTGCGTGGGAACGTGGGCACTCAACTTCGTCACCCCGGTAGACCGCAACACCATGTCGGACGCCGCGTTCGCCGCTTTAGTGGACTTCCCGAACCGTGACCCGCGCCATTTTTACGCCGCCGTGATCGGCACGATTTTCGGCACCGCGCTCCATGTCGGCGCGGACGCGTTCTGGACGGGTCTACAAAAGGCAAACCCGTTTCGTCGGAGACGGCGAAGGTAGTGGTTAGTGAGTAGTGGTCAGTGGTCAGTCGTTTCGGAGCGTGAACGCTTCCGCTACGCGCCTGCGGCAGGAACCCTTCGGGTTTACGGGGGCGTCGCGTTTCCCGGTCTCCCCGCTCGCAGAGCGTCCGCCGCAGGCGCGTAGCGGAAGCGTTCACGCTCCGAAACGACTGACCACTGACCACTACTCACTAACCACTAATCTGGTATGATACGGGTGCCCGTGGTTCGCCTGTCATTACGCCGCCGTTCTCGTTTCGGAAAGGATATGTTTCCCTTTATGCTCAAAAATCCCCGTGCCTATGTTGCTTTCACGCTGATCGAACTGCTCGTCGTCATCGCGATCATTTCTATACTCGCCGCGATCCTGTTTCCCGTGTTCGCGCAAGCCCGGGAGCGGGCGCGGCAGACGGCGTGCCTGTCGAACTTGAAGCAGACCGGGTTGGCGATCCTGCAATACAATCAAGACTTCGACGAAAATTACCCGGTGTCTTTTTACCAGGCACCAAGTGGGGCGTTCTCGGCAAGCCAGACGCCGGTGTCGTGGCCCCGCATCGTCCAGCCATACCTGAAAAATACGCAGGTCTTCCGGTGCCCGTCCGACGCCAGCGAGTCGGGGAACGTTCCCGGGACCGGGGATACACCCGCGACGCGGTACCCGGTCAGTTACGCCTACAACTATTTTCTCGGCGGCAACTTTTCGCCGACCGGTATCGCCGGTAGCACCCTTCCGGCGACCGTGAAAAACGCGCAAACCGTGATGTTGATGGACGGAGCGTCGCTCCCGACGATGGGCGTGGACCCGGCGAAGTGGCGTCAGAAATTGGCACCGTCCCCGGCGACGGTGGCAACTCCGGACACGAAAAACCGCTCCCCGTGGCTACTCGTCCATGCCGGAACTCCGCTCGTCGTATCGTCCGCCGACTACGGGGCACCGCTGGCGCGGCATCAAGGGCGCGTGAACGTACTCTGGGCGGACGGTCACGCGAAGTTGCTCAAAATCGAGACCTTCTATCATCTCCCCGGTCAGGCGGAAGTTCCCTACAAGCCGCCGACTTACTCGCAGTGGTGGTCGCCGTGTCTGGAACCTGAGTTCGGGTGTACGGAGTAGGCGCGATGCTAACTTTGCTGGGGTTGTTGATCGCGTTGTGCCCGGTATTCCCCCTATCCCCCAGCCCCTTTCCCCCCTCGGAAGGGGAGAAAGGGGAGTCCGGAGACGGTGTCGCTTCGCTTACGGGAAATCCGTCCAGCGTAGCGTTACCGGTTCCGGACTCCCCCTTTCTCCCCTTCCGAGGGGGGAAAGGGGGCGGGGGGGATAGGGGGGCACCTACCACCACATACCCCCGCTACACACAAATGCAAGCCACGATCAAAGAGTGGAAACGCCGGTACCCGGACCTGATCCATGAGACCACGCTCGGGAAAACGGTGGAAGGGCGTCCGATCCCGCTGCTCCGTTTGTCGGACGATGCCGCGCCCGATACGAAGGAGGTCGGCGTGTTGCTGGTCGGCGGGATGCACCCGCGCGAATCGCAACCGCCTGTGTGTCTGCTCTGGCTCGCCGAAGAGTTGCTGTCCGGGTACGGCAAGGACGAACGGATTACGAAACTGCTCCGGGAGCGGCAAGTATATATCGTCCCGGTGCTGAACGTGGACGGCAAGGTTTACGACGAGACCGCGAAGTCGCCGAAACCGGGGCAGGATTGGCGTAAGAATCGCCGCAAAACCGCCGCCGGGGGCGCTGGCAGCAGCGGCGGTAGTGTCGGCGTCGATCTGAACCGCAACTTCCCGGTGCGCTGGGGCGGTTTCCGCGAGACCGACACGCTCTGGAAGGACCGTACGAACCGCCCGGCGGCAAATATCTACGAGGGACCCGCCCCGCTGTCCGAGCCGGAGTCGAGGGCACTCGCCGACTTTCTCGCCGCGCATGCGGGCGACGTGCGGTTGTTCGTGGATCTGCACGGTCCCCTCCGCAAGATTCTATTCCCGACGTATCTGCACGGTGAGGACGCCGACCGGTACGAGGAATTAGCCGCCGGGATACAGGGTCTACAGGAAGACCGCCCGTACGCGGCTACCGAAGTCAACCGCGACGGCGAGCCGCCCGACGGCTCCCGCCCGGGAAACACCGGACTGTCGTACACGTACGCCTACTACGTTCACGGCATCTTCGGCTTCAATATCGAGATCGGCTTGAACGACGAAAAGGACGAAGCGAAAACCTCCGGCGACCTCGCGCCGCGCCATTATCCGCCGTTCGCCGGGGTGCGCGCCGAGTATGAGGCGAATATCCGCGAACCGCTCCTGTATCTGATCGAGGCGGCAGGCACGCTCCCTGCCGGGACGCGAACAGCAGCAGCGGCGGCGGAACCGTTTGTCTCGGAGCAGGACGGACTGTTCCTGCCCGGCGCGACCGTGTCTTGGAAGCCGACCCTGGCGGAAACCGCCGGGTTCGCCGTTCTGACCAGCGAGAACCCGGCGGTGGTCGTGCAAAGCGAACTGCGCGCCCTGCCCATCACCGCCGCCGGGTTCACCCTGCGCGTCGCCCGCGACGCCAAGCCGGGTACTGTGGTCCCGTGCGTTCTGACCGTGTGGGACGAAAACCGAAACCGCTCGGTGCGCCGGTTCACGCTGACCATCGTCTCGTCCCCTACGCCGCCGTGACGATTCCCGGCAAGGTTTACCGCGACGCCGCTTCACCGCCTTCGGGACCATAGAAAAGTACCCACACGGCGAAATCGTCCGAAAAGTTCACGAAACGGTGAGGGATGCCCGCCGGAACGAACAAGAAATCGCCGATTTCGAATGGCTGACGGCTCTCGCCGCGAACGAACTCGCCACTTCCTTTTACCACGACATATACCTCGTCACGAGTGTGCGGGGTTTGAAGATCCTCGCCGCGCGGAGCGTACATTTCGACACAGAGGGTACCATGTGCGAAGACCATCGCGAAGCGTTTACCGTCCGGGGTCGGGAGGTGGCTCAACGCTCCAGCGACGGTGACTTTCCACGAATCGTCCGGTGCCGGGGATTCGTTCGCCGTGTTCGTATTCATCCGAGATCCCTTTCAATCGGCATCGTGCCCCAGTATCTTGACGTATAGGAGGTATGTGCCTCGTTTTACCACAGGATGAAAGTCAGGACAAGAAGAGGCAGATGCCGCGAAGAGTCCCGCTTTTCTATCCGTCGCTACGCCGCGCAAACAGGAGTCCGTTGTGGGGCACCTCGGACGGTGCGGTATAATCGTGCCATGATCGTAGTCACGGGCGGGGCAGGTTTTATCGGCTCCGCGATGGTATGGAAACTGAACGAGCACGGCGTAGATGATATTCTGATCGTCGATGAACTCGGCACCGATGACAAGTGGAAAAACCTTGTCCCGCGTCGGTATCGCGATTATTTGCACAAGGACGTTTTCATCGAACAGGTGCGCGCGAACAAATTAGACGGCGTGACGGGCATCATCCATCTCGGCGCGTGTTCGGCGACCACGGAGCGCGACGCCGACTACCTGATGGAGAACAACTTCCGCTACACCCGCGATCTGGCGGAATGGGCGGCGGGGCGCGGCATCCGGTTTATCTACGCGTCGTCCGCCTCGACGTATGGTGACGGCGAGAACGGCTTCGGCGACGAGGACGCGAAGGTCGCCGCCCTGCGCCCGCTCCATATGTACGGCTACTCCAAGCAGTTATTCGACCTGCACGCCTTGCGCACCGGTCTTTCGACGCAAACAGTCGGAATCAAGTTTTTCAACGTTTTCGGACCCAACGAGTACCACAAGGGAAAAATGCGCTCGGTCCCGCTGATCGCGTTCAAGCAGATCGTGGAAACCGGCGCGCTCAATCTGTTCAAATCCTACCGTTCCGACTACGCCGACGGTGCCCAGATGCGCGACTTCATCTATGTCAAGGATTGCGTCAACGCGCTGTGGTGGTTGCTGAACAACAAGAGCGTCAACGGCATCTTCAATCTCGGGACGGGGACCGCGCGGACGTGGAACGACCTCGGGCACGCCGTTTTCGCCGCGATGGACCGCGCGCCGAACATCCGCTACATCGAAATGCCGGACGCACTCCGCGACCAGTACCAGTATTTCACCGAGGCTCCGATGGATAAACTGCGCGCGACCGGCTGCCCCCAGCCGCAGTTCACGCTGGAAACCGCTGTCGCCGACTATGTGCGCAACTATCTGGCGCGGGACCGGCGATGCCTGTAGGCGAAAGAGTACAGGAACTGCGCCGCCGCCTCGGGGACGGTTCCCGGCTGACATCCTGGCCACCGGACGCACACTTTTCCTCCGGGCTGGAGATGCGCCTCCCCGACGACGGGTACTTTTGGGACGGTAGGAAGCGCGGTAGCGACCCGAAACGCCCGATCCTGCTCCTGCAGGTCACACTCGCCGGGTGCGGGCACTGGGTGGGGGCGGACGATGGGGCGGTTGCTCTGCCGGAAGGCTGGGGATTTTTCGCCATCCTGCCGTCCGCGCACCGCTATTTCCTGCCCGCCGAAGCCGAAGAAAACTGGGGCTTTTTCTGGCTGATCGTCCGTCATCCCTACGTCGTCACGCGGCTGGCGGCGCGTCTCGGGGAAACCGGCGCGGTCTGGGACTTCGCCGACGGGGAGCATGTGCAAGCGGTGCGCGAGTCGGCGGCACGGCTCGCGCTTCTCGGCGAAAATACGCGCGACCCTTTCGATACAGAAGCTGCGCTATTCGATCTCTTGCTTTGCGTCGAACGCGCTGCTCGCGCGAAGCGGCACGGAGGCGCGGAAACGGCGGCGGCGCGCGACCAACTGCTCACTGAAACCCGCCGCTTCGTGGAAAATCACCTCGCCGCGCCCATCGGAGTGCCCGATCTGGCGAAAGCGCGAGGCATGGAGCGAAGCCGCTACTCGCACTACTTCCGCGCGGTGACGGGCGAAACCCCGGCACGCTTCATGACGCGGGTGCGCCTCGAAGCCGCCGCCCGCGATCTCGCCGAGTCCGACGCGACGCTGGACACGGTCGCGAACCAGACCGGATTCGCAGACGCGAACCATCTGTGCAAGGTGTTTCGCCGTCATTACAATCTGAGTCCCGGCACGTACCGCAAGCAGTTGCGGTAAGGTTGCTGGTTCGTTCGGCGAACCAATGGTCCGCACGAGAAAACATTTTGTAGTCTTTCCTCCCTTACCCTGCCGTAAAATAGGATGCGTGAGTGCCAATAACGAAACCGCCCGGCGACGCGCCGAGTACATCGCCGCTGGAAAGTGTGGGAAATGTGGCAAGCCCCGCGAACCCCGAACCCCCAGTGGCGCGACATCGACCTGTTGCGCAGTGTGTGCGGAATATCAGCGAGTATTACAACGAAACTGGCTACGTGCTCGGGTTGCGCGGGGTAAATGTGTACAGTGCGGCCAGCCGCACGGTGCACGGCAAAACGGCAAGTTGTTGCGCCGGTTGCGCCCGCAAACGTCGGGTATATGGGGCGACCTATCGCCGCAAGAAATGGCCCGATTCCCTTCCCCTTTTCGCGCCGCCCACCGACGAGGCGCGGCACCAGGGCAGAGGCGCGAAACGGACCGGACCTACCGCGCCGATCACCTTCAAACTCAACCAACCGACTATTGACGCGATCAGCGCACTCAAACGACGCTATGTCGAGCGAAACAACGGGAAACGTTGGCGCGACCATCTCGGCGTGATCCTGCGAAGTGCGGTCGCGGAAGTCTTCAAGAAAGGTGGTCCCATTCCCGAGGGCAGGGAGCGTATTTGTATGCGTGGTCTGTACTGCACGGTCAGGTTTCCCGTCGCGCAGTATCAACAGATCACGCACCTCGCGAACGAAAAGTTCGACGGCTCCCGCGCGCAAACCGTGCGCGTCGCTATCCGGCAGGCGGTGAACCCACCTTTCGTCATAAAAACGGGCGGCAAACGCGTTCTCGGCGGTAAGCCGCATGATCCCTGGGATGACGATTAAATCGCCACTCCCGGGACCTCACCCGCCCGCCCCCTCTCCTCCGAGGAGAGGGCGGCGGGCGGGTGAGGTCCCGCGTGACTGCTATACTGCTATACCCCGAACAGAGGCGGGTGAGGGAGGAATAGCGCGGAGTGAAAACGAAATCGGGAGTATCCCGCAACCGCTCCGGGATACTCCCTCTTTTATCCTGTGACACAATCCGAAGACATTGTTAGCCGCATCTGGCCCCTCGCCGAACTGTTGCGGCATGATTACAAGCGATCCGACTACGGCAAGGTTTTTTGCCGTTCACGGTTTTGCGCCGCCTTGACTGCGACCTGGCGAAAACCAGGAACGCCGTGCTAAAGGCAGACGCCGAACTCCCCCCGACCGCGAGCGATAAAGCCCGTGAGTTACGCCTTAATCTCGTTGACGGGAAAGCGTTTCACAACCGAAGCCCGTACAACTTCCGCAAACTGATGGATGAGGAGGCGCAGATCGAGGCGAATCTCCGGCACTTCGTCAACGGTTTTTCCGCCAACATCCGCGAGATTCTGGAATACTTCTCGTTCGGCGATCAGATGGTGAAATTGAAGAACGCCGGGCTTCTGTATCGCATCGTCAAGGACTTCGCATCGGTAGACTTGCACCCGGACACGGTGACGAGCGAGGATATGGGGCGGGCGTTCGAGGAGTTGATACGCCGTTTCGCCGAATAATCGAACGAGACAGCCGGGGAGCACTTTACGCCGCGCGAAGTCGTGGAATTGATGGTCGAGTTGGTTTTCGCGGGAGACAAAGACTTTCTTACGAAAGACGGCATCGTCCGCACGATGTACGATCCCGCCTGCGGGACCGGCGGGTTGTTGACTATGGCTGAGGATCGCTTGAAGCGATTCAACGACAAAGGAAATCTCGTTCTGTTCGGGCAGGAAATCAACCCGGAATCCTACGCCATCTGCAAAGCCGACATCATCGTGAAGGGGCACAAAGCGGAAAACATCAAGTTCGGCAACTCGTTCTCGAACGACGGATTGAGCGGCGAGCGGTTCGACTACATGCTTTCCAATCCGCCGTTCGGCGTGGAATGGCGCAAGGTCGAAAAGGAGATACGCAACGAGCACGAACAACCCGGTTTCGCCGGACGCTTCGGCGCGGGTCTGCCGCGCATCTCCGACGGGTCGCTCCTGTTTCTGCAACACATGCTCGCCAAGCGCAAGGAAGACGCGAACGGGACGCGCATCGGGATCGTTTTCAACGGCTCGCCGCTCTTTTCGGGCGGTGCCGGGAGCGGGGAAAGCGAGATTCGCCGCTGGATCATCGAGAACGATTGGCTGGAAGCGGTAATCGCCCTGCCGACGCAACTTTTCTATACTATCGGCACTTAATAAGTTCAAAACTTTCCGTCATTAAGGTTGCTAACTCCTCATTATAGTTGCCTAACCCGGCGAAGAAGTTGTCAATGGCACGGGTGAACGCGCCCAGCGTCGCGTAAAACCAACGCAATACCACCTTCTTACAAAACTTCCATAGACGCTCGATCAGATTCAGATTCGGCGAGTAAGGCGGCAAGTATACGAAAACTACCCGCTTTCCCGACAAATGCGCCTTAACAAGGCGGGCGTGGAAATAACGCGCATTGTCCACATACACGGTTATTCGCTCCGCTTCGGGGAACGCCTCCTCCATCGCATCGATCCAATCACAGACGCTCTTCGCGTTCACCATCCCCAGAGTCGCTACCCCCACATAGCTACCGGTGACAGCCGAGTAACCTCCCGGAACACTGTACCGGGAGCGTCCCGAATTGGCATACAGACCGGGACGCTCCCCTTTCCTCGCCCGAATACTGCCCGGATGGACATTATGCAGGAAATGCACCGCATCCCCGAATAGGACTTCCTCGGTGGCGCGGCGCTCTGTCTTTGCCCGGTCATACTCCTTTTAAAAAATCCGCCTGAGCCTGCTATTCGGCTCGGGCGGGAATCAGGCGGGCTTTCTGGCGGGTATATCCGAGGCGTTTGAGTAGATCGCGCATTCCCGCGTTCGGAGTACGGGACCTGGTAGTGCTCGGCTACCCAGGCGGCGACCTGTCTGGCTGTCTGGAAGAGGTGCTTGTCCAGTTCGATTCGGAGGAGTCCTAACTGTCCGCTCGTGAGGCGGGCTTCCGAGCCGCCGACATCCCAGGCACAGCGGGTGCGAAGTCCCCCGGCATCGAAACGGTTGAGCCAATCATTGACGGTGCGTTCGCTGGTGAGCAGAATCGCGGCGACCTGTCGGCTGGTGCGCCCGTCGGCTTTGAGAAGCACGCAGTGGATGCGGTCGCGCAGTCGTGGATTCTTTTCGGTTTTGTAGCGACGGATCAGTTCGGTGCGTTGATTTAGTGTCAAAGTAACAAGGCGTCTCATGACTTCATTTTAACAGGAAATTGTCACACGCCGATAGTATAGGAGAGGGGGTTGGGGGGTGAGGTTCCCGGGGGGTGAGGTTCCGGACGAAATCACGGCGCGGTTACATTCGCGACGCGTTTGGCGTAACAGAAAATAGAATCCCGGTCACTGCAAACCTATGGACGATTTTTACCGCGTCCCTCTTTCCACCGGCGAGGCGACCGCCGCCATCGCCGCGCTTCGCGTCGTGTGCGCCCTGCTCCAGCGCGACGGGGTCGTGTCCGATCTCGCGCCCGAAGTTCTGGAATCCGCCGCCGCGCGAATCGAGGCGGAAATCCCCGACTTTCTGGGATCGTCTGCCGAGAAGCTACGCACCCTGTTGACAGAAATACTCGCGGACGCCAACTTTGACCGCGCCGATGACGACGAATCTATGCGGCAAACCATGCCCCCGTTTGGCGTCGGGCGGACGCGCCGGATTCTGGAACAGGCACGGCGTTCCACGGGAATCGCGGAAATCGAATACTATGTCGCCAGTCGGAACCAGTGGTCTACGAGAAGCGTCGAAATCAGTGACGTTTACGAAAGTGAGAATGGTTGGTACTTAGAGGGGGAATGCCAGTTGCGGCGGGATCATCGCATGTTCCGATTGGAGAACATACGCTCCGCGCGGGTCGTTCCAGGGAAGGTTTCGGCAGACGACTTGCCAGACCCGTTCAATGAAGAAGGGAACGCCTGATCGCAGGCAAAAACAACGTATGATAAATCTTGTCAGCGCGGCATTCGCCGCTCGTACCGCCGAGGCATCCGCACCACCTGCCGCTCCCGACAAGCAGCGCGCCAATACACCGCTTCTGGAACCTGATTTCTTGCGCAAACTCGAACGCCTGTCGGTCAATGTAGACCGCGCGCCGACCGCGCGGATGCAGGGCGAACGGCGTAGCGAACGGCGGGGGGCGTCGCTGGAATTCGCCGACTACCGCGAGTATACGGCGGGCGACGACCTGCGCTATGTCGATTGGAAAGCCTATGCACGCCTCGAACGGCTTTTCGTGAAACTGTTCGTCGCCGAGGAAGACCTGGGCATCCACCTTCTGTTGGACTCCTCGGAAAGCATGAACTACGCGGGTCCGACCGGAGGCGAACCGATCCAGACCAACAAGTTCCACTTCGCGCGCAAGGCAGTCGCTGCGCTGGGCTACGTCGGGTTGCTCCGCTACGACCGTCTGGGGGTTTCCAGTTTCGCGCAGGGGACCGTACTGGACCGGACGCGCCTGTCGCGTCGCACCCCGACCCTGCGCGGTCGCCGGTCGGTCCCGGAGTTGTTCGGGTATCTGCAATCCGTCCAGCCGGGCGGACGTACCGACTTCTCGACGGCGTTGCAGGACTACGCGCGCCGTGCACAGACACCGGGCGTCTGCGTCGTCGTGTCCGATTTCATGGACCCCAACTGGGAAAAAGGCATCAAGGCACTGTTGGCGCGTCGCTTCCAGGTCGTATTGCTCCATGTGCTCTCGCCCGAGGAGGTCAGCCCGACACTCTCGGGAGATCTGCGCCTCGTGGATAGCGAATCCGGCGACGTGCGCGAGGTATCGATCACGCCCGATCTGCTCAACCGTTACAAAGCCGCCCTCGACGGCTTCTGCTCCCGGATGGAAACGGTAGCGACCCGGTACGGAATGGAGTACCTGCGGACGACCACGGACGCGCCGGTCGAGGAACTGTTGCTGTCTACTCTTCGGAAATCCGGGTTGTTGAGGTAGTCGCGCTTTCTCTCCCTCCCCTCTTGCCTCCCTCCCCCCAACCCCCTCCCTCGTCGGAACGAGAGAGGGGGAGTAAGAACCCGCAGGCAAGACGTTTACCGTGTGTCCCTCTGGCTCCCCCTCTCTCATTCCGATGAGGGAGGGGGTTGGGGGGAGGGAGGCAAGAGGGCAGCGGCAGGAGAAACCGGCACATACACCCCCAGATGGTTCGCGACGTACCGCTCCTTGCCGGGAAACCCCTGATCTATCGGGCGGTTCAGGACGCGGGGCTGCCCCGTGCGGTCCGCGACCACGAGCGCGGTCGAGCCGCCGCCGTCCAGATTGATCGCGTCGCGCGCGCCGAGGGCGCGGAAAAACTCTGCCAGTTCGTGCATCGTCATCCCGCCGCTGTAGCCCGACTGGCGACCGTCCACGCAGACGAAGTAGAGCCGGTTGCCGTCCGGGGAAAAGCCGACCGCCGTTCGCGGTTGGGGGACGGTCTTGTCGTATTCGGAAGTCGTCCGGATAACGCCGCCGCGTAGAAGTGCGTGCCCCCCGAGGGCGTTCCACGGCGTGTCATTTTCCGGCGGGTCGAGCGACGGGCGGTTTTCCTTCGACAGATAAAGCGTTTCCAGATACGGCATGTCGCGTGCCGCGTACCGGACCCCTTCGCTGACGGCGTCCCCTTCGACGGAGACCGGGTCGCGCCGATGCGGATAGTAATCCAGCGCGGTATTCGATTGCCAGGGATAGTAGAAATCCGCGTTGATCGCCACTTGCAGATTGCGTTCGCGCAGAAACTCGCTTGTCGTGCGCGCGAGGAGCGGCTTTTCCGCGCCGGGAACGTCGGGGGGCGTCACCAGAAACCGCAACCCCGGCGTCCGCGTGTCAATCGTCAGCAGATGGAGCACCACCGGGCGCGGCTTCTTCCAGACGCGCCGCTCGTACGTCACGCCGCGAAACAGCGGGCGCGGCTCCGTCGCCGTCGCCGGGGGGAACACGCACCGCCACGCGACCGCGACCAGCGCGGCGAGAAGCAACAGCCCGAGGAGACGGACGCGGTTGCGCCGTGCGGCATCCGGTTTCGACAAGGGCACTATTCGGCGGTCGGGCTTTCGAGCGCGACCGGGTCGTCGTCTTCCGGTCCCTCGAACGGGTTCCGGGCGCGCACCGACGAGACACGCCGCTGTTGCACGGCGCGGATATGGCAGTAGGCGACCGCGTCCTTCGGAACGACGATCATTTCGGCGTCGTGCGGGCACAGGATCGCGCCCGCGCCCTCGAACTTGCTCGCGCAGATCTGTCCGGCGTGGGCGATGGAGTCGGCTTCGAGATTTTCCTGGGGTTTCTGGTCGGAGCCTTTGAGGTGGTAAACAAGAGCGAAGGTCGGCATTGGCGTTGTCCTCTACGAGAAAAGTGGCGGCGGACCGCCCTGTGCCAGACGATTCGCCGCTTCGGTATCGGATTCCTGCTTGCGTGTTTTCCGCTGTGCCTACGCGTCCGTTACGTGGTCCCGTCAAACAGAACAGGGCGAACCGGAGGCTCGCCCTGTTTCCCACATGCGGAGTGCGATTATTTCAATCGCAGATCGTCTGGCGCGAACGGAACCAAGTACCCATAGATAGTGGTGTTGGAGCCGGTAAGCGGCAAGGCGGGTTTATTCGCGTTGATAAACGGCGTGGCACCGTTATAGTTCAATGCCTCGTTCTTGCTCCATTTCGCGTGACCATCTGCGTAAACGATGTTAGCCCCGCCCTGATGTCGGCCAAATTTGCCGATGTCCGCCTGGCGTTTTGCCAGAACGTAAGGAGCGTTCATAAAATCAGCGGAGTTGGAGTAGTTCGGCGACTTCCAGTTCGCGTAGGTGATGTACCAAGGCTGTTCGACCATGTCGGCCGCACTATCCGAAACCATAATTAAATCGGTCGGACGTCCCACTGTGCTCTCAGGGATCGGTATCGGCGGGACAGTAGCATTCGCTGCTGCCATAAACACCCAGCGATTCACACCGAGGGAGCGGCGGTTGAAGATCAGGTTCGGCGCGGCTCCGTTCACATCCGGAATCGCGATAGCGTTCGCCGGACCGGTTGTGATTAACTGATCTCCGAACAGAGCATTAGGACACCTCATAACATCAATGCTTTTTGTGTACGTATACAGGTGGCGCATCCAGGAAACGCGCCCGATAGTAACCTGCGCGGCAGTCGCGGGTGGCTTGTAGGTCTGGTTGCAAACCGGATACGTTTCGTCGTAGTCCTGTATGTACTGCATGATTCCCAAACCGATCTGCTTCTGATTGGACAAACAAGCAGTTTGGCGGGCTTTGTCGCGCGCCTGGGCGAATACCGGAAATAGGATCGCGGCGAGGATGGCGATGATGGCGATGACGACAAGCAGTTCGATGAGCGTAAAGCCGCCGTTGGGACGATTGTGTGTTTTGTTCATTCTTCAGGTTCCTTCTTAAGATTCCGTCTTTTAAAGATTGGTTTGCTTAGCGTAAATCTGTATGGCTACGATGCCCGAACACGGAGACAACTATTTCACTTTCACCGGAGCGACCGATTCGCGCGGGATCAGTTCCGCCGGGAGCAACTCGCGCACCACGGGACCGTCCCGCTCGGCGTCCGGGTCGCCCATCAGTCGCAACAAGCGTTCGGCACCACGTCGCCCCATCTCAAAAAGCGGCTGGCGCATCACCGTAAGGCGCGGGTGGATCAGATCCGCCGCAGTGGCGTCGTCGTAGCCGATCACGCTCACGTCAGTTGGGATCGTCTTCCCGCTTATCCGCACGGCGTTAAACGCTTCCAGGGCAAGATAGTGTCCCGCAGCGAATATCGCCGTCACCGGTTCCGCACGGTTACACAATAGCGCGAACAGCTTTTCCTCGGCGGTAGTTCCGGCTTTCCATGCCGCCTCCGCCTGAATCTCGTATTCCGGGCGGGGGGCGATCCCGCCCATAGCCAGAGCGCGGCGGTACCCGGCGACGCGGTCCTGCGTGTTCGCGGTTTCCGCCTCGGCGAACAGCAACGCGATGCGTGTATGTCCGCGTTCGAGCAGATACCGAACCGCAGTAAACGCGCCCCCGGTATTATCCGAGTCGACAGCCGGGGCGTTCAGGTTGGGCCAGGATGCGCCGACGACCACAAGCGGGTGTGTTCCCGAGGTCCACAACGCCTCGATGGCGGGAATCGCTTCGGCGCGCGGCGCAAAAATCAGCCGACCGTCCACGAGTGAACGTTCCGCGTCAGCGCGGTAGTCCTTGATCGATGCGGGCGCGAGCGACATTTCCGCGACTTCGTCCGCTTCCTCCATGTACGCGGCGACGCCACGATAGATACCGCCGTAGTAGGAACTGCCGAGCACGTCTTTCGCGCCTTCGACGAACGACAGGGCTATCTTGCGCGGGGCATTGCCGATTTCGTACGACTTGGGTTGCGGCGCGGTCGGCGCGGTCGGGGGCGCGATAAACGTGCCGCGTCCGACTTCGCGGATCAACAAGCCGTCGGCGGCGAGGGCGAGGACCGCCTTATTCACGGTCATTTTGGAAACGCCCATCAGGTCCGCTAATTGCAATTCGGCGGGAATCTTGTCCCCGGGTTGATATTTGCCACTCGTGACCAGATCGCGCAGTATATCCTTAACCTGCGTATGGCGCGGTACGCCCGCGTTTTTGTTCACCCGGGGGGAACCCTTTTCCAGTAACTCAGTGAATGGCATAGGTTAATCCGTTCTGCAGTATATACCACTTCGGGCGAGCCGTCAAGTGGGTAATTTATCCGCATCTGTATTTGGTCGGTTTTTTCGCCTGGAATGTTTAGGTTGGGTGTTAGGTGTTGAGTCAGTGGTCAGTGGTTAGTGAATAGTGGTCGGTTGTGTCCGTCGGTTGTGTCCGTCGGATGCGATCATCGGATGCGATCATCGGTTGGGTTCATCGGATGCGATCATCGGATGCGATCATC
Source organism: Armatimonadota bacterium (assembly GCA_043763605.1). GTDB lineage: Bacteria > Armatimonadota > Armatimonadia > Armatimonadales > Armatimonadaceae > JACMIU01. Next base: position 76 of record JAYULM010000177.1, on the reverse strand, counting down.
GGATGCGATCATCGGATGCGATCATCGGTTTCACCGACGCCTATAGGTGGCTCCGCCACCGAGCGTCCTCCGGACG
>JAYULM010000176.1:0-14919 GCA_043763605.1 Armatimonadota bacterium | reverse complement strand
GGGCACTTCCCAGACCGTCGGTAGCTCATTTCTTGCTCGTTCTTTCATGACGAAAAAAATTATATCGCCATTTTACTCTTTTTGAGATAGAGTCTAAGAATCTATCTCAAAATTGGTGAGTTTGCTTGCCATGCTTTTCGGAACCACAACAAAGCACACGCGAGTTTCAAGTTCGCCAGATAATTCTCTGGCTTCTTGCGAAAGTTGCTTTAGGCAACTTTACGCGCTCTCCCATCGATCCAAAATGCCGCGCCAGCGTGACAGCCACGAAAAAGTGCGCTCGACGACCCAGCGACGGGCAGGATGCGTTTTTTCGCCCTGCTCATCTTTCTTCTCTTCCCCGATACAACGGATATGCTCCGTGTAACCACGATCGGAAACCACTCCACGGGTCGGTTCGTTGTCGTATCCTTTATCCAAGCAAAGATTCTGCGGCTTGTCTTCGCTCGGCTCAGGGCGTTCGACAACGATAGCATCTAATGTCCCTGCCAGGAGCAGATGGTCGTTTACGTTGGCTCCTTCGCGGAAACGCGTTTCCGCTGTACCCGCGATGCAGCAAGCAAGCGGTCCGCCATCTCCTTCGACAAGCAATGACTGCTTGACGCCGGGTACCCTCTGGGTGTTCCCACGGTCGCACGGGTTAGGACCGCTCCCTTTGCCTTGTGTGGTTTGGGAACCCGTTCCGCCTTCGCCCCCTTTTTACCGATGAATCGCGCCTTGTTGAGCGTCCCATCGGCAGCTTGCCTGTTTGCAAGTGTGCAAACGCACTCCCAGTGAACCGCTGACAAATCGTCGCAGTGATACAGGAGCAACGCCCAGATTCTGTCGAAGATTTGTTTCACGCGCAAAGTTGCTCAGGCAACTTTCGCATCCTCCCAACGCTTCAGAGTGCGATGAACGGTAGCATCATCCCCGAACTCAGTCGGTAAATGGTTCCACTGGCATCCCGTTCTCGCCCGATAGATGATCCCGTTCATACAACGCCTCGGGTCCGCACGGGGACGACCGCGTTCGCTCGGCGGGTCGAACTCTTTCAAGACAGGGGCGACGAAGTTCTCCCACAAGGCATCGGGCACTTCCCAGACCGTCGGCAGTTCATTTCTTGCTCGTTCTTTCATGTTCACGTTTAGACTAATCGGTGGCTTAAGCCGTTGTATCGGGGGCGCAGTCCGAGAGTGGGCTATCGGCTCTCGCAAGGACCTGTCGAATTATTGCCGACTTGGTGCATCGGGTGCCCGAGACCCAACCCGGCAATAATTCCACCCACGGAATCGGGAGCGTTTTTGCCCCTCTCGAAATCGGGGCGACGTGATTCGTAACATTGCAATTTAGTCTAAACGTGAATTCATGACGACAAAAATTATATCGCCATTTTCCTCTTTTTGAGATAGATTCTTAACGCCCATGACCCAGGGCATATTGAAATCGGATTAAGAGTCAGCTGCTCTACCGACTGAGCTAACGACACATGTTTTTGCAGACGCAAAACGCAACGTGCAGCATAAGATGCCGTACCCGGGTTCGCAACGTGATTTTTTGTTTTCCAAGGGGGGGAGCGATTTTCATGCAAAGTGTGGATCGTTCGTCCACGGGTAGGGCGCGCGACGAACCGAAATCCGGTAAACTGACCCCGTGACCCAACAGAGCGTGATGCGCACCGAATGGCGGCTCCTTGACAAGCGGCGGGTACGCCTTTTCGTCGCGCCGCCCGAACCCGACTCCGATTCCCCGAGTCCGCTGAGTCTGCCGATTCTTTTTTCGCACGGTTTGGGATGCTCCGGGCTTGTCTGGGAGCCGACGCTACGCGAGATTTCCCGGCGCGGTTTGTGTTGCCCCTCGCTCGCCCCGGATATGCCGGGATATGGTCGCTCCGAGGGGCCACCCGGGCTGCGCGCGATGAAAATCCCCGAGTTAGCCGACTGGCTTGCGCGGTTGCTGGATCACGAGAAGATCGAGCGGGTCCACGTGGTCGGCAATTCGCTCGGTTGCCAGATCGGGCTGGCGTTCGCGCGGCGGCACCCGCACCGCATCGGGGGCATGGTCCTTCAGGGTGGAACGACGGGAACGCGCATGGTACCGCCCTGGCGATATATGACCGGGCTGATCGCGGACGCGTTCAACGAACCGCTGTATTACAACCTGCGCCTCGCCGGTATGTACTCCCAGATGGGACCGGTGCGGTTCTATCAGACGGTTCGCTTTATGATGGAGGACGACGCGTTCGCGGCGGCGGGCCTGGTGAAAGCACCGACGCTGGTAATACGCGGCGGCAAGGACGCCATCGTCGCCGACCGCATCGCGCGCCTCTTAGCGGCGACGCTCCCCGACGGCACCTACACGCCGCTCGACTCGGCGGCGCATGCCATCGAGTTCAACAACCCGGACGATTTCGTCCCGGCGATGGTCCACTTTCTGGAGCGCGCCGAGGGCAGATTGATCGGCGCGGACGGTACAATAAGGACGCCATGAACAACACCGACCTGCGCTACCACGTCGCCTCATTATCCGCCATTTTCCTCGCGCTGGGGATCGGGATCGTGATCGGCACGGCGTTCATCGGCTCGCCTATCGTGTCGAAGCAGACCGGGATGCTCCACCGCCTGGAAACCCATGTCACCGAACTGCGCGAGGAGACGCGGGAGCGCGAACGCTCCGAGGAAGCCCTTGCACAACTAACCCCGCAAGCCGTGCGCGGAACCCTGCGCGGCAAACGCGTCCTCGTGGTCCAGACGGGCGACTACGCGGACGCGACGCTGGCGGTTACGGAAACGCTCACGCTCGCCGGGGCGATCCCGGTGGCGGTCACTCTCCCGCCCGACGCGTGGCGGTCACGTCTGAACATGCCCGACGTTACGCCCGACGCTCTGGAATCCGAAGCGCGCAAACTGGCGACCCGGCTGGCATCCGGTACCACGTCCTCTTGGGAGGAGTACCGCACGACCGGACTACTGCTCGGCGATGGGGGACGGGACGATCTGACTGCGGGCGCGGTCGGCTATATAGTCCTGGTCGGCGGTGAGACGGGCGATAGCGACACCGCGCTTCTCGCGCAACGAGACATTCCGCTCATCGAGGAGTGGCAAAACGCGGGATTGACTGTGGTTGCCGTGGAACCGCGCGTGACCGAGGTGTCGTACCTGCCGACCTATCGCGGCAAGGGGATCGCGACCATCGACGCCATCGACCGCGCCGCCGGGAAGATCGCGCTTCCCTTCGCGCTGGCAGGGGAGACGGGCGCGTTCGGCTACCGCCCCGACGCCGGACAGATACTCCCCGCGAGCGTCGGCGCGGAACCGTCGCCCGCCCCGCCCCTACCGCCGCCGCCAGCCCCGGAAAATATCCCGTCGCCATGACGACCCCGGCAGTCGCGGTGATCCTGCCCGCGTATAACGAGGGAGAGCGCGTCGCCGCCACGGTCGCTGCCGCGCTGACGCTGCCGCATGTCCGCGCAGTGGTGGTCGTGGACGATGGCTCGGCGGACGACACGGCGAACCTCGCGGAAAGGGCGGGGGCGACGGTTTTGCGGCACGGGCGGAACCGGGGCAAGGCGGCGGCGATGGAAACCGGCGCGGCGCACATCACGGACTCCGAGACGCTCCTGCTATTTCTCGACGCCGATTTGCAGGAAACCGCCGTTGAGGGGGAGAAATTGATCGCACCGATTGTGCGCGATGAAGCGGATATGACGATTGCAACTTTCCCCAAACTCCCGAGCGGTGCCAAAAGCGGCGGTATGGGCTTCGTCCTGCGTCTCGCTCGGTGGGGGATCGAGACGACCACGGGGCGGACGATGGCGGCTCCGCTTTCCGGTCAACGATGTGTACGGCGGGGCGTGTTCGGTGCCGCGTTGCCGCTCGCGGACGGTTTCGGTGTCGAAACCGCGCTGACCATCGACGTGCTCCAAGCCGGGTACCGCGTCGCGGAGATTCCGACCGAGATGGCACACCGCGTCACCGGCAACGATCTGCGCGCCCGCCTGCATCGGGCGCGGCAATGGCGCGATGTCGCGAAGGCGTTGTTGCCACGCTTGTTCAAAGGACGCCACCCCGGATGACGCCACTCACACTCGCCCTGATCGGCTTCGGGTTCGTTCTGCTTTGCGCGGCGGCTCCGTTCCTGTCCCGTATCCTTTGTCGCGTCTGGGGGATGGAGAAGCCGAACTTCGCCGGAAATGTGATCCCCTCCGCGACCGGGCTGACGTTTCTCTTGGTCGGCGCGGCGGTCTACGGGTTCCTGCCGACGACCGGCGCGACGCTCGGGATCGCGTTCGCTCCGCCGTTCCTGATGGTGTGCGTCGGCTTCGGCATCCTCGGTCTGTTCGACGACAAGTTCGGCTCGCGCGCGGTCGGGGGCTTCAAAGGGCACATCGGCGCGCTACTGAAAGGAAAGCCGACCACGGGCGCGATAAAATTAGTCGTGGGCGGTGTCCTCGCGCTTCTGGCGGCGTTCCTGATCCACCGGTTCGATTGGGGGAACCTCCTGCTGACCGCAACCATTATCGCCCTCGGTGCGAACACGCTGAACCTGCTGGACACCCGCCCCGGTCGGGCGCAGTTCGGGTTCTTTGCCCTGTACGCGCTCCCGGTCACGGCGGCGACGTTTCTCGCGCTGTACCAGTTGCGCTACATCCAGCCCGGCATGCTCCCGGACGACGTACTCCATCATACGCCCGCCGGTGTGCTGCTCGGACCGCTGGTCGTCGCTGCCGCGACCGAGTGGTGGAGCGACGCGCGTGGGAAGACGATGATGGGAGATACCGGCAGCAACCTGCTCGGCGCGACCGGTGCCTTAGCCGCCGCCGTGACCCTGCCGCTACCGGGGCGCATCGGCTTGTTGCTAATCCTGATCGCGGTCAACGTCATCGCGGAGCGATTCTCTCTCAACGCGCTGATCGAGCGGAACCGCCTGTTGCGCGCGTGCGACGCGGCACTCGGAACGCGCGCGGTCAAGCCGTAGCACGCGGGGAATTTCGTTTCTCCGGTGGGATCGGGTTCGGGGAATTCCATTCCTCCGCTGGAAGCGTTCCGCTTGGTGTTCCTGCGGAACGCAGGAACGACACGTTCGCCCGCGAACCGGACGACTCCCCTTAATCCGCAGGATTACCAAGCGGAACGCTTCCAGCGGAGGAACGAAGTTCCCCGAACTCCCCGAAACAAACGAAGGATTGAAAGTCCCCGACGCCGTGGTATAATAACCGTGTTGGCGAAACGCGAAAACGGGGTTGCGGTTCGTTTTCCTTTAGTAGCCGATGCCACGTACGACGCGAGTTGTGCGCCCGGCGATTTGGGGGCGATTGGAGTTGACGGGATGTGGTCCGGTCAGGTTGCGAGCCGAGGCGCCTATGGCCTCGTAAAAATGGGCAAAAAAACAAATGCGAAGAACAACAACTTTGCTACCGCACGCAACATCGCTCCGGCGACGTTCGCGTATGCCGCTTAATTAATAGTTAAGTGAGCCAGCCGCGCCCCGTACTGGCGGAATGGACGGGACCGGTTAAATAACATCCGCTACTGCTTCGCGATGTGTGTAGCGACAACGGGAAACTAACACGCTTACCGCGCCTGTAGCCTGCCGACGGGCGACAACGCGGGAAATTTAAAACGACGGCTACGCTCGTAGATGCTTGTGCTAGGTATGTTTCGGACCAGGGTTCGAGTCCCTGCGCCTCCACTGCGGCGGCAACGCCGCGAAAAAACTCGGAGAAAACGCCCCGCCCTTCAAAAAGGCGGGGCGTTTTTGCGTTCCGTGGTGAGGGTTCTCCTCACCCTCTCCAACACTGGCTTGGCTGACTACGATATAATTCGCATGGATTTCGCCGCGTAGAAGGGTAACCATGCCTACTCACCCCCCGCGTGTCAGTGTCATCATTCCGACGTACAAGCGTGCCGATCTCGTCCTGTCCGCCGTTCGGAGCGTTCTGGATCAGTCCACCCCGCCTTATGAAATCGTCGTCGTCAACGACGGTTCCCCGGATGACACCCACCAGCGTTTGAAGCCACTCGCGGACGCCGGGAATATCCGTTATCTCTCGCAGGAGAACGCAGGGCAGTCGGCCGCACGAAACCGGGGCTTCGCGGCTTCCTCCGGGGAGTATGTTGCGTTCCTCGACGACGACGATCTGTTCGCGCCGGGAAAATTGGCGTGGCAGATCGAGGCACTTCATTCAGACCCGAACGCCGCTCTGGTGTACGGGACTTTGCAGGGCATCAGCGGTGCGGGGGGAACCCTCGCTGATACGAACACGCGGGGCAAAAATAACTGGTGGATTGAGGACGGGGTGAGCGGAGACGTTTGGGGGGCGTTCGCCCGGAAAAACCGGATCATCTCGCCCGGTCAATGTCTGATACGCCGTGACGCACTCCTTTCGTTAGGGGATGGTCCGCTCGACAACAGTCTGTGGGGATGTGAGGATCATGACCTTTGGCTCCGACTGTCGGCACGGTACCCTTTCCGGTTCGAGCAACGCCCCGCCCTGTACTACCGGTTACACGACACGAACGCCTCGCGGGACCAACCACGACTCACACAGAACACCTGCCGGATGTGCGAAAAACTGCTCGCGCAAGAAACCGATCCCGGACGCCGTGAGTCACTCCGGCGGCTCCTGCGGAGTAGCCGCGATAGTTTTGCCTTCCAAACGCTTCGAGCCGTGCGTCGGCGTTCCGCCCCCCGACCGACACCGGAAATGATACGTGAAGCCTGGAAATACGTCCGCCCCCGCGTCCTGCTCCGCCTGCTCAAAGTCATTCTGTTGGAGAAGACAGGTGCGATGTAAACGTCCCCGCGATTCACCTGCACCGGACCAAACGGATACACGCAAGTGCCCCGTTCTCTGATACAATTCCCGCGCTATGAACGAATCTCACCTCCCCGAACGCCCCTCCGCCCGCCTGCTGATCGTAGAACCGTCCCGCCACGCGATACTCCTCCTGCGGGTGAACGACCCGCACCTTTCGGCGCGCGGCGACGGGCGCGCCTGCTGGGTGACTCCCGGCGGGGGCGTCGATCCCGGCGAGTCGTTCGACCAGACCGCCGTGCGCGAGTTGTGGGAGGAGACCGGGCTTGTCGCGGGGCGGGACGCGGTCATCGGGGCGGTAGTGCGCGACGTTCGCCGCGTGATCCCGTGGGGCGACCCGGCAAACCCGACGCAAATGGTTTCCGTCGAACGGTACTTCGCGGTGCGGCTTTTGTGCGACCCGTCCGCCGTCTGTGACACGAATCTGGTCGAGGGCGAACGCGCCTTCATCTGCGACTACAAGTGGTGGACGGTAGCGGAGATTCGAACGGCGGCGGGTGCCGGGACCGACGGGTTTTTCCCGAGCAACCTGCCCGATTATTTCGCCGACGTGATCTCTGCCGCCGCTGCTTCCGCGACCGCCGGGACATAAGCGAACGGCTCGCTGCCGTCCCCGGAAACATCGCCGCGAACTATCGCGTTCAGAATACACTCGTAGCGCGGTCCGATCACCCGCCAGTCGAAGGCGCGTTCGCAGTAGGCGCGGATCGCGGCGCGGTATAGGGGGTTCTCGGCGATGGCTTGCTTCAGCGCGGCGACGATCTCCCCCGGCTTGTCCCGATCCACAACGAACACCCACGGGAACGATGTGTCCAGGTTGTGCGCCGACTCCGGCGACACGACGATAGACAGACCCGCCGCCATCGCCTCCAGAATCACGCCCGCGTGTGCCTCACCGTCGCTGATGAGGACCATGCAGGCGTACTGTGTCAGGTCGTTCTCCACCGCGTCCCGGTTCCACGGACCGATGTAGCGAACGTTCGACCCGTTGCCGGAAAAGTCGGGCAGGTCGGTCGGTCCGATCAAATCCAGCGTGACAGCCGGCTCGCTCTGGAGGATGTCGGCTAAGAAGACCTGCTTCTTGCGCGGCTGTACTCGGCCCAGAACCAGTGCCTGTTTCGCCGCCGGACCGGGATCGAAACGCATCGCGGCGGTCTCGATACCGTTCGGGAGTACCCACGCCTTGCCGCCATAGCCCCGCACAAAGAGAAGATCGCGGATCTCATGGCTGAGCGTGAGGTGATAGGGGACTTGCAGGACTTTCTGGAATGTCAGGGGATATTTCTTGTGCCAGTGGTCGGGGAACGCCGTGTAGCCGTTATGGGTCGTGATCGCCAGACGGAAGCGGAGCAGTTTCTGGAGCGGTGCCCAGATTTTCGCCCGCCCGTCGTCGTGGAGATGGACCAGATCATATTGCCAGGGTTTCGCCATCAAGGCGTGCCAGACGCGCCCTTTTTTGTTGAAGATCGAAACGTCGTGTCCCTGGCGCGTGAGATACTGGTACTGTTGCCAGATGACGTTCTCTACGCCGCCCCACGCGGCGGGCGGGATCGGAAGTTTCCCCCCGGCAACCAGCAACACTTTCATGGGCGCGCGGTGCCGCTTTCCGCTTCTTCGTGCTCGCGCCGGGCGGAACGATACGTCGGGTCGGGCGTTTGCAGTAGATCCCGGTTCTGTATCTCCCAAGCCATGCAAAGGCGCACCGCCTGCTCGCACGCGTGCCGGACGCTGGTAACGGCTCCGAACGTTCCTTGCCGCCACGCGCCGCGCAGGAAAAAACGCCGCAGGAAGTTTCCGACCGGAAGATAAGTCAGGTTCCAGAAGTTTACTTTTCTGCCGGTTTCGGTCATGTCCTCGGCTTCGATGCGGGCGTAGTTGAAAAAATTCTGCCACATCTCGAAGTCTTCCTGCCAGCACCAGTGATCCAGACAGCCGCCGAGTTTACCGACTTTGCCCGTCACCTTGATCTTTTCGTGGATGCGCCGCGCGATGGTCCCGCCGCGCGAACGCCGGAACAGCCGCAGATGCCAGGACGGATAGTAGCCGCCACCCGAAATCCACCGCTTTTGCAGGTAGTTGCGCCGACGGATCTTGTACCCCGACAGCGTGTTCAGGGGCGTCGCTCCGCCCGCGAACAGCCTTTTGATGTCGGCTTCCAACTCGGGCGAGACGGTTTCGTCCGCGTCCAGGCGCAACGCCCAATCGTTGCGGCACAGCCCCTCCGCGTAATGCAGTTGCGGGTAGAACCCTTCCCACTTGCGCTGATACACCGTCGCCCCCATCGCCTCACACCGCGCGACGGTGTCGTCGGTGCTGAAACTGTCCACGCAAATCACTTCGTCCGCCCAACCGCGCACCGACGCCAGCGCGTTCTCGACCTCGTGGGCGCAGTTGAAAACGATCAGGTAGACCGAAACCGGGGTCACGCCGCCGCCCCTTTTTTGGACGCGATGATCTGGCGGTACAGCGTTTCCGTGCGCTCCGCCATCCGCGTCAGGGAGAAATGCTCCACGACGCGCTGGCGCCCGCGTTCGCCCATCGCGTTGCGTTCCGCCGCCGGGCGACCCGCGAGATCGCGAATCGCGTCGGCGAGTGCCGCATCGTCCTGCGCCGGGACCAGTAGCCCCGTTTCATGCTCGGCGATCATCTCCGGGGTGCCCCCGAGTCGCGTACCGATCACCGGTTTCCCCATCGCCATCGCCTGTTGCACCACCGCCGCGCACGGCTCCGCGTAGATCGACGGCAACACGAACACGTCGAACGCGTTCAAACCGTTCTGTATGTCGGCGCGGAATCCGCCCCAGAACATCCGGTCCGGTCCCAATCCCGCCTCGTGCGCGAGCCGCGTCCATTCGTCCTTGCAGTCGCCGGTGCCGAGCAGGACGCCGACCGCATCCGGCACCCGCGCGAGTGCCTTCACGAAAACGTCGCCGCCTTTATCCGGCACGAACCGCCCCGCGAACCCGACCACCAGCCGCGTATCGCCGGGCGGGATGCCCCACTCCTGACGCACGGTTTTGGCGGGAATCGTCACCGCGTCCGGCGAAAATTCGTCCACGTTCGTGCAGTGATGGATCGTTGTCACTTGCTCCGGCGGGAACCCGGACTCGATCAGTACGCCGCGCACCATGTCGGCGACGGCGATCACGTGGTCCATCAAAACCTTGCTATACATCCAGCGGCGCAGGGAGCGCACCCGTTTATGGAAATGGCGCGTCATCAGCACGGCGGGGACATGGGACAGTTTCGCCGCCAGCGGTGGCATCACATACTCGCGCCCGCCGTGGACATGCACCACATCGAACCGGTGTTCCCGCATCGCGTCCTGCAGTTTTGGCAGAAGGGGCCAGTCGTGCGTGCGGCGTTGGTGGATCGGGATCGTCGGGATGCCGCGCCGCGCCGCGTCCTGCTCCACGAACTTCCCCGGCACCGCCGTAATGTGTACTTCGTGCCCGCGCTTGACCAACTGCTCGGACAGATTGAGAAGGTGCAGTTCCGCCCCGCCCCAACTCCCGAAGCAGGAGGCGCATTGCAGAATTCGGAGGGGGCGTTTCGGGTCGTCCGGGGGATTCGTCACGTCGCTTTCCCTTTGTTTTTTTGTTGGGCACATTCCCACTCGTTGTAATATAGTTTTTCTATCTTATCCACCATTCCGTCGAGCGTGAAAAGCGATTCCACGCGCGCGCGTCCTTTCCGCCCCATTTCGCCCCGCTCCATATCCGTCATCGCGCACAGGCGGGCGAGCAGATCGCCAACCGCCGCCACGTCACCGGGCGGAAAAATAAACCCTGTCTCCTCGTGCGCGATCATTTCCGGCGTTCCCCCGGTGTCCGTCCCGAGTACGGGCTTTTCGAGTGCCATCGCTTGCTGGATCACCGCCGCGCACGGCTCCGCCCACGTGGACGCCAGCACCAGCGCGTCCAGTGCGCCTATCGCGTTGTTAATGTCCGCGCGGAACCCGGCGAACGTTACGCGGTCCGTCAGTTTCAGCGTCTCGCACAGTGCGCGCACTTCATCGTCCTGCTTGCCGGTGCCGATAATAACTAGATGGAGCGGCAGTTCGGGACGGTTCGTCATCGCCCGCATCACGTCGGCGATACCCTTCTCCGGCGACACGCGCCCGGCGATCCCGATCACGACGCGTCCCGCCGGGATGCCCCATTCGGTGCGGACCGATTCCAGGGAAGCCGTGGTTTCCCGGAACGCCGCGACATCGGTACCGTGATGAATCGTGACGACTTTGTCCGGACGCAAGCCGCACCGCAGAAGCATCTGCCGCACCGACTCGGAAAGCGCGATGAAACGGTTGCCGACGAAGCGCGGCAGGACGATCACCTCTTTGAGTTGGAGCGGGTACGGCGAATGGTGCGACATCAGCACCACCGGTACCTTCGCGATCCGCGCCAGCGTCGGGGCGACCAGATAATCCGCCCGCCAGTGTGCGTGGACCACGTCGAAACTGCTCTCCTTGATGAACTGTCCGTACGGGCGGGCGTCGTGCCAGTCCTGTTGCTTGCGGACCGTGGCGTGAAATATCTTGAAGCCGCGTTGTGTTGCTTCTTTCTCGACGAAATAGCCGGGTCGGCAGGAGATAGTCACGTCGTGCCCGCGCGCCAGCAGGCGTTCGGTCAGGTTCAGGACATGGATTTCGGTGCCGCCCCAGTTTGGGAAGTGGGACGCGACTTGCAGGATTTTTAGCGGGCGGCGGGGAGTCGAAGGAATCACGGGGGTCATTTGCGGTTTGGTGGTGCGGGTGCGTCCATTCAGGATAACTGCTATAAATAATATCACGGCGGGTTTCGGCGCGCAGAGCGTCCCGGCACCGCCGCCCCCTAACCGTTCTGTTTCATCTGCTCGATAGTGCGCGTCGTGGAGCGGTTCGGCACGAGTTGCAGGATCACCACCTCGCCGCCCAGGGAGCGCACCAGCGGCGTTTCGGGTAACACGTCGGGACTCGCGTAGTCGCCGCCCTTCGCGTGAATATCGGGACGGACGGCACGGATCAGTTCCACCGGCGTATCCTCGCCGAACACACAGACGCCGTCCACGCACCGGAGCGCGGCCAACAGTTCGGCACGTTCGGCTTCGGGATTGATCGGGCGCGACGGACCTTTCAGGCGGCGCACCGATTCGTCCGCGTTCACGCCGATCAGGAGCGCGTCGCCTAAGGCGCGGGCGGCTTCGAGATAGCGCAGGTGCCCGACATGTAAAATATCGAAAACGCCGTTCGTGAACACGACCCGCTTGCCGTCAGCGCGGAGGGAGTCGGCGAGTGCAGCGAACGATTCGCGGTCCGAGGCGATCACTGTTGCGCCTCGATTTCGCGGGCTTCTTCCGCCGTTATGGGGGGACGCTCCGCAAGTCGTACATGAATCAGAGTCACTTGCGGACCATCTTCGCCCTCTTCTTTAATCCGGTAAAGGACGCGGTAGGCTTTGGAGTTAGTGGTGCGGCGGTACAGCAGATCTCGTACCGGGAACGAAAATAACGAGTTCTCGGCGATGATCGCGTTCCGGTGTGGGAACAGCGAGAGTGTACCGACGGCTTTATTCAAACCGGTACGCCAGTTGACGGCTAACCGTTCCGTAACTGTATCCGCCAGATATACCGTCACGAAATCGATGTCACGCTTCGCCCGTTCGGAGAGTCGAACCGCATAGGTAATCGGCTTTTCGGCGTCGTCCTTCGGACCGCTCATTTACGACTCCGGGCAAGAAGTTCCGCTTTCATTACTTCCCACCGCGCCAACTCGTCCTCAAGAGATACAGTTCGTCCCGCCTCAATGTCCGCTAAACCCTCGTTCACCGCGGCGATCATGTCCGCGCGGTCTTCTTCCTCAGTAAACCGGTTAGCAAGTTCTGCCTCCGCCAACACCTCTAAAATGTTCTCGTGTATTGTCGAAGCGTATTCGCCATCGGCAAGTTCTTCTTTCACGCGGCGTTTTCGTTCCTCGCCGGTCATTGCGGCGAGTTTCGCGCTCAACTCTTCGGGGATCGTAATCGTCATGGTTTCTCCAGTCGCTTGATAACCGCATTCACTACCCATTCTACCGGTAGCCCGGTCATACAGGCAATGTCGCGGCGGCGGCAGGTGCGGTCCTGACACGGGACGCAGTCGAGGTCGCGGCGGATCACCACGAGATCGCGCGGCGCGGTCGGTCCGGTGCGGTCCGGGTCGGCGGCTCCCGACAGGCAGACTATCGGCGCGCCGACCGCCGACGCGATATGAAGCGGTCCCGTGTCGCCGGTGAGGACACATTCCGCGCCCGCGAGGAGTGCGCCCAACTCCTTGACCGTGACTTCCCCTGCGAGGTTATGCACGTTCGCGCCGGGCGTTACGCCCGCCAGCACCGTATCCGCCAGTTCGCGCTCGTTCGGCGCGCCCGACAGCACGACGGCGACACCGGGTAGGGCGTTCGTGATCGCGCTGATCGCCGCCGCGAACCGCTCCGGCGGGTAGCGGTTGATAAGCCGCGTCGCCGCCGGGTTGACGACGATGTATCGCCCAGTGACCCCGTGACCGGCGCGTTTCGCGCGGCAGGACTCCCGCGCGGCTTCGGGGACGTGAAAATCCATGCGCCGGTCGGTCACGGATGCGATCCCGAGCGGCACTAACTCTTTGGTGAAGTCGTCAATCGCGTGCCGGACGCGCCCGGTGTCGGGCTGTTTGCGCCGGTCCTTGCGGAACGTGATCACCCGCCGCGCCCCGGACGCCATCGCCATCAGGTTCGCGCGTGTCCCCGGCTGGAAGTTCAGGAACAGGTCGTACCGTTCGCGACGCAACCCGGCGAGGAAGCGCACGAAATCCGGGAGCCGACCGTCCGCGCCTTTCTTGTCCCACTCGGTGACGCGGCGGATATACGGAATCCCGGTCACGGCGTCGCCCATGTTTTTGCCGACGATGCAATCAATCGCGCTGGTCCCGAACGTTTCGGAAACGGCGCGCAGGGCGGGCGTCGCGAGTAGAATATCGCCCATCCCGCCGAACCTGACCATGCATGCTTTTTGAACAGGAGCCGTCACGCCACGCCCGCCTCGCAACGCACCTTGCGCAGAATCCGGGTCGCGGCGAGCGTCACCTGTTCGGCGGGGAGCCGGGAAAGGTCGCTATTGTCGGCACGGATCACGGCGTTGTAGGGTCCGTAGTTGCCCCATTTGTGCGCGATAGTGGCACCGAACAGCGTCACAATCGGCGTGTGTAACCCCGCCGCGATATGGGCGACGCCGGTATCGTTGCTGATGAAAAGCGACATTTGCGCCAGAACGCCCATCGTTTCGCGCAGGTTTGTCTGTCCGGTCAGGTCGAAAACCGGGGTATGCGGCGAAACGAGAGCGTGCATCTGTTTTGCCGCCTCCAGTTCGTTTTTGCCGCCGATCAACACGATTGCCGTGCGCCCGTCCGCCGCCAGCGCGTCGGCGACGGCGGCGAAGCGGTCGGTGTTCCACTGCTTCACCGCGAATGTCGCGCCGGGTTGGATGCCGATCAGCGTCTCGAAGCCGTCCGCCCCCGCCGCGCTGAGGATCTGTTCGCCGCGTGAGTGCTCGTCGGCGGAAAGCCACAGTTCCGGCGTCGGGTCATAGCGGTTTGGTCCGGGACCGTCGGGAACCACGGCGCGCAGAATATCCAGGCAGCATTCTATCTCACGGCGGTCCATCCGGTACGATACAGGGTGCGTCAGGAGCGGCGAGCGGAACTCGACGGCGAACCCGGATCGGACGCTCGCTCGTGTCGTCGCCGCCAGAACCGCCGAGCGGAACGAGCGGTCCACGACCAGGCACATCTCCGGCGCGGTCTCCTCGGTTTCGCGCAGGAACCGCATCTGCCGCAGGTAGCCGCGCTCGATCTTGGGGTTGTACGCGACGATCTGGTCGGTGTACGGGCACCCTTCCAGCACGGTCGCCGCCGCCGCCCCGGTAAGCACGGAAATGCGGGTCTTGTCGCCGAAAACCTGCCGCGTAGCCCGCAAGAGCGGAACCGTGACAATCGCGTCGCCCATAAAGTGGTGCTTGGTGATGACCATGACCGAGCGGGGGATTCGGTGTTGGGTGTTGGGTGTTTTCGGAACCTCATCCCCGCGCGTTTTTTCTCCCTCCCCCCAACCCCCTCCCTCATCGGAATGAGAG
>JAYULM010000175.1:0-59318 GCA_043763605.1 Armatimonadota bacterium | reverse complement strand
GAAACGCTCGGTATTCGAGCATTTGCCTGTGGGCGTGATGGCGCACAGGCGGCAAAAGAAGCGAAATGAGAAACCGTCACTTACCGGAAACTAAAGTCGTTAGGTGTCTTGACAAATGGGACCACCATAATGTCTCTGCTCAGCTATCGCAACTGCTTTTTCCGCCATAGCCGCTACATGAATTGGATCAGATTCAAGACGCTTTCTTTCCACTACGTTTTTCTCATAGATACGCTGTTCCTCCGCTACTCTTGCGTCCCTGATTAACTGGTACTCATTCAACTTGCTTTGTGATATGAACCCCTTACCACCACACGTTGTGCAAGAGGAAACTTCTTCGTAGCCAGTTCTGTGGCATAAAGCGCACGGATTGTAACCGCGCCCGTAACAGGATTGACACGTCCCGTCTCGGTCAGAGCCTCTGCCAAAACACATTTCACATTTCACTTCCGCACTCCCTCGGCAGTTCGTACAAGTGAAAGGAGCGTGACTACCTTGCCCTTTACAACTGGGGCAACTGACATTATCAGAAGATCGGGAAGGTGAATTGCGGCGCATAGTAGGTTCCTGCCGAATTATACCAAATCACGGCGAAAAAGGGTATGCGCGGTACAATAGCCGCGAAAGGAAACCCATATGCAAACCGCCTACACACTGGAAGAAATCGAACAACGCGGACTGGCTATCTACGACACCCGACTAAAAAACGTGCTGGAACCCGCCGAAAACGGGCGCGTTGTTGCGATTCATATTGACAGCGAGGATTACGCGACCGGGCGCAACTCCTCTGAAGCGCGACGGGCAATCAGAGCGCGTCAACCGGAAGGACAACTTCTGCTCATGGACATCGGTTTGGAGCCGAACTATTCGCTTGCGGCGCGTTTCCTGGCGGGGCGGATGGTGGCGGGAAAATCGTGACCGAAAATGGACAGTTCAAAAACGGCTTGCCGCGCCTCACCGTAACGCTTCCCGGTAAGCGGGGCAATTTCACGGTTGATTTTGTTGTAGACACCGGCTTCGATGGCGAGTTAACGCTACCGGAACATCTGGCGCGGGAACTGCCCGACGCGACGCTGGAAAGCCGCCTCATCAACCTTGCGGGAGCGTTCCGGCAACGCTGCCCCTGCTACGAG
Source organism: Armatimonadota bacterium (assembly GCA_043763605.1). Taxonomy (GTDB): domain Bacteria; phylum Armatimonadota; class Armatimonadia; order Armatimonadales; family Armatimonadaceae; genus JACMIU01. Next base: position 58,185 of record JAYULM010000175.1, on the reverse strand, counting down.
ATACCATGGGAGAACGAAGACGGCGAAACACGCACTGTGGAAGTGTTGGTATTAGACGGCAACCCGTTACTCGGCACGGGCTTTTTGAGCGAAATGCTACTGACAATCGAAATCGCCGAAGGCGGCGAGGTGAGTGCAGAACCGCTCTGATTTGTCGTCTGCACGAGACGCATAGTCCACTGACACCCAACACCCTCTACCGTCACGCCAGCGTACCCGCGCCTTCAATATCGCATTGCCTTTCGCCGAAGCGGTACAATAACGGTGGAGGAACCTGTTATGCAAACCCTGCTGATGAGCCGTGACGAGATCGGTCGAATCGCCGAAAACCTGTACGAAACCAAAATCCGCTTCGATGTGGAAACGCCGGAAAACATCGGTCGGTTCGTGATCATTGATCCCGAAACGGGAGACTACGCCGTGGACGATGACGGTATCGGGGCGGCAAGGTCGCTACAGGCAAAGCGTCCGTATCCGCGCCTCTACGGAATTCGCATCGGATACAAAACCGCCGCCACGATAGGCGGTGTCATGGAGCGGATTCCACGATGATGACTGGTTCCGTGTCGAAACAACAGGCGATAATGCCTGTAAAAATATTGCGACCGGATGGGAGTCAGCTATCAATCGAGTTTGTCGTTGACACTGGATTCATCGGTTTTCTTACTTTGCCTCCCGGAGCAGTTGTTGCGTTAGGGTTTCCCTTTCTGTTTGATCTGCCGATAAATCTTGCCGACGACAGCAATAGCCGTGCGGCGGTACACGAGGCAGAAATCGAATGGCACGGAGAAAAACAAACTGTTTGGGTTCTGGCGACGGGGCGCCGTCCCCTGTTAGGCATGTCATTGTTGCAGGGATCGGAAATTATCATGCAGTGCGTGGAGGGCGGGATAGTTTCTGCCGACGTGATTTGACGCTGTCATAAACATCCGCGCGAGGCTTTCGGTATCGAATTTGATTCGGAAGGCGGTCGGCAGACGGGATCTCACTGGGCGTTTTGCCCCCTGCTCTGCGCGTCGCCGTCTTTCAAGACAGCACTTGTGGAACTTTTATCGCCGGTTTGTCGTCTCTTATTGCAACCGGTTCACCAAAGAAAGAGATATTCAAACACCGATGATTTGCCAGACGAGAATCTCACCCGCGAAACGCGCCTTCACACTGATCGAACTACTCGTCGTGATCGCGATAATCGCCATCCTCGCCGCGATACTTTTTCCCGTCTTCGGGCAGGCGCGGGAGAAAGCCCGGCAAACGTCGTGCCTGTCGAACGAGAAACAGGTCGGGCTGGCGATCCTGCAGTACCTTCAGGACCACGATGACACCTACATGTCCGCCGACCACGACGCCACAGAGCCGTACACCTGGTTCGAGCCGTTACAACCGTATCTGAAGAGCCGCGACGTTTTCCGATGCCCGTCGCTGGACAAGGACGACGAAACCGCGCTCCCTCCGACCAGTCCACTTCTCGTCGACAACGGCAGGGAGTACACGGCGTACGTGATCAACGGACTCTTCTCCCACGCCATCGAGGAAGCGAAGTTCAAGTTCCCTGCGGAGCAGATCGTGGTTGCCGAGCGCGAAAAAAACATCGACGCGTTCGATTATCACGCTTGGGAAGAGGAGCACACCGCGCCAGGTCCGCAGGCTCCAGACGAACACGAGGAGTGGGAGAAAGACCACATCGCGAAAACCCGCCACACCGGCGGAGCGAACTATCTTTTCGCCGATGGCCACGCCAAGTGGTATCGCTTCGAGCAGACCTTGCGCGTCGGTCCCGAGGAGTTCGGGATGCACAACCGGGATAACCTGCCCGAGCCGGAAGAGGAAGAGCACGTTCATTAGCGAAACGCGACGGGCGGGGCAACGATGCCCCGCCCTGTGCATGGAAGTCATCCGATTTCCGGGCGCGATACAATAGCGGCATGATTCTCCCGACTCAGACCGACGCCGACGACCCGTTCGCCGAATACGACAGTGCCCCCGCCCCGCCCGCAAATCGCGACATACGCCCCAGCACCCAACACCCAACACCCGACACCCAACACCCAGCACCAGAGTTCGACCCCGAAGATCCCCTCTTAGTCCGGCTTAATCCGTCGCAACAGGAAGCCGTGTTGCACAAGGACGGTCCCCTGCTCATCTTCGCCGGAGCCGGTTCGGGTAAGACGCGCGTGTTGACGCACCGCATCGCCTATCTCGTCGGGCGGCACGGCGTACGCCCGCGCAACATCCTCGCCGTCACGTTCACCAACAAAGCCGCCACAGAAATGAAGGAGCGGTTGCAACGATTGCTCGGCTTGGAGGCGACCAAAGAGATGTGGGTGGGAACGTTCCACGCGACGTGCGCCCGGATGCTCCGCGAGCGCGGCAAGGACATCGGTCTGGTGCGCGAGTTCACCGTGTACGACGACGGCGACCAGATCACGCTGATGAAGGAGTGTTTGTCGCAACTGAACCTCGACGACCGCCAGTACGCTCCCCGCGCGGTGTTGTCGCTGATCTCGAAGGCGAAGGAGAAACTGATCGCGCCCGCCGACTTCGGGACGCATTTCCACGGTGTTTTCGAGGGCGTCGTCAGCAAACTGTACGCGCTGTACCAGGAGAAACTGACGCAGAACCGCGCGGTAGATTTCGACGACCTGATCATGCTATCCGTGCGCCTGTTGGAACAACGCGAGGACACGCGCGAATACTACCAGAACAAGTTTCGCTACGTGCTCGTGGACGAGTACCAGGACATCAACAACGCGCAGTATCGGCTTGTTTCACTTCTATCCGGCAAGTGGGGCAACTTTTGCGTGGTCGGGGACGAAGACCAGAGCGTGTACAGTTGGCGCGGGGCGGATATTTCGATCATCCTGCGTTTCGACCGCGATTTTCGCGACGCCAAGGTTATCAAACTGGAGCAGAACTACCGCTCGACGCAGACGATTCTGGACGCGGCGTATAGCGTCGTTAAAAACAACCGGGGGCGCAAGGACAAGAAACTCTGGACCGAGAACCCGGCGGGCGACATGATCCACCTGTTCGAGGCGATGAACGAACAGGAGGAGGCGGTTTTCGTCGCCGATAAAGTGCTGGCGGCGACCAAACCGCCCGAAGGCATCAAAGTGCCCGAGGGGACCGTGGCGAAAAAGCGCGTCCTGTCCGACTTCGCAGTGCTGTATCGCACGAACGCCCAGTCGCGGACGTTGGAAGAGGTTTTCAACAACTACCGGGTTCCGTACAAGATCGTCGGCGGTGTGCGATTCTACGAACGGCGCGAGATCAAGGATCTGGTCTGTTATCTGCGGCTGGTGCAAAATCCTGACGATACTCTTTCGTTGAAGCGTGCAATTAACACCCCGTCACGAGGCATAGGTACAGTGACGTGGCAAAAGATTTTCCTTAAAGCTGAGGCTGAGAACCTTTCCTTGTGGGATGTAGTTTCTGACATCGGAAGTATCACAGGCGTACCCGCAACAACGCGGAAAAAAGTAGAAGCGTTTGTTACACTAATTGCCACGGCTCATAGGAAAGTACAGATTAAACCCAAAGAGGAAGTACAGGCTATTACCGTCGATTTTGATGAAGACGAATCGTTTCAATACGAATTAACCAAAGCCCAAACCCCAGATTGGATGCCAACAAAGGTGTTGACAGAAATTATTGAAAACACCGGATATATTCGTGAATTGGAAAGCGAGCGTACCATTGAAGCAAACACACGCATCGAGAACATTCGCGAACTTTTGACAGCAACAAAACAATTTGAAGATACTACCGTAGTTCCCACTCTGTCCGGGTTTCTGGAGCAGACCGCGCTGATCGCCGACATCGACGCTCTGGAAGACGCGGACGCGAACGAACGGGTCGTAATGATGACGCTTCACGCCGCGAAGGGATTGGAGTTCCCCGTTGTGTTTCTGGTGGGCTTGGAGGAGGGAGTCTTCCCCCACTCACGCTCGCTACAGAACGATTCCGAGTTGGAAGAGGAACGCCGTCTGGCGTACGTCGGAATCACCCGGGCGAAGGAGGAACTGTTCCTGACCTACGCGACACGGCGCACGATCTTCGGCAACACGAACATCGGCACCCTGTCGCGCTTCGTGCGCGAAGTGCCCAAAGAGTTGATGAAACTGCCCCGCTCGCTGCAAAACCGGACTACGTTCGGCGGGAGCGGGACATCGCTCTCGGCGAAAGCGGTCCGCGACGAATACTCGCAGGTGCCCGAGTCGTGGGACGACGCCCGGACCGCGACCCGCGCCGCCGACCGCGCGAAAGGTCCCGCATCGAAAGCCGAGGCACCGCTCAAGATCGGAGACAAGGCGAAACACGCGGTCTTCGGCGTCGGCGTGGTCGTTTCGCTGGTCGGGTCCGGCGAGGATGCGCAGGTGTCCATCGCGTTCCCGAACATCGGGGTCAAGAAACTGGCACTATCGTACGCGCGGCTGGAAAAGGTTTGATATACATCAGAGCGGACTACAGTAACCCTACTCCGCCCAGTTTTCCACGACGAGATCGGGGACGCCGGTGAAGTCGCGGACGTTCTCCGTAACCAATACCGCACCCAGCGTGACCGCGTGCGCGGCGATGCGCCCGTCCATGCCTTTGTGTTTCGCGGCGCGGTAGGTTTTGAACAGGGCTTCGGCTTCATTGGTATAGGGGGTCAATGCTGACCCGGCGAGAAAGTGAAATACCTCGGCGAACTTCGCATGGACGAGTTCGAGGTTCGCCTTAGACCTGCCACTCCGGATGTTGTTGATTTCCACACCGAATCCTTGTATCAGAATCTCTTCGAGTACCAATGTACTGATTAGAACCGTTCCAGGCGCGTTTGCAGTGCGGTCTCGTACGGCGACGTTCCCTTCGATCAAATACTTGACTATGTTCGTATCCAGAAGAAAAATCAGCATCAATCCCAAGGTAGCCCCTCGTTCAACGCCTTCTGTTTTTCGGCGGTGCGGGCGGCGTTAATGTTTTCGAAGATCTTATCCAAAGTCGGGTCAGGCTTGGCGTCCTTGAACGCCATAGCAAGCCGCTGGTTTTCCGTCAGTAAGGACTTCCCGACGACAAGGGGGGTGTTCGCGCGGGGATCTCGCCGACGGGTTACCCGCCTTTTGTTGCGCGGCGTGATCGGATGGTGGGTAGATTGCGGTGTCATAGAGTAATTATACCCCGATCAGCCGTTTCCCCAATATCGGCGTCAAAAGATTCGCGCTGTCTTACGCGCGATTGGAGAAGGTGTCAGTATCTCTTCCCTACGCTCACTGTCACGCGGTCGGCGGGGTAACGGCGTCAACCTCGAACAGTTTTCGCGCGTCCTGCGGTGTCTTCACCTCTTTCGCTTTTTCGCGAATCGCCGGGTTTTGCAGATCAAGGCGGCGTATCGCGCCGTCGCCATCCAGAATGATCGCCTCGATGCGACCGAACGACGCGCCGTGCTTCTCGGCGTAGTCCGCCAAACCGACCAGTTTCGGCGCGGCGTCGTCCAGATGCGTCCCGTGTGGGTCTATGAGGTCGATCACGATATGCCCGGCGACGCGGCGTGCCATCAGGAAGTCGGGGAATACCCGCTTCCACGGGTTCTTTTCCCCCTCTCGGTACGTGGCGGCGAGGGCATACGGCTTGTTCGGCGTGTTTCGGAACCACCCGACGAAGTCGCCACGCTTCGTTTCCGCCGTAAGAACCGGGGTTTCCCACGTGTTCAGTTCAGCGGGAAACGTTCCGGCGTCCGTTCGGTATAGGTGCCCGCGCCATGTCTGCGTCGCCTTCTTCGCCTCAATCGCGTCCGGGAGGTGCAGCCGCGTTTCAACCGGCTCCTGTGCGAGTCCATGAATCTCATCGTAGACCTGTCGGTTTTTGTCCGGCAAACGGTTGATTCCCTGCGCGTACAACGTCGTCCAGGTGCGCGATTGAGCCTCCGCCGCTCGCTCCAGGTCGCGCTTGATGTCAGCATCATCGGCAAGCGCGGCGAATGCTAACTTGACGCGCCGGGACACGACCTTGCGGGTAGGTTTGTCGCTCTCGGGCGCGTACCGTCGTCGCCACCATTCGACATGCAATCGTTCCGTGCCAAACAGTTTCTTGCCTGCGGCTTCCCACAACTCGTCGATGTTCTCGTCAGACACGGGAAGACGCATCTCCTGCGCCCCTTCGGTGTCCAACCCCTCGCCCATCAGGAAAGACACGAGGCGCACGTCCAGAAATTCCGTCTCCTGCGTCATCCGCACGAAATCCGGGTCGTTTTTCCGTCGGTTATAGGACGCGTCGAGCACGTCAAGCAGAATCTGTTTCGCCCGGTCATAGGCTTCCCCGTGGAAGTCGTCCAGCATCAGGCGGCGTCCGAATTTTAGCACACGCCGAATCTCACTCCCTCGCGTGTTGCGCGGCACGGTGTAGGAAGGCAGTTGTGCCATCGCCGCGAACACGTCGTCCAGTCCTTCCGCGCGTTCGGCACGGATCGTCGGCTCATTGATCTTGACTTCCGTGATCGGTGATTCGCCGTCCTTTTTGGTCAGGTATTCCACAACCTTGTTCAGCGCGGCACTGTTGTAATGCGGAAGGTACAAAGCGACGGTGTTCAGGAACTCGTCCGAATCTACGCGTCGCGCGAGCGGGGTACGCACCATGCGCCCGACGAGTTGCGCGATGTACGTGGCGTCGGCGGCGGTTCGGAACGACATCATTACCTCGGCACGGGGGCAGTCCCACCCGGTCGAAAGGGCGGTCTTGAAGAGCACGACGCGCACGTTTTCGTCGCCACTGATTTGCGACGGTTGCCGGTAGGGAATGACTAAATCCGAGCCGTCCGCTTTCACTTCCACCTTGTCGCTCTGATCGAAAGCGTGGACGATGCGACCGGGATGGCGCAGCTCCGGCGAGTCAGTGAGAAGGGAGTTCAGCACATCGTGCAGGTTGGTGTTCGTCACACGGTCGCTCGTGCCATCCTGTACCTGAATGACGAGAATCGGGTCCACGGGCGGCGCGATCTTCTCACCAGCGCAATACTGCCGCCATGCTGCCCCGTAATCTTTCCAAGAGCGAACGGCGGCAGTCAGGAGCGTCATGTCGCCGGGCTGGGTTTCGGTCGGGTGCGTGATACCGATGGACCTCTTGATCAAGCCGGATTCCCGAATGTCGGCGGGGTCTACTTCGACCGTTTGAACGAGCCGCCCGCCACCGGTGCCGATCAACCGTTGAAACCGTTCCGGGGTCGCGGAAACGCCGATTATCAGCGGAATGGGAGGCAGGTTCTGCTCAGGATTGCCGAGAATGAATCGCTGAATCAGGCTATTTGCTTCGTTGATTTTCGCCGTGGTCTGGTTCATGCCCCGGTGTGCTTCATCAATGACCACGAAGAAGCGGTGCGGTTTGTCGCGCACCGTGTTTCGCACGGTCTGCCAGATCGAGTGGGTGCGCTGGTCGGTGCCGGAGCGAACCAGTAGCGAGTTCGCGCCGAGTTTCTGCGTGTTCAGGAAATAGACTTTCCCGCCCTCGAACTTCTCCCGCTCGAACGCCTCGTCTACGGTGACAGTGGCGAAGTAGTCGAGGCGCGACGACATCTGGTTCATGCGCTGGCGCGTTTGCTCGTTGAGTTGCGGGTTATCCGTGATCCAGAGAAACACGGCGTCGGGCATTGCCGGGTGTTCGTCCGTGCCCTCCAGTATCTGCTCGATGGCGGCGGTCGCCATGACGGTCTTGCCGGAGCCGGTCGGCGACGCGAACGTGATCGCCCACTTATCATCCGGTTCGATTCGGACATTCCGCGCGGCTCGGTGGAGTGCCTTGACGAGTTGCGCGACGGCGTCCTCCTGGAACGGCTTCAGGGAAACTTTCATAATCAGGCGATCTCCGAACCGGCGTGAAGGCGGAAGTTCTGCAGATACTCGCGGTACAGATGGTGCGTTTCCGTGACATGCGCGGGGAGCATCCCACGCAGTTCCCGGAACGATTCCGGCGAGTCGGTGACGATGAACGCGCAACGGACATCGGGGCGGCCGTCCAGAGCGACAGAGAACGAGGCGGCGGCACGGTCGGAAAACAGGACGCCATAGCGGGCGTCGTCCGGCAGAGCGTACCCGGTTCCCCTATCCTCCTCGGCGATTACCGCGCCAAAGCCTCCGGCGATCCGGTGCAGGCACGGCGCAATGGCGACGAACTGTGCGCCGATCTCGACCGACTCCGGCTCCTGATAGGTCAGCCGGTAGAAGGCGACATTTTCGGGAAAGCCGTCGGCGAGCGGGCGAGCGCCGATATGATTGCCGGGAATCGGCGTACCGTCCGGGCGGTTGCCCGTGACGACGGCGCGGCAACGCGGCTGTGTGACGCGCTGAAAGATGCCGTGCGACTCGAATCCGGGGTCGCCGCGCCGGTGCCCCTGCGCGATAAGCCCTTTCGCCACGTCCGGGTGAACCTCGTTGTTGGTGACGAGAACGCAGGTACGCTTGCCGTCGTCCTCGCTGTTGAGCAAGCATGTTGCGTGGAACGTGGTGCCGGACCCGGCGAAAAGGTCCAGAATCAGTGCGTTCGGTCGGTTCCGCGTGACAGCGGCGACGCAATCCTTTACTCAGTAAAGGCTTTTGGGGAACGCGAAAAAGCCAGGCTCTCCAAATATCCGGCGAATCATACCCGTCCCGTGTGTCCCAGCATCGTAAGAAGTATCGTCCCAAACACTTTTGAGTTTTTTATCTACCTTCTTGGGGCGTCGAATATTCAGCGTCCACGAATCAAACTCTTTGTTGTATTGACCAACGAAAAGGTTGCCTAAATCAAGTTCTTTACGCATCGAATCGGGATGAAATCGCCAACAGCGGTGATTTCCTTCTCTATCAATTGGATAGATCGGTCGCAATCTTCCGTCGAATGTCAAGTCTGGCGCAACATCACGCGGGAGTGAGTGACCAACTTTGACAACAATTTTTTTCTTTTCGTCGATAAAAATTGGATAAAATTGGTTCGGTCTTTGATGACGGTAGGAAGATTCCGTGCCACGACGGCGTGCGTGCTGATATTCAAAATCTCCCTTCGTTGCTACTGGCTCGTCAAACGACTCTATCTCCGAATCGCTGTCATCTTCATCATCGTCTTCCGATTCAGATTTGCGAAAGTCAGAGACGCTCTTTGGCAGAGGCTTGGGAGCGATAATCTCGAAGCCAGTGTTTGGTACAACAAAAAATGCTTGTTCGTCAGTGCGCGAGAAGTTACTCTTTGCTGTTCCTTTCGGATTGATCACAATCGTAACCATGTACCTGAGATAGCCGGGAAATACTTCTTCCATCAACATCGCAAGATGATGCACTTCGTGCTCATCAATCGTCACGATCAACACTCCGTCCGGCTTGAGAAGGTCTTTCGCTAGCGCGAGCCGCTTTTCCATGAAGGACAGCCATTTGCTGTGGCGGAAGCCGTCGGTAGCGTCTACGTAGTCGTTGTTGTACGTCCAGTCTTTCGCGCCTGTGTTGTAGGGCGGGTCGAGATAGATACAGTCTACCTTTCTGCCGTACAGGTAGCGGAGCAGTTCGGCGGCGTGAGCGTTCTCGCCGTTGATGACCATATGCCAGGGCTTGTCCGCGCCGCCCCGCTCGACCGGTTCGCCGTCCACTGCCAAGCCGGGGTAGATCGGTTCGTTAAACTCCTTGCAAACGATCAGATCGGCTACGGGGGCAGTTTCCCGGGCAATCGGTGCCGCGTCGCCTTCCGTCGGTTTCGGTCGGAGGGTGGCAGTACCATCGATGATCTCCTCCACGATACGGAGCCAGGAACTGCTCGGCTTGTCGCGCCACATCACTACCGAGCCGACACTGACCGGTACACCGGGGAGGGCGGTCATTTCGGGAAGGTGTTTCTCGAAGCGCAAACCGAAAGTCTCGGTCGTCATCCGCTCTTTAAGCGCGGCTTTTGCTTGTTTACGGAGGATGGGGTCGGGGATTTTGTCCAGGAGGTCTTCTAAATACGCCATTAGATGGTTATTCTACCAGCCGAACACCATTAAGACAAGATTCGCGCCGACTCTGCAAAAACTGCGGCAGGTTCGGCGACAGGGGAAACAGCGTCGAAGTAATCATCGCGCGGGCGCGTCCGGCGGGAACGCGCCCGCCGTCGCCGTTACCCGACCTCCGCCGCCGGGATCGGATCGACGCCCTGACCCAGAGTACGCCCCGTGTCCGAGTAGCGGGGCGATTTCGCGAGACCCCACTTGTGCAGGCGGAAATCGAACGCCGTCGCAAGCACCCCGAACCCGTACGTCACCGAGCGGCGGAAGTTGATCGAGGAGGCTTCCGGGAAGTATTTCGTCGGGCAGGATACCTCGCCGATATTGAAACCGAAGTAAGCCGCCTGCGCCAGCATCTGGTTGTCGAAGACGAAGTCGTCGCTGTTTTCCTCCAGCGGGAGCGTTTCCAGCAGACGCTTGCTGAAGGCCCGGTACCCGGTGTGGTATTCCGAGAGTTTGATCCCGAGCAACACGTTCTCCGTCGCGGTCAGGAAGCGGTTCGCCACATACTTGTAATAGGGCATCCCGCCCTGTAGTGCGCCCGTGGTGCCCAGAATCCGTGACCCCAGAACCGCGTCGAACTCCTCGGATGCCACCAGCCACGACATCGCGCCGATCAGTTTGGGCGAGTATTGATAGTCCGGGTGGAGCATGACAACGATGTCCGCGCCTCGCCGGAGTGCTTCGGTATAGCAGGTTTTCTGATTCCCGCCGTACCCACGATTTCTTTCGTGGACGATGTAAGGGATGTGCAACCGCCGTGTGACCGCGATAGTATCGTCATTCGAGCGGTCATCGACCAGAATGAACTCGTCCACGATCCCCGGCGAAACGTCCGCGAGGGTCTTTTCGAGTGTCAGTGCGGCGTTATACGCGGGCAGAACGACCACGACACGTTTATTGTTTATCATAATTCTGTACTTACCGGGTCGGCTTCGCCGCGAAACGCGCCACGGATTGCGACAACCCGTACGAGTATACGTCAAAATCGAGCGCGTCATCACACCACGACATTCTCTTCCCATCGCGCGATACAATACGGCGATGAACAAAGAATCGGCGAATCGGTCGCGGATCGGTGTACTCGCATTGCAGGGCGGATACGACGCTCACGTCGCAGCGACGAACGCGGCGGGCGGAAACGCGGTCGAGGTTCGCACCCCGGAAGAAGTCGCGGCGTGTGACGGACTGATTATCCCGGGCGGCGAGAGCACGACCATCGGGCGGCTGATGCAGCGGTACGGTCTGGATGTCGCGGTCCGGGATGCGCACGAAGCCGGTAAACCGATCTTCGGGACGTGCGCCGGAATGATCCTGCTGGCGAAGCGCATCGACGGCGGCGAGAAGTGCGGCGGACAGCCGACGCTCGGGCTGATGGATATTTCCGTGGTGCGCAACGCCTGGGGACGGCAGACCGAGTCGTTCGAGACCGACCTGTCAGTGCCCGACGACGTTGCGGGCGGGGAACCCGTGCGCGGCGTCTTCATACGCGCCCCCTATATCGCCGACGCGGGCAGTCAGGTCGAGATTCTGGCGCATTTCGCGGGCAAGCCAGTGCTGGCGCGCGAGGACAATCTGCTCGCCGCCGCGTTCCACCCGGAGTTGACGGATGACACGCGTTTGCACCGCTATTTCGTGCGCATGGTCGCCGGTCGTAAGCAGTGATGAAGCAACCTTTCCGAAACGAAAAACCTGCAATGAAGCGTTGGCTCCTCCTCGGTGCCGGAATCGCCATCGGACTGGGCGTTCTGGTACGCGCGGTTACATCGCCCGCCGTGGCGACGCCGCCCGAATCGTCCCCGACGCTCCCCCGGCGGCAGGACATCCCGACGAATGACGGTCGCTGGCGGGTCGGGTGGGCGGTTGCAGTGCCCGGGATTATTTATTCGGGACTCTCTGCAGACGGCTCCAACATCGCCTGGGCGGACAATCAGGGTTGCGTTCGGCGTCTCCTCGGCGACTCCGGAAGGATGCTGTGGCGAACCGCGCCGCTCTCCGGCGTGAACCACGTCGCCGTCGCCCCGGACGGTTCCGTGGTTGCCTACTCCCGCCTTAACCCGGATCGGAACTCCGTCGTGGTTTTGCACCCGGAGCGCGGCGACCGATCCTCCCGCGTCTTCGCCGGTAACGGAGCCGTGTGGAGCACGGCGTTCGGGGCGAACAACGTCGCTTTCATCGGGACGGGCGGGAAGTCCGTGTACGAAGTGCGCGACCCGGCGACAAAAATGAAACCGATAGCCACGGACGGTATCCCGGAATCACTCGCCATCGCTACGGATGCACCCCGGATCGCCACCGGAACCTGGTCGCCCGCCGGGGTGTTGAGTTGCTCGCTGATCGAAAAAAGGAACTGCTGGCGGCGCGCCGAAACGGAAGCGGACCGTGCCTGCCGTGTCGCGCTGGCGGCGGACGGTTCACGTATAATGGTGCTTTCCGTACGGGGAGCGAAAGAAACCGAAGGCAGGGTGCGCGTCCACGACGGGAAGACCGGGGCGTTACTCTGGGAGGCGCGCCTGCCGGACGGAGCCGCGCACCCGACCGCACTTTTCTCCGCGAATGGCGAATATGTCGCCGTGACCTACCTGCGCGGACCCCGCCCCGACGACGCGGACGATTGGCGGCTCGCTTTTTTCGGCGGCGAAGGGCAACGTCTTTTCGCCGACAAGGGCAGCGCACTGTTCCGCCCCGAAGTCGCGGCGATCAACGCCGACGGCTCGGCGATCACCGTACTCAGTGGGGACGAGACGCTGTTCACGCTGGACCGGCAGGGGAACTTCGTCGCAAAATTACGCTTCCCGCCCGATGCGCGGACCGGACGACCCATACGCGTCAAGCGCGTATCATCGTCCGCCGACGGATGCACCCTGCTTCTGGAGCGGCGCGACGATTCGCTGATGCTTCTGCGCACCGGCGTACAGAAGCGGTAAGATAAATCTGATACCCGTTGCCGTAGATGTGTGCGGACGTTTCCAGCAGGAACGACGAATTGACGAACGTGGGACGGTTGCCGTAGTTGTACCGAAGCAACATCCCCATGCCACCCGTGCCCATTAAAGACACGCTCCCATCGATGGTATCGCGATTCGCGCGGAACCGGCACTGCCACTGACAACTCCAGGACTCGTGATCAGGAACGTCTCACGCATGATGCTGTAGGACCCGGCGTTGTTGACCGTGGCGTTGTCCGCGTTGCCTATATGACCATGCTGTTTTGATTCCTTTCAGGAGTTACGCAGTTGGGGATGATTTTGAGAGGCAATGCCTCCTTTGTCTACCCCGCCGTTGAGATGAACTGCGTAACTCCTATCCTTTATGTAAAAGCGGCTCAGGCGGAACGCCGCCCACGAATGATGACACCGGCAAGGGGCAGACCGACCAATGCCAGCAGGGTAAAGCTGCCGGGTTCCGGGACCGTCGCGGTTAGAGCGAGGTTGGATGGTCCGTTGAGGCTACCGTTGCGCTCGAAGTAACGCGTACTTAGTTCCGACCCCGACTGCAGGGTGCCCGACAGGTTCCACCACACCCCGTTTACCGTGGTACCGAAGTTATCGATGTAGTTCCCCAGAGTCGCGTCGCTGAGGAGCAGGTTCGTGCCGTAGATGTTGAACTGGGTGAAGGTCGTGCGGAAGTTGAGGAGCGTATTCGCGCCAATAGTCCCGCCGAAAATATTGACCGCACCGCCGCCCCCGCCCCACACCTCGCCGACCGAACCACCCAGGATGTTCACCAGGTTGCCCGTGGTCTGGAAGTTGATGGTTCCTACACTGCCGCCCGAGATCACGACATCCGTTACCCCGGTGGTTGCGCCGAAGAGGAGCATCGTAGTGATATTTCCCCCCTCAATGCGGACCCGCGCCCCGGAGTAGGTGTCCAGAGTCGCCAGGTCACCGCCCGTCATCACGAACAGGTTGCGCGGGGCGATGTATTCCGTGGAGCCGCCGCTCACCATAATCTTGCCGGTGCCGGTGCCGGATTGGTACACGCTCTTCAGTGTGCCGCCGCTGATGTTGACGTTCGTATCCCTGCCCGCGATGACCCTCCCACGGATCACACCGCCCTCGACATCGAGCGTCGCTTGGTTATTGACGAACACCGTGCCGAGATCGCTACCCGCCCCGACAGTCACGGTCGGGCTGGTGTTGACGGTCCCATCCGCGCTCCGACCGACCGTGACCTGATTGTAGAGTGCGCCAGTCGTCGTGTTCTCGGTCAGGTACAGGTTCGGGGCCGCCTGGGGTGCTACGAGCGTCTGTTGGGAGCCGGTTCCACTCGCCCCGCCCGCCCGAATCGTCTGGTCCAGCGCGGTCCCGTCTGCCAGCGTCCCGGTCACGGCGAAGTTTCCGGCGGCGATGTAGTTCGTGAAGCCGTCCCATAAATGGCCCGTCGTGCCGGTCGCGCTCAGGCCGCTCCCCTGAAAGGTGAGGGTGGTATTGTCATAAAGGGAATAGCTGCCGATGTTGCCGCCGCTGACGGTCAGTTTCGCGTTGCTCCCCCCGCTCAGAAAGCCCAGCGTGCCCCCACTGACCAGAATCGCCGCGTCATCCACGGCGACAGCACCTCCCGTAATTTCGCCGCCGGTGACGTTGAACTGGCTGTTCTCCGTGACGAAGGCGAGGTCACGGACCACGCCGCCGGTCATGGTGGTGACGCTCGCGCTCTGAGTTATTAACTCGACGGTGTCGAACCCGTCGGCGAGGGTAACGGTCGGATCGGCGGGGTTGGAGAACGTCTCGTCTATGCCGACGTAGACATAGTTGTGGATGGTGTTGACGCTCTGGTCGGTCGTGACGAACAGGTCGGGCGCGAGGGCGGCCGCGTTAAAGGTCGCCGTCGAGCCGTCGTTGCTGAAATCCACGCCCGCGCTGACGGTCGTGTTCAGGGCGGTGCCGCTCGCCAGGGTGCCCGTGATAGAGTAGTCGGCGATGATGAAATTCTGGAAGTAATCCTCGTCGAAGAAGCCATGCGCCCCCGACGAGGTGACGTTCAGACCGCTCCCCGCGAAGTTCACCACTCCCATGTTCCGGACGGTCACGCCCGCCCCGATGGTGCCCCCGGTGACGTTCCCCACGCCGTCGAAGACGCGCAGGCTGTTGGTAATAGCTGTCCCGCCGAAGTTGATGGTGCCGCCACCGCCGAATCCGAAGTTGCCGACGATGTCCATCGTGCCGCCCGTGACGTTGACGATGCCGTTGCCGTAGTTCCCGAGGCTTCCCTGCGAGAACCCATCGTTGGACACGATGCTCCCGCCGGTCATATTCACGATGCCGCCGCCGTTGTTGTAGATATTGGCAACGGTACCGCCGGACATATTGAACGTGTTGATGGTCCCGTCATCGCCGAAGAGCGGTCCGATGGCCACGAAGGAGTTGATGGTTCCGCCAGTCAGGTTTATGGTGCTTCCATTTCGGATCGCCAGTGCGGTGAAACTGGTTCCCCCTTCGGGCAACTTGCCGATGAGACCGCCGCTGATGTTGACGATGCTCTGGCTCGTGGCGGCGACGTAATCGGCGATAGTTCCCCCGGTGATGTCCGCGAGGACGTTGGGGAAGGCGACATCGGCGGCGTCCGCCCCGATGACGAGGAAGCCGTTCACGTCGCCGCTGAGGGGGTTGCCACCGGCAATGGTGCGGTCTGCCGTGATGAACGTTTGCGCGGCGGCGGGCGCGGACACCGCGACGGCGGCTGCCAGAGAGAATACGATGCGATCAATGAACGAGAGATACTTCATGCGAATTGAGTCCTTTCAGGGACGATGTAGCGCGCAAGACGCGCTACCCGACGGATACCGATGGCTACAGGGTACCGAGACTGCGTATCCGAAAGCATTGCCAAAGATTAAGGAAAAGCGTTGCCGGATACCGAATTAAGTTTCATGGAAAAGCAGACCAGCACGCTTGAGGAGATCGGAGCCGTTTTCTCGTTGCCCGCCCCCCTCCAGATCCGGCTTTTCGGCGGGACGGAGATGACGTCGGATGGCGTTCCGTTGCGCCGTACCCGCAGTCGGACGGAGACCTGGCTACTAGCCGCCCTGCTACTACGCGCCAACCACAGTGTCGAACGCGCCTGGCTGGCCGCGATCTTCTGGCCAGAAAGCCGCCCGGTGATGGCACTAAACAATCTGCGCCGTAGCCTGAGCAATCTGCGCCAGGTATTAGCAGAGGATGCCTATCGTCTGGTATCGTCTACCCCGCAGACGATTGCCTTCGATATGGCCGACGCCTTCTGCGATGTGACCGCCTTCGATACCGCTCTGGCGCGAAAAGATACTGCTTCCCTCCGCCGTGCTGTGGAACTGTATCGCGGACCGCTCCTGCCGGATTGTGATGCCGACTGGGTGTTGCCGGAGCGAAGCACACGGGAGCAAGCCTTTCTGACGGCTCTCGAAACACTGGCGACGCAATCGATTCAGGCGGGAGAAGCACAGGAAGCAGTTCGCTTCCTACGGCAAATCCTACGCATCGAGCCGTTTCGGGAGACGAGCCAGCGTGCGCTCTTGGAAGCCTTAGCGTCTCAGGGCGATAAAGCCGGATTGGTACTGGCGTACCGCCAACTCCGCCTCTTACTACATAGCGAACTACGAGCAGAACCGTCTGCGGATACAAAAGCCCACTACCAGCGGCTACTGGAACGCGTTTCGCGGCAGACTACCGTCGTCCCCGCTGCATTAGCGAGTTCAATCCCCTCGCCCGCTTCTCTCCTTCGGATACCCTGGCACGTCAGCGAATTGGTCGGGCGGGAAAAAGAGACAACCGAATTCGCGTCTCTTCTGAATACACATCGCCTGGTGACCCTGACCGGGAGTGGAGGAATTGGTAAAACGCGGCTGGCATTGGCGATTGCTATACAGGTCGCGGCAGACTTTCCTGACGGTGTCTGGTTTGTCGATCTCGCTTCGGTGACCGATCCCGAGCAGGTTTTACCCGCAGTTGCGCGAACGCTGGAAGTGCGGGAGGCGAAGGGCAAAGGTTCTCTTGCTACCCTTCGCGAATACCTGGGGGGCAAACGACTTCTTCTCCTTCTGGACAATGCCGAGCACCTCCTGTCCTCCTGTGCCACCCTGACCGCCACTTTGCTGGAGGCACTACCCGAGTTGAGAGTGCTGGTTACCTCACGGCAGGCACTGGGTGTCGCGGGAGAGGAGGTCCGGCGTGTTCCCTCCCTACCTTTCCCGGAAGCCGTTCCCGCTGATCCCCGTGCCCTGACGGATCTACTGCTCGACTATGCCGGGCCTCGCCTTTTCGTGACCCGCGCCCTGTCCGCCTCCTCGACCTTTGTGCTCACGCAGAGGAACGCGCCGGCCGTTCGGCAGATATGTGCCCGCCTGGATGGAATCCCTCTAGCACTCGAACTGGCGGCGGCTCGTATCGCCAGTCTCTCCGCAGAGCAAATCGACGAACGACTGAAAGATTCGTTTCGCTTGCTCACGTCCGGTGTACGGACGGCGTTGCCCCGTCAGCAAACATTGCGTGCCCTGGTGGACTGGTCTTACGACTTGCTTGATGAGCCGGAGAAGATCATGCTCGCACGATTGTCGATTTTCGCGGGCGGGTGGACGATTGAAGCGGCGGAATCGGTATGCGGATTCCCACCGGTAGACGAAAGTCACATACTGGACGTTCTGACAAGTCTGGTGAACCAATCACTGGTCCTTGCCGAGGAAAACGACGGGTCAATGCGATACCGCATGCTGGAAACGCTCAGACAATACGCCACGGAAAAACGGGAGTTGCATTACGACTCGGAGACGGTACAACGTCGTCATCTCGACTATTTCGTGGTGCTTGCGGAAGAGACGGAATCGAAACTCCGCGTGACAGATCAGTTGTTAGGGCTGAACCGCTTGGAATCCGAACATGACAACCTCCGGGCGGCACTGAACCGTTGCTCGACAGACGAGGAATCCGCGACACTGGGCTTGCGGCTCGCGGGTGCATTGGGCTGGTTCTGGTGGATGCGAGGCTATTTTGGCGAAGGACGCGAGCAGCTCACCCGGGTTATTGAGAACGCAAAAGCACAGAATCGCACCGAGGAATGGAAAGATGCCCGGAAGGGAGCCGCCGCTAAAGCATTTAACGCAGCGGGGACTCTGGCACGCGGTCAGAGCGATTTCGAGGCGGCCCGAACCCTGTTTTCGGAGAGTCTGGCTCTCCGACGCGAGTTGCATGACAAGTCCGGCGTTACCCACGCCCTTAACAATCTGGGGGTTGTCGCTTTCGATTACGGCGATTTCGACACGGCGCACTCTCTGCATGAAGAAAGCCTGGCGATATCGCAGGAAATGGATGACAAGTGGGGAGTCGCGAACGCGTTTCATAACATGGGCCGGATTGCTCTGGAGTGCAGAGAGTTCGGAGCTGCGCAAACTATGTATGACAGTTGCCTTGTTACCTACCGCGCACTCGGAGACAGGAGGGGCGTTGCGAATGCGCTTACCAATCTGGGGATTGTTGCCGCCGATCAAGACGATGTGGTCACAGCGCGCCCTCTCTATGAGGAAAGTCTGGCTATTTTTCGTGAACTGGGGGAAAAGCGCAGTATCGCCAACGCCCTGAATAACCTGGGAACTCTGGCACGAGTCCAAGGCGATTACGCCGCGTCGCGTCCCCTGCATCAGGAGAGCCTTCTGCTCCGGCGTGAGTTGGGAGATAAAGTAGGAATTGCCTATTCGCTGGAAAATCTGGCGTCGTTGTTCGCACACGCATCCGCATACCGAACCGCCGCGACCTTATGGGGGGCTTCCGAGGCACTGCGGGAAAGTATTTCGTGTCCACTCCCTTCCAGTGAAAAAGTCACCTATCAAGATCAGTGGGATGAGACGCGTTCCGCTCTGGGTGAGGTAGCCTATGTTGGCGCATGGACGGAGGGGCGCACTCTCACTATGGAGCGAGTCATCGAGTACACGCTGAAAACTGCCGATAAAAGTTAGTCCTTGGTGCGCCAGGATTGATTTAGTCCTATCGAATAAATCCCTCGTGACCCATTGTGCATGCGAACTGGGTATAATTTCATCGCCTATCTTGAATCCAAGAGGCGGAGGACTACTATGCAATACACACATTTAGGTCGCACTGGCTTACAAGTCTCGCGGCTGTGCCTCGGCACGATGAACTTCGGACCCGAAACCACCGAAGCCGACTCGTTCGCGATCATGGACAAAGCCCTCGAAACCGGCATCAATTTCTGGGACACCGCCGACGTGTACGGATGGAAGGAAGGCGAGCGGATCACGGAAAAGATCATCGGCAACTTCTACGCACAGGGCGGCGGACGACGCGAAAAGTCAATCATCGCGACGAAACTGTTCGGCGGGATGGGCAAATGGCCCAACGAATCCCGCGTCTCGAAACTGCGTATCAAGAACGGCGTCGAGGCGTCGCTCAAAGCGTTGCAGACCGACTACATCGACCTGATCCAGATGCACCACATCGACCGCGACGCCCCGTGGGACGAGGTTTGGGAAGCGTTCGAGCAACTCCAGACGCAGGGCAAGATCCTGTACGTCGGGTCGTCCAACTTCGCGGGCTGGCACATCGCGCAGGCGAACGAACAGGCGAAGAAGCGCAACAACCTCGGACTCGTTTCCGAGCAGTCGAAGTACCACTTGCTCTGCCGCTACCCGGAACTGGAAGTCGTCCCGGCATGCAAGGAGTACGGCTTGGGGATCATCCCGTGGTCGCCGCTGGCGTCCGGGATCTTAGGCGGCGCGCTCAAAAAAGCGAGCGAAGGTCGACGCGCGCAGGAAGGCGTTCAGAAAGAGATCGAGAAGCACCGCCCCGCGCTGGAAAAGTGGGAAGCGTTGTGCGGCGAGATGGGCGAGAACCCGGCGAACGTCGCGCTGGCGTGGCTCCTCTCGAACCCGGTCGTCACCGCGCCGATCATCGGTCCGCGCACGATTGACCAACTCAACGATACCCTGCGAACGCTGGAGATCACCTTAGACGCGGACACGCTGAAAAAGATCGACGACATCTTCCCGGCGGTCGGCTTGTTCGGCAACGAGTCCAAGCCCGCGCCAGAAGCCTACGCCTGGTAGGTAACGAATCACCGGGAGCGATCCGGCAAAAGATCGCTCCCCGTGATATTACAGTGTAATTCTCACCGAAGGTAGCACAATGTATGCATACGGTTTACTTCCGGCACATTTTGACGGCGAACGTATCCAATTGGATGAACCGTTTTCGCTCGCGCCGAATACGAAGTTGTTAGTAACGGTACTTATAGACACAGAGCAGGAATTCTGGGAGCAGATTTCGCTAAACGGTCTTGACGCGGCATATGGCGACGACGAACCGATTTACGACCTGGACGACATCAAAGAGCCAAACCCTGACCATGCGGCAATGTAATCTTATTCTGGCTATCCGGCAGGGAGTCAAGGTCATCTATCGCGGTATAATACCCGCATGATCCCTGAAAACGTAACCGAGCGGTTCGGAAGAATTGCAGATATGGACCGCTCTTTCGATCTGCGGTTCTGGCAAAACCAGGAGCCAGCGAAGCGATTCGCGGCGGCTTGGGAACTCGTCGAGCAGGCGTATAGAATCAAAGGGCGCGATTTGAGTGAACTCCGACTTCAAAGAACTGTTGAGTCTTTTCAACGACAACGGCGTTAGGTATCTTGTTATCGGCGGCTATGCGGTCGTTTATCACATCGAGTCGCGTTACACGGGGGTACTCGACTCCTCGGAGGGGGGGTATACCCGGCGCAATGTCTAACCTTTCCACCGAGCGTCTCGCCGCCAAGCGAGAAAAACTCGCTTTTTACCGTAACGAGATCAGCCGCGAGTGGACGCTTCTCACCGCCCGCGTCGGGACGCTGATCACGGCGCAGTCGTTTCTGGTTACGGCGTTCACGATCTCGCTCGGCAACATGAACCCGAAGTGGGGCGCGGCGTTCACGCTATTCTATCCGCTCCTGCTGGCGGCGGTCGGACTCAGTGTCGCCTATTTCTCCTACCCCGCCATCACCGGCGCGGCGCGGGTGATCGAACTGTGGCACAAAAAGCAGGGGCGGTTGTATCTGCTCAACCCCGAGGAGTGCGAAGCGAATCCCGCGATGGCGATGCCCGACCCGGACATGGCGGACTACCGGGATGATCGTCCTCTCGTAGTCTCGAAGCGCACCGGCACCGTCCCTGTAGACGCGATCCAAATGCAGAGCCTGCGTTTCGCGGTGGTGACGCCGCTCGTATTCGGGATCACGTGGGTTGCCGTCGTCGCCCTGGTTCTCGCGCTACGCTTTTCGCGCTGATCGACCATCCGGGCGCGGAAGTAACCCGGCTATGAAGTTTCGGGGATGCTACTTCACGGACGGAAAATAAGGCATGACGCCGTCCGGCAATTCGCCGTGGGCTTTCATCTCACGCTCGAACACTGCGGCATCCACCGGACCTAATCCGTCGATGGTTAGTCGGGCTGCAACATAGTGGTGGGGACGGATCGGATCATTCGATGATCGTACCGGCATCGGTATCCAGATGTTCTTGTCGTTCGGCACGAAATACAAAACCCCGTTGGGTTCAATGGGTCTTTTGTCGAAACCCAGCGAGAGCAGAACCGATTCTAAATTACCGTAGGTCATCTTTTTCATGCGAATCGAGTTTCGTACCTTTCTTTGTATTTTTCTTTCAGTTGCTCAAAATCAGCGCGTACGAAATCTTGTACCAAGTTTTCGGCTTGCACTGTTATCGTGATCGTCGCCTGCCCCATCGGCACCCCAGCTTCCCGGAAAACATCCTGAACGTCGCACCAATGAGCCGTTCTTGTGCTTGCTTCGTACACTATCAGTAAAACCGGGGCTAATTCCTCTGTCCATAATAGTATATCGCGCACTGAAATAGTGAAGCGAATTTCCCCATCGACACGACGAAATTGCTCTACGGCTTTCATTTGTACGAAAATGATACCCGGCTCGATTTCACCTGTTTTGTTGTGCGTTCGTAAGACAAGGTCATAACCGTAATCCTGACGGATTCGCTCCAGCGTGTGACCGTCTTCAAGAATGAAACGCTCGACGTAGTTCACGCTCAGGTCGGCGATGATATGCTCGCGTGTGCGTAGTTTTTTGAGCATGGATCAGACCAATGCCCGCTCCGTTACCGCGTTCGCCTGACGGCCCGGCTCCTTCGCCAGCAGTTTGTTCAGGGCATTCAGGTACGCCTTCGCCGCCGCGACGATAATATCCGTGTGCGCGGCGTGCCCGGTGAAGATATCGTCCCCCGCGCGGACGCGGATCGTGATCGCGGCTTGCGCGTCGGTGCCCTCCGTGACCGATTGCAGGGCGATTTCCGTGAGATCGTTCGGGACGCGCACGATGCGGTTGATCGCCCGGTAGACGGCGTCCACGGGACCGTTCCCGGTGTCGGCATCCATCAGGATCGCGCGGTTTTCGTGGCGCAGTTTCACCGTCGCCGTCGGAATCGCGCCGTCGCCGCACGTCACCTGGAGCGTCACCAGTTCGTAAATCTGTGTCGCCGGGTGCCGCGCTTCGTCGGTCGCCAGTGCTTCCAGGTCTTCGTCGTAGACCACTTTCTTGCGGTCGGCGACGCCGAGGAAACGCTGGTAGATCCGCTCGAACTGCTCGTCGGCGTCGAACGAATACCCCAGTTCCGTTAAGCGGTGCTTGACGCCCGCGCGCCCCGACCGCGGCGACAGGATGATTTTCGACTCGTTGATGCCCACTGTCTTCGGGTCGATGATCTCGTACGTCGAACGCTCTTTGAGTACGCCGTCCTGGTGAATCCCGGACGAGTGCGCGAACGCGTTCGCGCCGACAATCGCCTTGTTTGGTTGCACGAAAATGCCGGTCAGGTTCGAGACAAGGCGCGACGTTTTAAAGATCTCGGTGGTGACGATCCCGGTGGACAGCCCGACGAAGAAATCCTTGCGCGTTTCAATCGCCATCACGACCTCTTCGAGCGACGTGTTCCCTGCCCGTTCGCCGATGCCATTGATGGTACATTCGACCTGCCGCGCCCCGTTCTTGACCGCCGCGAGGCTGTTCGCCGTCGCCATCCCTAAATCGTTGTGGCAGTGCGCGGAGATAATCGCGCGGTCCGTGTTCGGGACATGCTCCAGAATCCCGCGAATCAGCGCGCCGTACTCGTCCGGCGTCGTGTAGCCGGTCGTATCCGGAACATTTATCACCGTCGCCCCAGCGTTGATCACGGCTTCGATCACGCGGTACAGATACTCCGGGTCGGCGCGTCCCGCGTCCTCGGTGAAATACTCGATGTCTTCACACCCAAGCGACTTCGCATGTTTGACGGCGGCGACACCCATCTCCAACGCTTCGTCCGCCGACTTGCGCAGTTTGTGCCGCAGGTGATTTTCGCTGACTCCGAGTCCGGTATGGATGCGCGGACGCTTCGCCCCTTTGAGCGCGTCCCACGCCACATCGATGTCGCCCGGCTTCGCCCGCGTCAGCCCGCAAACCGTGGCGTTCTGCACCAGCGCGGCGATACGCCGAACCGCCTCGAAATCTCCCGGCGAAGAGATCGGAAACCCGGCTTCGATAATGTCCACCCCGAGCCGCTCTAATTGACGCGCGATTTCCAGTTTCTCGTCGATGTTGAGCGACGCGCCCGGCGACTGCTCGCCGTCGCGCAACGTGGTGTCAAAAATGTGGATCGGGTTTGTAGACATAATAAACTGATTTTCTGATTCAGTGATGTGTGGTCGGTGATGAGTGGTTAGTGGACAGTGGACAGTGGTCGGTACAGTCGAGTCTTGCTCACTGTCCACTGACCACTCATCACTAACCACTCATCACCGATTCAACCGCTCTTTGCGCGCCTGTTCTCGTTCGCGCTGAACCTCTGCACGAGGCGGACCCTGCTGTTGTCCCGGCGACTTGAACTCGTCTGCGTTTCGGAAGTAAATGATCATCCAGAAGGCGATGGAGACGAGCAGGGCAATCGTGCTGAAAATCATCACGAAACAGCCCTGATCCGGCGTGACGGCTGACGGCGCGATGAGCCGGGCGAGATCGTGCGGACCTAACTTTTTGTGTCCGTTATTGCTTGGTATGTCGGTCATGGATTTACCCCCACCCCCAGCCCCTCCCCCGCTCCGCAGGAGAGGGGAGCCAGAAGAGCATAACCTTCCCCCGTTGCGAAACGGTAGCGACTAATGGCTCCGGTGCTCCCCTCTCCTGCGTAGCGGGGGAGGGGCTGGGGGTGGGGGCACCTTCCTAACTAAAGCTCGATCTGCCGCTGACCACTCATTACGGTCTGCACGGCGGGCTTCTCCTCTGTCACGCCGGTCGTCGCCGTAACGACATCCGATTTCTTCACCCACGACATCATGCCGCGCAGTTCCCTGCCCACAACTTCGATCTGGTGGTTCTGATCCTTGCGGGTGAGCGCGTTGAACTGCGGGCGGTTCGCCTTGTTCTCCAGAATCCACTCTTTCGCGAACTCGCCGTTCTGGATCTCGCTCAGAATCTGCTTCATCCGCAGTTTGGTATCGGCATCCACGATGCGCGGTCCACGGGTCATGTCGCCGAACTGCGCGGTGTCGGAGATGCTGTAGCGCATACCGGCGATTCCGGCTTCGTACATAAGGTCAACGATCAGCTTCAGTTCGTGCAGACACTCGAAGTAGGCGATCTCCGGCTGGTATCCGGCTTCGACCAGCGTCTCGAACCCGGCTTTGACAAGCGCAGTCGCGCCGCCGCAAAGGACTGCTTGCTCGCCGAACAGGTCGGTCTCGGTCTCTTCCTGGAACGACGTTTCGAGAACGCCTGCTCGCGCCCCGCCGATACCGAGTGCCCACGACAACGCTTTATCCTTCGCCTTGCCGGAATAGTCCTGATGGATGGCGATCAGGCACGGAACGCCTTTGCCTTCCTGGTAGACGCGGCGCACCAGATGCCCCGGACCTTTCGGCGCGACCATGAAAACGTCCACGAAGTCCGGCGGAACGACCTGCCCGAAGTGGATGTTAAAACCGTGACCGAAAACGAGCGAGTCGCCCGGCTTCAGGTGCGGCGCGATGCTTTCCTTGTACAGATCACCTTGAAACTCGTCGTTGACGAGGATCATGATCACGTCCGCTTTTTCGGCGGCTTCGGCGACGGGGAGAACTTCGAAACCGTCCATGCGCGCCTTGTCGGCGGACTTGCCCTCGCGCAGCCCGACGATGACTTTCATGCCGGAGTCGCGCAGGTTGAGCGAGTGCGCGTGCCCCTGCGACCCGTAGCCGATAACCGCGAGCGTTTTGTCGCGCAATACTTCCAGTGAAGCGTCTGCTTCGTAATAAACTTTAACTGCCATATATCTCTTATTTATCCTTAGATTATTCGTCGTCAAGCGACGTATAAGACCAACACATTCCCTCGTAACGAGCCATTACGGCGAGTAGATCATCCCGCGTTTTCGCCACGATCTGTTCCTCGATAGAACCGGGCGAATACAGCAGAACCTCGTCGAGGTAAAAATAATCTGAATCGTTCAACACGCCATATGGCGTCGGTTTCGCCTTTGTGCGGAAGAACGGCTTGGCATCAAGAGTTTCGCTTGCCCCTTCCAGCATGACATCGACCGCTAACCATTCGCTAGCCATCAAAACTTCGTAAGCAAGCATATCCAGGGCGCACTCAGTGAGCGGTAGGTACTCGGGTTCCCATCCCGTTCTCGACAGATCACCGTTCAGCGTATATACAGGCGGGTCTTCACCTGTTAAATCATCCATCTGAATCGCCATTACGGTGACGCACTGATTCTCTTCCCAAACAACAAGCCACTTGTCTTCGACTATTAGATCACGCAAATAAACAAGCCGATTGTGTCCCCGTGTAATATCCTCCGCATTCCCGATCAGCGCATATAGTTCGCGCAACACTTCCGGTAGGCGAAATCCGAGCCGAGCTTCCGCCTCCACGATTTCTGATTCCGTGTTGCCGTCGCCGGGACCGATAGGTCGGTGCCACTCCGCGACGAACGATTTTAAATCGGCGTAGCGGTCCATAATTTCGGTTCCGTCCTCGGTCAATTCTTCTCTTTTCGGACATTAAAATGTTCCGGTGGGAGCCTTCGACTGTAGACCCTGCGGGTCAATAAATCGTCAGGTTGCCGCGCGGACGATACGCCCCCGGTGACGCGAAGCGTCTACAGCCGAAGGCTCCCACCGGAACATTTTAATGTCCGCATCACGCGTCGAACCGCTTCTTCTGGTTCATCGGCGCATGCAACGCGGGTTGGAGCGGTGCCCCACTATTCCCGCTCCCCGACCCGCCCGGCAACACGTTTCCCGCCAGCGACGCCGTTTTCGCTCCCTGCAAAACGTCTGACAGCCATTGCTCACGGGCATCGCGGCTCACGAACCGAAGCGCGACGAGTCGCCGTTTCATCCCGGTCAGCCACGCGAAAAACCGCGAATTTACGTCTCGGGTGTCGATAATCACGTAGAACGCCCCCGACGCGAACGCCCGATACACCGCGCCCGCCGTGCCCTCGCTGGCTAGGTCGCAGGCGAGGAACCGCTCGTGCAGTTTCACGGTCTCCGACAGGTATTCGATTTGCGGTTCGGCAGTCATCGGTTTGTTCCTCTACGGGTTTCGCGGCGATTTTTCCGACCCCGCAATGACCGTCAATCTGGCAGGTTCGGAACCAGCAACACGTTTATGTGCGACTCAATTTTAAGCGCGTCCTCAACACCTACCAACACAGCATTATAATCAGAAACTCGGATTTCGCTATTATCAGGTGACACTGCTATATAATACCAGTCATTGTCGCGTCGAATGGCAGGATAGACATTCAGTCGAAAGTTCGTTGGCTGCTGCTCGTTAATTTTACTGGTAACTAAATCCAGTACCTCCTGGTCACTCATGGCTTCTCCCCCATAGTTTCAAAAATGGATTGCGCGACGCGAAAGGATTGACTTGCCGCCTCCCTATCTATTCGCAAAATGTTGTAATCCGCTGACAATCTATCCCGATACAGACCACGTACACGCTCACTTAACTTGGACCGCTTCACCTCCGAGAAATGCGTGAATTTGCTGTTGATAAGTTCAACGTGTAGTTGCGTATGCCCTGGCGTGGCTCTACCATCTCTAAAGTCCCCCAACGCCCCCCGCTGGATCAACTCGAATGTCATCAGTGAAAAGACGGCATAGTAAAAACGACTTGTGGCACTCCTATATCGAGCCTTTTCGAATAGTTCTTTAGAATCACGAAAATTGTCCAGTGCAATGGTCTTCCAATTTGGCAATGTCTATTCCCTTCCGATGAGCGTATTCTCTGACTTATATTCTTGGCACAACGAAACTTTTCGGGGCAAGCCACGAGGTATCTACCGGAAGGCGACCCGAAAGTTGCCTGAAAGCGTCGAAGTCTTTCCCAACCGGATACGGTGCGAGCACCGGGGAATTAGACCTGAAGAAATTAAAGTGACGTAACAGGTTCCGATTTGCCGACTGGTTTTGTTTGAATATCTTGCGGGTCTTCCCCGGTCAGGAGAGAATGTCGGAGTGCGGATGAATGTGCCTCGACCACCTGTAGCTCCCCTCTGAGGGACTTCACCGCTTCGTTTTGTGCGTCCGACAGAAACAAAGTCTCGCCGACCAATCGCCGCAGTTCACGCAAGTGGGCTTCGACTTCGTACGCCACCGCGTCGAACGCCTCGCTCTGCATTTCCATCGTGCCACCCTTTCCGTGCCTATACGGTTCGCGATCCCCGCATCAAGGCGATCCGCCCGGTGCGGACCAGCTCGCGGATGCCGAACGCCGCCAGTTGCTTCTCGAACGCGTCGATCTTGTCGCCGCTCCCGGTGACTTCGATCACGTAGGTTTTTTCCGCCACGTCGATCACGCGCCCCCGGAAGATGTCGATCAGTTGCATCAGTTCGAGGCGTTGTCCCGGTTCGGCGTTGACTTTAACCAGCGCGAGTTCGCGGGCGAGCATCGGCGTATCGAGGTAATCGTACACTTTGCGCACGTCCAACAGTTTGTGGAGTTGTTTGGTGATCTGCTCCAACACATCGGCGTCGCCCGCGACAACGATAGTCATGCGTGAAACGTTCGGGTCGTCCGTGATGCTCACCGTGAGCGACTCGATGTTGTAGCCGCGCCGCGCGAATAGACCGGAAACGCGGGCGAGTACGCCGGGTTCGTTGTTGACCAATACCGTAATCGTGTGCGTTTCTGCCACGCGCAAAGTTCCTCCGAAGGTCGCGGAGTAGCCCGCGCCGCTTGATGTCGCCGCTGTTGTCATGTTTCGTCCTCGTTGTTCTCCCATACGTTGCGCAGTCGCGCCTCGCGGGGGTGTCCGGTAATCAGCCGGGATATTTCGCTCGTGTCCGCGCCCTCGGCGCACGCACGAACGATCTCAAAATTTAGTCGGGCGTCATCGGCGTCCACGCTACGCGCCGCCTCCGCGATGGCTTCCCGCCCGATGTACACCCGGAGCAACCGCTCCATTTCACGGAGGAACGCCACCCGGTGCGCGTTCCACTGCCCCGGCGGCGGCACCATCCCGGTGACTTCCGCCTTTATCCTGTTCGGCAACTTATCATACAGTCGCTTCGGTGACAAAATCACCACGGGGTCGGGCGCGAACGGCAACCGGTTCCACCGCGCCAAAAACCGCTCCAGACAAATTCCCACGTCGTCCGCGCCGCCCTTACTCGCCCGTTGCGTATCTTCGCAAACATCGGTGCGCCACGCCCCGAGAGCGTGATACAGGGCTAAGAACCGCCCCGCATCCCCGATAAACGTTTCGCCAACGAACGGCACGAACGCCCGCATCAGATACCGAAAGAACAACGAGTCCCCCCAATAAAAGAACCGCTCCGGTGGCGGTGCCTCACCCAGAATCACCAACCGAACCGTTTCCGGTCGGTACAGTTCGCTGGCGAGTCCCCGCCGCCGTCGCCATTCCCGGCTATCCGCTTCTGCCATCGGTTTGATCAGTAGGCAACCGGACCGAATCCCGGGTCAACCGGCTCGCTCCGTGGCATAAACTCCACCGTTTCGATCACTTTCGCCGGTCGGTAATCCACCCGATCCGGTCGCTCGAACCGGAGCGTATGCGACTTCACCGGGACATCCGATACCGCTTTGACATTGCTCTGTCGGTGCGACACCCACGCGATCAATCCGCCGAGCGCGAACGCCCCCATCGCGACACCGACCGGGTCCGGCGCGGGCGGCGGGACATAGTTGATCCCCCCCTCGTCGGCAATCGGTGCCTCATTCACATACCGCCCGTGTTCCGGTCGCGTGATCGTCTGCGCCAACTGTGCCAGACCGTCCCTCGCCGCGTCGCCGAACATCGGTAAACCGTGTCCCGTGACCAGCGTTCGCGGGCGCAACCCGGCGAGGAAGCGCACCGACGCAATCGCGCTGTCCCAGTCCGGCGTCGCGGGTGTCGGCGGTCGCGAAACAGTCGGCTTCTTGTCGATCACGTTCGCCAGACTGTCCAGATTGACCGTGATCACGGCGTCCCCGGCAATCAGCGTCCGGTCCGACTCCCGCCACAAACTTACGTGCCCCGGTGTATGTCCCGGCGTATGGAACCAACGCCAGCCTGTCACTCCCGGCACCAACTCGCTGCCCGGCAACAACTCAAACCATTTCGACAGGTCCGTCCCCTGCCGCTTCGGGAACGTCCGATACGCCATCGCAAAAAAGCCCCCGACGGTCGGGTCGCCCGGCGCGGTCTTATCCCTCCCTGTCAGAAACGGCGCGTCTAACCGGTGCGCGTACACCGGCACGTCACCCCAATGCTCCAGCAACGCCTTCGCCGACCCGAAGTGGTCGAAGTGCGCGTGCGTCAGGAACAACGCGGCGGGCTTCGCTCCCTTTCCAAACACTTCCTCGGCGGCGGCGAGGATCGGTCCCTCATTCAGCGGCGCGCAGGCGTCCACGACAATCCACGACTCCCGCGTTCCTATAAAGTACACGTTGGCAACATTCAAGCCGAGGTACCAGACTCCCGGCGCAATCTCCTGTGGTTTCGTCATAACGATAACCCTCCCGCAAGCCGTTTACCCACTCGGGCGACAAACGAAGACCGGTTAGGCCGTTTTGTTCTTCCGCTTCGCCACAGCCACCCAGACGCCGAACCCGACCGCTACTGCCGCCAGCGCAATCACCGCCATAGCCGGGAGTGGATCTTTCGGCGCGGGCGGCAGATAGCGTACCCCTTGTTCGTCGAACTCCGCCGGTTCCGCGATGTATCGCCCGGTCTCCGGAATCCGTAACATGTCCGCGAGCCGTTGCATCCCGGCGGTCGCCGACGCCCCGACCATCGGCTCCCCGTGTCCCGGCGCGATCACCTTTGGCTCCAGCGCGGCGAGTTTCTCGATAGACTTGCGCGCCGCGTACCAATCCGTCGTCACCGGCGCGGCAGGCGGCGAAACCGCCGTGCGGCGCGACACGAGTGCTCGCAACGAGTCCACGTACATCGTCGCCAGTGCGTCTCCGGCGATCAGAACCGCGTCACGCTCACGCCACAAACTCACATGACCCGGCGTGTGCCCCGGCGTTTCGACAAATCGCCATTCCTCCATCAGACCGGGTACCGAACCATCCGCCGGTAGTACCTGCACCACGTCGCCGAAATCCGCCCCCCGCGAAATCCACGGCGCGAACCGAAGCGCGAACGCGAACGGTCCCCCGGTAGTCGGGTCGGCGGGCGGGTAATCCGACTTCCCGTTCAGGAACGGCAACTCCATCCGATGCGCGTAAACGGGAACATCCCAGTATGTCGCCAATCCAAGCGCGGAGCCGGAATGGTCGCCGTGCCCGTGCGTCAGCACCACCGCCCCCGGTTTCGCCCCGACCCCGAACACCTGCTCGGCGGCGTCCTTGATATACTCGAACTGCCCCGCGAAGCCGGTGTCCGCAAGCACCCACCCGCGCGCGTTTCCGAGAAGGTAGGCACTCACGACCCCGCCGAAATTCAGCCGGTACACTTCGGGCGCGATCTCGATAGGAGTCATAGATTTACCCCTCTCCCCCCAACCCCCTCTCCCCACGTTCCGTGGAGAAAGGGGGAGCCAGAGTTGAGGGAGTTTCGATTGTCGGGGAGACGTTCGCGCCGCCCGCCTCCGGTGCTCCCCCTTTCTCCACGGAACGTGGGGAGAGGGGGTTGGGGGGAGAGGGGTACCGACTACCGCGCAACGTCCACGACCTCGTTACCGACCGGCAATCGGTCACGGGATGCTAACCCATCCGCAAGATCTGCGGCATTATCCCCTTCGGACTCTATATACGCGCCTTCCATCGCCACAGAACCGGCGATAGACGAACCCGCATGAACCGCCGTGTAATGGCACGAACTCGCAGGTTCGTCGGCGGGGTCCGCCGGACGGCGCACGACCATTTCGTTGATCGTCTGACCGGACGGGATCATCGGGTACACGTTGGTCTCCTTCGCGACACGGAAATCCATCACGACCGGACCCGGCGTTTCCATCGCCTTTTTGATCGTCGCTTCCACATCGGCGATGTTCTCACAACGCAAACCGGCGCACCCGTAGGCTTCCGCTAATTTCACGAAGTCCGGTGCCTGCTCCAGGTTCACGTTCGAGTAATGGCTCTGCCAGAACATCTCCTGCCACTGACGCACCATCCCGAGGAACTGGTTGTTCAGAATCGCGATCTTCACCGGCAGTTGGTAGATGCTCGCGACCATCAACTCCTGGATACACATCTGGATCGAGCCGTCGCCGGAGATGCACCAGACCGGTGTCTCCTTGCCGAGTCCGAAGCACGCCCCGATAGCGGCGGGCATCCCGAATCCCATCGTGCCCAGTCCGCCCGACGTGATGAACTGACGCTGCTTCCGCATCCCGAAATGTTGCGCCGCCCACATCTGGTGCTGTCCGACGTCGGTGGTAACAACCGCGTCGTGCCCGGTCATGCGGGCGATCTCGCGGATCACATACTCCGCACTCGGTCTGCCCTCGGCGTCCCCGGCATGGACCTCCATCGGGAAGTCCTGTTTCCAGACGCCGATCTCTTCCAGCCAGGGTTTCAGGTCGTTGCGCGGCTCGACCGTTTTCAGGATCTCGCTCAGCGCGGCGCGGCAATCGCCGACAATCGGGACTTCGGCGCGGCGCACCTTGTTCATTTCGGCGGGGTCAATGTCTAAGTGGATCACCTTCGCGTTCGGCGCGAACGCCGACACTTTACCCGTCACGCGGTCGTCGAAGCGGGCACCGACCGCTATAAGCAGGTCGGTGTTGTGTACCGCGTGGTTCGCGTACGCCGTGCCGTGCATCCCGAGCATCCCGAGCGACAGCGGGTGATCTTCCGGGAACGCCCCCAGACCGTGCAGGGTCGTGGTCACGGGAATACCGACGCGCTCGGCTAACTCCCGCACTTCCTCGTGGGCGTTCGCGGCTTTCGCCCCGCCCCCGACATACAGGACCGGCTTCCTGGACTCGTTGATCATGTCCGCCGCGCGCTTGATCTGCATCGGGTGCGCCCGGAAGTCGGACTTGAACGTCACCATCAACACCTTTTGGGCTTCGTCCGGGTCGTATTCGACGATGGCGCGGGAAACGTCCACCGGAATATCGATCAGCACCGGACCCGGTCGTCCGGAGCGGGCGAGGTGGAACGCCTCATGCACGATGCGCGGTAACTCGTTCACGTCCTTGATCAGCCAGTTGTGCTTGGTGATCGGCATCGTTATCCCGGTGATGTCGGCTTCCTGGAAAGCGTCCTTGCCGATAACTTCGGTGCGGACCTGCCCGGTGATCGCGACCATCGGGATCGAGTCCATCATGGCGTCACAGATAGGCGTGACCAGATTCGTCGCGCCCGGACCGGACGTACCGATACAAACGCCGACTTTACCGGTCGCATGGGCGTAGCCCTCCGCCATATGACCGCCGCCCTGCTCATGCCGCACCAGAACGTGGTGCAGAAAATCGCAGTGATACAGCTCGTCATAAAGCGGGATGACCGCTCCGCCGGGATAGCCGAAGATCGTATCTACCCCTTCGCGCCGCAAACATTCGAGCAGGGCTTGCGCCCCGGTTTTTCGTACCTTAGCCATCTTCGTTTTGTTCCTTTAGTTTTCAACTGGCTACCGCGCGGAGCCTGAAACCTGTGCCTTTTGATCCAGCCTATAGATAAACGGCTCATCGACCGAAGCACCCACACGACGAGTTCTAAACCCGTTTCCGTATTCGACAGGTCCATGCCTTCGCCTCATTTGAAGAACTTCATCTGACGCAGGGCTAACTATCGCGATCTCTCCGAGGCTTAATCCACCTCTCTCTTCCTCCGCGATAGAATGTAGAACCTCCCGTATTTTTCCTGCGGCTTTACGCAACCCCTCTTGATCCCGCAACGGCGTCGCGAGATACAGTTGCAAAGGTTCATTCTCCTCGATACTTGCCCAAAACGCATCCGTAATAGGGACATTCGCCCCATCAAGCCTTTGAAGCAGTATCGCGCCAACGAGTTCGAAAGAGCGAGATTTCCCCCACTGTTTAAGAACTTTCTCCAGGTCCGATACTCCATCGTTTACCAATAATTCTTGATCCATTGTAATACTCCATTGACTGGGTCGCTGATCGCCTCCACAAGTTGCACCGCGTCTTGTCTTGGCCGCGTGAGTTCGTAGCGAGCTGTCTCTGACCAACTTTCTGCTTCCTTCCAGTTCAGGTCCAGATCACTGTTGACTCGACGATCTGTCGCTAACAGATCATCCAAGCGTGCCAATTTTTGTAACTGTTTTATATTATGAACATGATACTTTTGTTTAGAAAGGACCAAGTCATTTCCGCTCGGAAACTGGTTAGGAGACTGCGTCTGTACCCAATCCGCGACTATTACCTGCCACTCTTTCGCAATTACCGCTTTTAATGCACATTCCACAGCATAACCAGCGATGTAGAACGCGCCATCATCGTTCCCTCCCAAGAACAGCAATTTCTTAGCGTCAGAAAGCCGCATTTCCGCCAGTTGTTGTAGTTCAGCTCGGTTCATAAAGCCCAAAAAACCCCTCGTCCACAGGAATCGCGCAGTCACGCGAAAACGGGACGAGAGGTTTTTCAAAAACACTCCCGCGGTACCACCCGAATTGTTGCCTCGCCGTATAGAAAAGGTCAACCACTTCGTTGCGCGATGTCGGGCGCACCCGGAGCGACTACTTGGGAGGGTATCAGGTGTTAGGTGTTGGGTGTTAGGGACCGGAGATTTCCGACCTAACACCCAAAGCCTAATACCCAACACCCGACCCGTTCCCCGACTCTGCTCGGAGGGGAGTTTCACTCGTTTGCGCCTATCGCCTCGCACCAACCGGCGACTCTCTGAAAGCGCGTCAAACTGTTACTTGCCTCGTCAACGCATTACACACTATTCGATTGGAGACATGCTACCATGTGGGCAGACGGCTTGTCAACGGGACGGGCAAAAGAAATCGCGTCCGCCTATTCCGGGACGCCGAGTATCGAGGCGATGTAGTTGATCTGCCCGAGGTGGTACGACAGGTTCCAGTACGGCACAGCCGCGATCTCGGACAGCGATTGCTCGCCCATCGGTGTCTCCAGAGCGGAGGAAAGATCGGCGTCGGGGATCGTCTTCAGGGCGCGGACTACGGCGTCGGCACTCGCTATCAAGCGCGCGTCCCGTTCCGCGCTACTGACCGTGGCGGCGTTCGCCTTGTCGGATTCGTAACTCTCGAAGGGAACGGGGGCACGGGATTCGATCATTCGCGCGACAAAGTTGTTCGTGGCGACACATTCCGCGAACTGGTCGGTCGCAGTGCGCG
The DNA here is from genome assembly GCA_043763605.1 of Armatimonadota bacterium. GTDB lineage: Bacteria > Armatimonadota > Armatimonadia > Armatimonadales > Armatimonadaceae > JACMIU01. The sequence continues at coordinate 23,475 of JAYULM010000175.1, read as the reverse complement.
CCGTGCCGCCGGGCGACCAGTCCCGCTTGTCTTCGGGGAGACGCGCGAAAGCGGCAACGAGTTCGGTCGCTGCCGTCCGCGTCGCCGAGCCGAGAAAATCGTGAAAGGAGCTCATAGAGTGTCGTGTGCTTTCCGCGCGGGAGCCGCGCTACAAACGGGTGTTTGCCGATGCCATTATGCACTGATCCCGCGAACCCTGTCAAGGGACCACGCGGTTTTTTCCGCCGGTCGCGCGTTGCCATCGTGCCGCGCGACCGGTACCATACGGCACGCCATGAAACGACGACACTTTCTCGAAAAATGCGCGGGCGTGGCTCTGTTGCCAATCGCGACTGCCGCCGTACACGCCCAGGAACCGACGCCAGCGACGCCTGACCCGCTCGCCACGCCCGCCGGGTATGTCGAAACGCACCGGCTACGGATAGTGAACCGGGTCAACGGCGCGATCTCGGTTTCCACCGACGGCGGGAAGAACTGGCAATTGATCGGGCGCGTCCTGGTTCCGGCGACCACGGTGGTGCAGGGGTATATCGCCGCCGAGTACGCCGACCCGGGCACGGTCGCCGCTGTCGCGGTACACGGGCACCGGATTCGCGTCAGCCCGCCCGACGCGTCCCTCCACGCCCCGCTGATCCTGTCGCTCGACCCGAAGGAGTATTCGGGCAAAGCTCCCAACACCGGTTATGGCGGGCACCGCCCTGGCTCGGCGGGCATCTTCACCAACATAGGGGCGGGGATGACGCTCTTCCGCGAACTCGCCCCGCACGTCGGAAACCCGGTTCTGCGCGAAAACCCGGACACCGGCAAAGCGACCCTGCTGTCCGACCGCTTCTCCCCGAACGGTGCCGGGGAGGTGATCCTGATCCCGGTCCGGGTGCCGACGGACGCGCTAACCGAGGTGATCTTTCCGAACACATCCGGTGGGTTCGTTAAAGCCACGTTCGCCAGCGGCGCGACTCGCGATCTGCTACAGGTGGTTAAGACCGTCCGGGGCGTCGGGCGATTCGACGGCACGGCATACACCGGCGTCGGGCGGCTCAACACCGCGCACACGGGGGTCATCACGGTCTGCACCGCTCCCGTCGATGGCACTCTCCCCGAGGGCGTCGGCAAGGAGCGGCGCGGCGGGTTTCAGATCTCGCCCGCGTGGCACAACGCCCGGTGCGAGGAAGCGGGCGCGCCGATGGTAATGACGCTCGGCGAAGTCGGCGTCCCGCGCCGCAAGGATGCCGAGGGCACCGCGCCCCTGTTCCGCGACGCGGTCAGTCTGGGCGAGGTATCCGGCAAAGAGGACGCCATCGTGGATGTGTCCATCGACGGCGGCGACTGGGAGCCGATGCCCGTGATCACCGGGCTACGGCTGGACGCGTTCACCGGTCCCGGTCTGACGAAAATCTGGCGCGAACGGGGCGGAAAACGGGTCGCGAAACAGGGTGTGACGGCGTTCCGCCTGCGTCTCGCCACGCCGACACCGGCGCGGGCGGAAGTCGCCGCACGTCGCGCGGTCGAAAAATATGTCGCGGATCGGCGCGGGGCGGTGAAACGCGGTGAACTTTCCGCCGTTTCCGGCGTCATCACCGTGGAAGCGAACGCGGGGGGAAGCCGCGCCGTCGCATGGGCGCGTCTGCTGGTGGAAGGAAAGCCGAAGGGGTTTACCAACGCGGCACCGTTCACGTTTTCCTGGGACACGCGCGGTGTCCCCGACGGCGAGTACCTGCTGGAAACCGAAACGCTCGACGCGGGCGGGGCGATTGTCGCCACCGCGCAACGCCGCGTCTTCGTCGCTAACAGTCCGTCGTGACCGCCATAAACATTCGCGGAAGGGAAAACATTTTCGCGAAAGGTGCAACGTATGCACCGGTTTCAACGTCTTTATATTGAGAGAGTTCGTATACGGATGGGGTCTCGCCGCCTTTCATTGCTATTATCATTCATTTTCATTCCCGTTTGTTCCGGCGATCCCAGCACCCTCGATCCGACGTGACGGAGGCAACCCTGCCATCCGCCGCTCCCCGTCTACGACTCCTCTAAATCGCAACAAGGGAAGGTAAAGTTCGTGGCAAAGTGGAACACAGACAGCATCGCGGGGGAGATTTTACACCGTTACCAGGCAAACCTGGACCTATCGTATTCGGGAATGACTAAGGAAGCACTACCCCTGCTTCGCGCGGCGACGCGCTATTTCGGCTCCTGGCAGGCGGCTATCGAGTACGCGGGTTTAGACTACGATGCGATACGCAAGTATCGCTCGTGGACCAAAGATCGCATCATCGAACGGATTAGGGAACTGCACGCGCAGAACGCCGACCTGTCGTGGCGGTACGTTTCGTTGACGCTGGACCCGAGCCTCGCGGCGGCGGCGACCAAGAAATCGCACTTCGGCTCCTGGCGCGCCGCGCTGGATGCGGCAGGGCTGGATTACGATGACATCCGCCGGTACCGCGACTGGAGTGAGGATGAAGTGATCCGGCGCATCCGCGACATGTACGCGCAGGGCGAGCCGCTCAACGCGAAGTCGATGGAAAAGAAAGACATCACGCTGATCACGGCGGCACGGCGTCGGTTCCCGTCCTGGGACAAGACGCTGACGGCGGCGGGACTCGACTACAAAGGCATCGTCGTCCGTGCCCCGTTCCGCCGCAAGCGCAAGACGGAATCGGTGCGCCCGACATCGCCGGGCGGGGGTCTGGCAATCACTGCGGCGGCGCGCTGACCCCGCTCCCCCGACCCGCGAAGCAACAATAGGAAACGCGGGTTGAAACCCACGTCTGTGGGCGTCTTCGACGCCGAACGTCCTCTGGACGTGGGTAAAATTTGTTTGTGACACCACAAATCAGGCGACCGCGTGCCGTCCGAAGGACGTTCGGCGTCGAAGACGCCCACAGACGTGGGTTTCAACCCGCGTTTACATGCTAACCAAGGAAGCGGAAATGCAATCGCCCTGCCTCCGGCACATCGCCGGGGGTTGTTTTATTTTCCTCGAAACGGCGGCGACTCTTTTTCCGTCTACGTAAGGGCAACTGATGAATAATTTATCCCGCTGGTACGCCACGTTTTTTGTTCTGGCGTCGGTGCTCGTCGCGGCGGGTTGCGGGAAAACGGAGGAAGCCCGGGAGACGGCAATACCGACGCCCTCCCCCACCCCGACACCCGCGCCACGCCTCGGTGCCGTCGTTGAAGGTGCCCGCTTCGCGTTCAGCGACACAAACGGTAAGCGGGTCGCCGAGATCATGGCGGAGTCAGGCGCGGCGACCGGGGCGGGCGCGGACGATGCGGTAGGAGAAATGCGGAACGCCCGCGCGACCCTGTACCGGGACGGCGTCCCGGCGGCGACGATGACGGCGAACAAACTCGAACCGGACACGCGGACGCGGACGATTACCGGGACCGGCAACGTGCGACTGACCTCCCGGACACTATTCAACGGCGTTGTCACTGCGGTACGCGCCGACCGGATGGTCTGGGAGTATGACCGGGATAAGATACACGGTACGGGAAATGTGCTCGTCACCCACGGCGACACGGTGCGGATGCCCGCCATCGCCATCGACGCCGACACCGCGCTACAAACGGTGAATATGACCGGAGGAGGCGCGCCGATCACCGGCACGTATTGATATGAAAACACGCTCTTTGTTTGGTTTCCTGACTCAGGGATTACTGCTCGTCGTTTTTGCCGTGTCCACTCCCGTCGCCTACCCGCGTCAGAACGCACCCTCCGGACTGGGAGCCATCGGAAGTTTTAAGGTCGGTCCCTATGGCAGGTTTAATTACAAGGCCGGTAAAAAAGGGATTACCTTTTTCCTGACCGGAAAGAACGGCGGCGTCGTGCAGGCGACCTCGAACCTGTATGATGTCGCTGCAAAGCGTCTCGATCTCGCGACAACCTCGGTCGGCGGCAAGAACAAGCCGACCGACATGACCGCCACCGGCTCCGTGAAGATCGTCATACGGGACGCAGAAAGCGCGCGAAAAACGGTCGTCACCTGTGACAAGGCGGTGTTTGTCGCGGGGACCGATCCCGCTCAGCGGGGCACCTTACGACTGACGGGCGACGTGGTTTCCGACACCTGGGATAAATCGCTCGTGGCACCGCTCCATTCCGAGAGCGAGACCGGAAAAATCGTGTTCTTACCGGACAACGAAATAGACGTGATTCTGGAAAACGGGACATTTAGGGGGCAACCTATCGAGCCGCCCGCGAAGCCGAAGGGGAAAAAGCCGTGACGGTGATTCCCGAACCGCCGGTGGCTGTGACGGCGAAGCGCATGGTGGCGACCGAAAACCTATTCAAGAAGTACGGGCACAAAACGGTGGTCGGCGGCGTTTCGATCCAGTTCACACAGGGCGAGGTGGTCGGGTTGCTCGGTCCGAACGGGGCAGGCAAGACGACGACGTTCTATATGACGGTCGGAATCACGCAGCCCGACACCGGCAAGATATTGCTGGATGGGAACGACATCACACGGCTACCGATGTATTTGCGAGCGCGGCGCGGGATCGGCTATCTGGCGCAGGAGCCGAGCGTTTTCAAAAAATTGACCGCGCTGGAAAATATCCTGCTGGTACTGGAACTGACCGGTTTTCCGGCGAACAAGCGCGTCGCCCGGGCGAACGAACTGTTGGAGGAGTTGGGGATCGGACATGTCGCGCAGACCCGCGCCTATTCGGTTTCCGGCGGCGAACGGCGGCGCATCGAGATCGCCCGCGCCCTCGCAACCGACCCGGCGTTCATCCTGATGGACGAACCGTTCGCCAACATCGACCCGAAAACGGTCGAGGATATTCAGGAGATCATCCGCGCCCTGACGCGCCGCAACATCGGTATCCTGATCACCGACCATAACGAGCGGGCGACGCTGGGCATTTGCGACCGGGTGTATATCCTCACCGACGGCAAAGTCGTCACGAGCGGGACGGCGCAGGAAGTCGCGAACGATCCCATCGCGCGCAAGTTCTATCTCGGGGAGAATTTTTCGCTGTGACCCGACTGGACCGCCTCGTTTTGTCCGAGATCGTCGGACCGTTCGTGTTCAGCATCCTGCTGTTCACGGGTCTTTTCATGAGCGCGGACAACCTCCTCAAGATCCTCGACTGGGCGGCGAAGGGTGTTCCGGCGGGCTTGCTGTTCCAATTTTTCCTGCTGGCGTTGCCGCCCGTGATCGCGCTGGTTTCGCCAATAGCCATACTCCTCGCGACATTACTCGGATTCGGGCGTCTTTCCGGCGACTCGGAACTGACGGCGATCTCCGCCGCCGGGGTGCCGTTCGAGCGGGTGATGGTCCCGGTAGCCGCGTTCGCGTTCGTGGTGTCGTGCGTCGGTGCGTATATCAATGACACCGTGGTCCCCCTTTCCCAGCGCGGGCGGCAGGCGATCATCAACGCGCAGAAGCAGAAGGCGGGGCAGTTGTTCGGCGGCGCGGGGTTCACCTACCGCAAAACCGACGCGTCCGGGAAACTGTCGCTCCTGGTTCACTCGGAAGGTCCGCTCGCGACCATCGGAGCCGGGAAATTTCGCCTGACCGACGTGACCGTGAACCATTACCGCGCGGGCAAACCGTCGAAAACACTGTGGGCGGCAACCGCCGAAGGCGAAATCGACAGCCCGGAGTGGACGATGTGGGGGCTACAGGGGTTCGGACAGGACGACACCGGACAACCGTACATTTCATCGTTCGACCGGCTCGCGTCGAAACAGGTGACGCTGGCGACGCCCGAATCCTTATTGATCTCGGAGCGCCCCAGCGACGAACTGACTACCGCGCAACTGCGGGAGAAGGCACGGATATTGCGTTCGGGGAACAGTATCGCCGAGGCGCGCGGGGTCGAGGTGGAGATGGCGCGGCGGTTCATGGTCCCGCTCGGCTCGTTTATTTTCGCGCTGGTCGGCGCACCGCTGGGAGTCACCCCGAACCGCGCTTCCAAAGGTGTGGGCTTCGGCTATTCGATTTTGATCACGTTCCTGTACTGGATCGCGCTCCAGTTCGCGTCCACGCTCGGGCAGAACGGTACCCTGCCGCCGGTGCTCGCCGTCGCGCTGCCGAACATCGCCGGGATTATTCTCGGAATTTATTTAATCAAGCGGGTTCGCCGCTAAACTTATCGCTCTTTTTTCCGTATAATGATAGGGCGAAACTCCCATGCAAGTACCACTGATCCTTCTGGTCTTAGGCGTCCTGATACCGGTGTCCGGCTTTATTGCCTGGGCAGGCGACCGCATCGGCCATCAGGTCGGCAAGCGACGGCACACACTGCTCGGGTTGCGCCCCCGCCACACCGCGATGCTGTTCACGGTCGGAAGCGGGATAGGAATCTCGGTCGTCTCGTTCCTGATGCTCTGGTTTGCGTCGGAAGGGTTCCGTGTGGTTCTCAGTCAGGGGGTCCGACTACTCACGGTCAATAAATCCCTGCGCGCCAATAACAGCGCGTTGCTCGCCCAGGTCGCCGAGCGGACTCATCAAGCCGAGGCGGCAGACCGCGACACCCGCAACGCCCTCGCGGACCGCGACAAAGCCCAGAAGTTGCGGGACCGTGCTCTGCGCCAGAGTGCCGCCGCCACCTCTGAACTGCGCTCTGCCCGCACGAATCTCCAGGACGCCGGGCGCGACTTGCAATCCGCAAAGGCGGCGTTTCTTTCGACCAACAGTAAACTCGGCGAAACCTCGGATCGCCTGCAAGCGGCGCGTACAAACCTTTCACGTGCGCAGTCGAGATTTAAAGCCGCTCAGTTGCGCATCGGCACTGCGGAAGCGGCGAAGACCCAGGCGGAATCCGACGCGCAAATCGCCCGAAACGACACCAGTAACGCCGAGGCGCAACTCAAGGTGATTCAGACCAACGGGGAACGCACCATCGCCAGAGCCGGTCAGTTCCTCAAGGAACAGAGGGAGACGGCGGAAACCCAGCGCGTCGCCCTGCAAGCCGAAGTGGACCGAAAACAGGGCGAGTTGCAGGGACTGCAAGCCGATGTCGAATCGTTACAGGCGCGGCGGGTCGAACTGACAAACCAACTGCGGGCGAGCGAATCCAGTGCCAAAGCGTTGCGCCGGGGGCAAATCACGTACCGGGTCGGGGAAGAGGTCGCGCGGATTTCCATCGCGTCGGATCAGAGCGTGTGGCGCATCGAGTCCGCTCTGGAACGGTTCTGGGCGAATACGGTGAAAAAGGCGGAAAACAAAGGGGCGACGGCGAGTGGAACGACCAGCACCCGCGCGGTAGCCCTCGCCCCGCGCCCATCCCTGATGCCCTCTGCGATTCCGGGCGAAAGTGGGACGGCGGTGAACGCCTCCCTGCCGAGCGAGGAGGATGCCCTGCGCCTTCTCGCGCAAACGATCCGTCGCTCTGAGGAGCCAGTCGCGGTAGTGCTGGTGGCTTCCGCCAATGCCGTGGTCGGGGAGCCGGTCCCGGTCGAGATGCGCACCTATCCCAACACCGTGGTGCTCGGCGGCGGCGTGAAACTGGGCGAAACCACGATCAACGGCGGGAACACCATGACCCGCGCAGACGCCGCAGACGCCGTGTACGATTTCCTGCGGCGCGACATCAGAAAAGCGTTGCTGGACGCGGGCATGATCCCCACGCTCGAAAGCGACAACGAGGAGAACGCCAGTAGCAGCCTCGTCAACCTGACCGGGAGCGAATGGCTCAAAATCATGGACGACCTGAAGCGCGCGGATTTCCGCGCCCGGGTCGTCGTGAAAACGGCGAAGCCCCATCGCGCCGCCGACCCCGTGACGCTGGAGTTCGAGGTGAAGGAACTCGCGGGACCTTCGCCCCGCTTCGATCTTCCCAGCACCGGTTCCCTCCTGCGCCCATGAGCGGGATCGTCGCCCTCGCCATTGACCCCGGTACGCGCAAATGTGGCGTCGCCGTGGTCCGGAGCGGCGCGACTCCGGAAACCCTTTACCGCGCGGTCGTGCCGACGCCGGATTTGCCCGAGGCGTTCCGTCAGACGTTCGCCCGGTTTCCCGCAAGCGTCGTGCTGATCGGGGACGCCACGAGTGCCCGTGCCGTCGAAACGCTCGTCCGCCCGTTGCTCCCCCCGACTGTCCCGGTCGCGTTTGTTGCCGAGGCGTTCACCACCGAACGTGCCCGCGCGCGCTGGTGCCGGGAGAACCCACCGACGCGTTTCTGGGAGCGGTGGTTCCCCGGCTTCCGCACCCCGACCGAGCCGGTGGACGATTACGCGGCGGCGATCCTCGCCGAACAGTATTTCGCCGCGCAAAGTTAATCGAAACTTAATCCGCAGTTAATACGCTCTTAATATCGGCTTAACATAGGGGGAGTAGTATACAGGTGCGGCTCGGATCTGTCGGCGGTTTCGCGGACGGTGACGGGTGCGCTCCTTAAACCTGAACCCCTTCTCGTGACCCGCGATGCCTTGCGCTCGTGGGTCTTTTTTTGCCGCCAGTCCGGAACCTCACCCCCCAGCCCCCTCTCCGTGCCGGAGAGGGGGAGTAAGATAGCGGAGGCGTCACGCTTCCTGCGCGTCCCCTCTGGCTCCCCCTCTCCGGCACGGAGAGGGGGAGCCAGAGGGTGAGGTTCCGTTTTCCGCTACGGCGTCGGGGCGGACGCGGGCGGGCGGCGATCCCGGCGGCGGCGTGAGCGGTTGTTCGCGTTCGCATCGGTGCCGCCGCTGTTGTCGCCGCGTCCTTGCGCGGGCTCCGCCTGCTGTCGGCGCGGCTCCGGGGCGCGCCGCTCGGGGGGCGCGGGGGTCGTGTCGGGCGGCGTCGGCACACTGTTCCCGGTCCCGACCGGTCCGGTCCCCTTGCCCATCGGTTCCGCGATAATCAGACTCCGCTGGACTTTGGTAAGCCGGGCACGCACCGACTGCCCGATGAATTTCGCCCCTTGCGGAAGTTCCGCGAGCATCCCGGTTTCGGTGAAGCCGGTCGCCGCCGGCGGCGCGACCAGCGCGTTACGCTTCACGGCGACATCGATCACCTGTCCGCGCCGCACGGCAAGGTGCTTGCGGTCCAGATCGTCGAGCCGCCCGCCGGTAATCTCGTATTTTTCCTGATGCAGTTCGTCCGAGCCACGTACGTAGATGCCGCGCTCCAGCGCGTGTTCCAGGACTTCGATCTCCTCGCCGCCCTCGCCGACCAGATACGCCGCGACCTGCGGATTGCATGTCACCAAGAACGCTTCCGCCGTCGGCTGGACACGTACCAGCGTCCGCAAGTCGCGCGCCACTTCGATGGCGACCGATTCCGGCGACGCGATCTTACCCGACCCGTTGCAGTACGGGCAGGGTTCGTCCATCTGCTCGTTCACCGTCTCGCCGGTGCGCTTGCGGGTCATTTCGATCAAGCCGAGGTTCGACAGGTGCGAAATCTTGCAACGTGAGCGGTCTTTGCGCAGGGCGTTCTCGAACGCCGTTTCGATCTTCTTGCGGTCGTTCGGGTTCGACATATCGATCAGGTCGAGCACGATGATCCCACCGAGGTCGCGCAGGCGCAATTGCCGGGCGATTTCCGCGACCGCTTCGAGGTTGGTTTGCACGATAGTGTCGTTAAGCCCGCTCGTCGTGCCGGTAAACTTGCCCGAGTTCACGTCAATCGCGACCAACGCTTCCGCCTGATCGATAATAAGGTAGCCGCCCGATTTCAGCCAGACGCGCCGTTTTAGCAAACGGTCGATGTCCTGTTCGATCCCGAAGTGCTCGAACATCGGCTTCTCGCCGTCGTACAGGTGGACGCGGTCTTTGAGGGTCGGACCGAAAAAGTCGAGCAGTTCGTGCGCCTTGCGGTAGTCTTCCGCCGAGTCAAGGACCAGACGGTCCACGTCGGCACCGAACGTGTCGCGCAGGATGCGGAAAAGGAGCGAAAGGTCTTGATAAACCAGGTTCGGGGCGGGAGTGACCGCCGCGCGGGTTTTGATCTGCGCCCAGGTTTGTTCCAGAAACTCCAGGTCCTGTTTCAGTTCGCGCTCGGACTTGTCTTCCGCCTCAGTGCGCACGATCAAGCCGTGGGAGGATCGCCCCTCGCCGCCGGGCTTGCGGATACTTTCCACGATGCGCTTCAGCCGGTCGCGCTCTTTGGGATCGTCGATCTTGCGCGACACGCCGACGCTGTTTTCGTCCGGCATGAACACCAGATAGCGACCGGGGAGCGAAATGCGCGTCGAAACGCGCGAACCTTTCGTGCCACGCGGTCCCTTAACGACCTGTACGAGCACCTCCTGCCCACGCTTGACCAGATCCTTGATCGCCGTCACCGGGCGCGATGAGCGACCGCCACGACCGCCGCCGCCGCGATTGCCGCCCCGTTCGGGACCGATCTCCGTGGCTTCTTCCTCGCCGGGGACGATATCCCCGGCGTACAGGAAGGCGTTGCGATCCAACCCGATTTCGAGGAACGCGGCGTCCATGCCGGGCAGGACGTTGTCCACTTTGCCCTTATAGATGCTCCCGACGACCCGCTCCTCGCGTTCGATATGCAGTTCCACTAACTGCCCGTCTTCCCGGACGGCGATCCGCGATTCGCGGGCGTCCGAGGCATTCACAAATATTTCTTTAACCATTGTTTGTTTCGTTGACCGGTTCCGGCGCGTCCTGCGTCGCAGTCTGCCGGAAGGTAATAAATTTCGAGGCGGTGAAGTTCCAAATGACGACCACCACTGCGGAACACATTTTCGCCGCGTTCAACGCCAGCCGGGAGAATCCCGCATCTTTTTCTCGGAAGAACACGAGGCGGAGGGTTTCCATCGGCGGGTAGTTGGTCTGCATCAGCGCCCAGTACCCCGCGAGTATGAGAACGCCGGAGGTGATGAACGTACTCAGGAAAAACCCGAACAGGTTCGTTCCGACGAAGATCGGGAGTTGCCGTTTCAGGTTGCGCTGATTCCCGTGGAACGTCCAGCGGCTGTTCCAGAAGAAACTGTTGGCGACACCTGCTACGAACGCGGCAGCCAACGCCCCGATAGGCGCGACATGGTCCAGAAGCAGGTTGAATACCAGTAGATCTATTACTAGAGAGGAGACACCGACGATGCAAAATTTGACGAGTTGCCGTACGCCCTTTTTTTGCACCAGTCGCTGAACCAAACCCGTTGAAGCCATCGCCACGGTTGTCGTGTATTTCCTTTACCGTTGTTGGCGTATTATAACACGCTTTGCGGGCACGTTTCCGCAGACGGGAACTTCTCCGCCGTTCATACCGGTCTTTCTCCTGTGAAAATGCCGAAAATAACCATCGCCGCCGCCCTGTGCTTTACGATTGCTACTGCGGCGTTCCCGCTCGCACCGTCCGCGTCCGCCCGGAACAACATCGCCCGCATCGACGCGCCGGTCGCATTGCCGTCGTCCTTCCGGGTGATCGGTGGCATCAGCGCGGCGAAACCGGTCCGCCTTTCCGATTTCGCCCGGAACAACAAAGCGGTGGTGCTGGTCTTTCTCGCCAACCGGTGCGGCGTGACCTGGCTCTACGCGGACAAGATCGCGGCACTGCAGAAGCGGTACGCACTTTCTCCGGACGTAGCCATCGTCGGCATACACAGCAACTCCGAGGAATCCGACCGCGAACTCACGGACGAACTTCGGAAGCGCGGCGTGAAAATTGCCGTCCTCGACGACAAACCGAAGCAGGAGATTGCGGGCTATTTCGGGGCGAAAGTGACGCCGTATTTCGTGGTGATCGACCGGGAGGGCATTTTACGTTACAAAGGACCGTTCGACAAGATGGGCGGTAGCGTCGCGGGGAATAAGCGACCGCAATATCTGCGCCCCGCGCTGGACGCGGTGCTCGCGGGGAAGCCGGTCGCACAGAAGAGCGTGCGCGCGCTCGGGTGCGAGATCACGCCCCGGAAACTTTAGTTGCGCGGACAGTCGGACGGTGATGCGGACGCTGAAGGGTTCCGCTGGAAGCCTTCGGCTGTAGACCCTGCGGGTCCGGGCTACGCTAAACCGTCCGGCTCGCGTGGCTCACGTCTCGTCCCCAGCGACCCGCAGGGTCTACAGCCGAAGGCTTCCAGCGGAACCCTTCAGCGTCCGCATCACCGTCCGACCCAACAACCCAACAACCCTATCAACCTTTCTCTTCCTCCAATTCGCCGATCCGTTGCCGGAAGCGACGCCAGGTCAGAAAAGCGGTGATCGGCGACGTGACGAGGAACGCGAACCAGACCGCGACGAGTCCTCCGCCGAAAAAGTTCAGCATCAGCCAGACCAGCAACACCGTGCTCCACATGCCCGTCGCCCCGATGATCAGCGGGAACCGCGTATCCCCGGTCCCGCGCAACGCCCCCGATTGCACCATCCCGACCGCCCAGAACGGCTGCGTCAGTGCGAGGACACGTAGCCCGCCCGCACCGATACGGGTCACGCCGGGGTCGTCCGTAAACTGCCCCATGATCGGCGTCGCGAACGCGAAAATCAGCACGCCTATCACGCTCATCCAGATCACCGCCCAGATCGTCGCCACCTTCGCCACCCCTTTGCCGATTCGCGGACGACCGGCACCGATACTCTGCCCCACCAACGCCGTCGCCGCCATGCTGAACCCGAAGCCAGGCAGGAACGAGAACGACAACGCCGAGATCGAGATACGTTGTGCCGCGAGCGTATCGGTACCCAGTCGCGCGACGAGAATGGTCAGAACCGTGAACGCGGACGCCATCAGGACCTGTTCCAGCGAAGCGGGGATGCCGAGACGCAACACCTGCCGTGCCACGCCCCAGTCCGGCGACCAAACGCCACCGCCACCGATCCGTACTCCGTTGCGCCCTTTCCATAAGGCGCAAAGCAATAGCACCAGCGCGATGGCGCGTGCGATAAAGGTCGCCCATGCGCTACCGACGGCACCGAGCGCGGGCAAGCCCCAGTGCCCGTAGATCAATCCGTAGGCGAGGGCGACGTTGACCACGTTTGCGATGGCGGTCACGATCATCGGCGTCCGCGAGTCGCCCGCGCCCCGGAGTACCCCGCCCCCGATAGTCAGAGCGACCAATACCACAATCGTCGCCATCGTCACCTGCAGGTATTCCGTCCCGATGCGCGCCACGGCGTCGGAAACCCCGAAAATCCGGATCATCGGCGCGGCGAGAAAGAACCCGAACAGTGCCAGCGGCACGGAAAGGATCACGCTCCACAACAGCGATTGGCGGGCGAGACGACTCGCACCGCCCAGATCGTCGGCACCGACGGCTTGCGCGACCAGGATTGAACTGCCAATCGACAGCGCGGAGAGGGCGGACAGGAGAAAAAACATCACCTGCAACCCGCTCCCGACGCCCGCGACGGCGGCGGTCCCGAGTCCCGCGACAAGCACGGTGTCCACGATCCCGAGCAGGGTTTCCAGCAGGTTCTCGCCGATCACGGGCCACGCCAGAACGAGGACACGTTTGCGTAACGCGGCGGAATCTTCCGTAAGCGGCAAGGACTCTTTTTCGTCGCTCCCGTGTGCCGGAGGCGGCGATACATCTTCGGCTTCGTGTGACATGATTCTTCCCGCGAACAGTCGGCTACTTCCCGGCGATAACCAACTCGGCGGCGATCTGCCCCGAGATCAGCGAGGGCGGGACACCCGGACCCGGGACGGTCATCTGACCGCAGTAGTACAGGTTGCGCACCTTCGGCGGCTTGATCGTCGGCTTCCAGAACGCGGTCTGCGCGAGCGTGTTGGCGAGTCCGTAGGCGTTCCCTTTGTAGGAGTGGTAGTCCGCGACGAAATCGCGGTGCGCGTAATCGCGGCGCACGATCACGGCGTCCCGGATGCTCTGCCCGGTCAACCTCTCCAACCGTTCCATGACAATCCCGTACTGCCGTTCGCGTTCGGCGTCGGTGTCGGAAAGACCGGGCGCGAGCGGGATCAGCACGAAAACGTTCTCGCAACCGGGCGGCGCGACGGTATCGTCGGTCTGCGAGGGGCAACACACATAGAAAAGCGGCTTGTCGGGGTACGCCGGGTGCTTGTAAATGGCGTCGGCGTGTGGGTCCAGCGGTTCGTCGAAAAACAGGTTGTGGTGCTTCAGGTTCTGCAACCGCTTGTTCACCCCGAGATAGAAAAGTAGCGACGACGGCGACAGCACGCGCTTGTCCCAGTACGCTTCGTCGTACGTCCGGTACTCCGGGGCGATCAGGTTTTGCTCGACGTGGTGATAGTCCGCCCCGGCTATGACCACGTCCGCCGCATAGCGTGTGCCGTCCGTCGTCACGACCGCCTGCGCGTTCCCCCGCTCGATCTCGATCCGCGCGACTTCGGCGTCCGTAACGATGGCGACGCCCAATTCGACGGCGAGCGATTCCATCGCGTCGGCGATCTTTCGCATCCCGCCCTTCGGGTACCAGGTGCCTAAAACCAGATCGGCGTAGTTCATCAGCGAATACATCGCCGGGATCTCGCGCCCGGTCCCGCCCAGGAACAGGATCGGAAACTCCAGAATCCGCCGCAACCGCTCGTCCCGAAAGAACGATTCGACGTGCGAACGCATCGTCTGCACCATCTGTAGCCGCACGGATTCTTTCACGATGCGCGCGTCCACGAACTCAAAAAACGACAAGGAGGGGCGGCGCACGTAATCGTTCATGCCGACGCGATATTTGTACTCCGCCTGCGACAGGAACTCGCGCAGTTTCGCCGCGCTTCCCGGCTCGATCCGCTCGAACCGCTCCGCCAATTCGCCTAAGTCGGCAGAAATATCGACGTGGTCGTCCGCGCCGAACACCACGCGGTACGCCGGGTCCAGTCGGGCCAGGTCGTAATAGTCGGACGGTTTTTTCCCGAAGCGGGCGAAGAACTGCTCGAAAACGTCCGGCATCCAGTACCACGACGGACCGAGATCGAACGTGAACCCGTATTTCCCCCATGTCCGCGCCCTGCCGCCAGTCTGCCCGTTCTTCTCCAGCACCGTAACCGAATAGCCACGTTGTGCCAGACAACACGCCGCCGCCATCCCCGCGAACCCCGAACCGATCACCACCGCCACCCGCCGCGTCCCGAAAACATTCATCATAGTTATAAGGATACCCGTAAAGAAAGTATGGTTCCGCCATAAATCCCTTGCAATATCGTATCAAGATTAGGGTCTGCTAAATTATCCGCAGACGGTGAAGGAGTATTGTTTAATCGGGATTGTTTGAAGGGTGCCGCAAACGTAGATCATCCATCTTGCGGTTGAACCGTAATGTGTCCCGAGCAGTTTTGATACACGACCATGACAACCAGAGAAGAGCCAACAGGATGAGCAACAAAGTGCCAAAAAACTGTATAGTTTTCAGCGGATCATCTTCGAGTTTGGCAACGATTCTATCCCAACACATACCAATTATGCACGCCTCCACAGACATCATAACGATAGACAAAAGCGCGTAGAAAAACATTTCGCGGGCGACTTTGGTTCGCCACCGTCGCATGCCTTCGTCGCGCAAATCAGCTAAAGACTCGGAATTGTTTCGTCGCATTTTGCTTTGTCGCCACAGATGGATTTGTAGCAGTATACACGTAGTGAATCAGAAAAGGATACAATAAACACGTATCCAGACCAGAAAGGAAACAACGCGATGCCTTTAACGATTGAACTTACGCCGGAGATGGAAACGCGAGTCCGTGAGTACGCCGCGCGGATCGGCAAGCCCGCCGAGGAAGTCGGACAGATCGCCCTGTTCCGATTTATTCACAACCCGGACCGCGTACCGATGCCGTGGGAATTGACCGACGCGGAGCGCGAGCAAAAGCGAGAAGCCGGGGAGCAATACCTGCGTCGGATGCAAGAGCAGGCGGCGAACGCGACTCCAGAGGAGGTCGCACAATCCGAGTCGGATTGGGAAACACTGAAACTGGGTTTGAACGAGAACCGACGTGTCACCGGCGAAAGGTTGATCTTCCCCGAATGAAGCATATTTTCATGGATTCGTCACCGTTGAGTTTGATGTCACAACCGGGAATGAATCCCAATGCTCTACAGATCGCGATTTGGAAGCAGGATTTACAGTCGGCAGGACATTCGTTCTACATCCCTGAAGTGATTGATTACGAAGTGCGGCGGGAGTTGGTGCGGGCGGGCAAAACGCAGGGCATAACCAACCTCGATTTACTGAAATTGACCGCGACCTACGTCCCGATCAACTCGCAAGCGATGCTCCTCGCCGCTGACCTATGGGCACGGGCGCGGAACGCGGGACAATCGACGGGCGACCCGAAGAAGTTAGACATCGACGTAATACTCGCCGCGCAAACCCTCACGGTCGCCGCCATGTCTGGTCTACCGCTCACCGATTTTGTGATCGTCACGTCGAACGTTGCCCATCTCTCGCGCTTCGGGGTCGAGGCTAAGGAATGGACGAGTTTCCCCGCGTAGTTCGGGGATGTTCCATCCTCCGGTGGAAGCCTTCGGCTTGGGTTTCCTGCGGAAACGGGGCAGGTACAGACCCTTCGGCTACCCGGTTAGTCGCCGCTGACCGCACATCCCGTTTCCGCAGGAAACCCAAGCCGAAGGCTTCCACCGGAGGATGGAACATCCCCGCAAGAACCGGTGCTACGCCCACTAATGCAAACGCGGCACGACGAACACCAGATAATAGTACGCGACCGGCGCGGAGAATAACAGCGAGTCGAAGCGGTCGAGGATGCCGCCGTGTCCGGGTAGTATCCCGCCGAAGTCCTTGATCCCCAAGTCGCGTTTGAGCGCGGACTCCGCGAGGTCGCCGACTTCGCCGAGTGCGCCGAGGATCGGTCCGAGGATCAGACAGTGTATCCAGGGCAGTCCGATCCAGGTTCCCCACAGGACCGACAGGATCATCGCCGCCATGATCCCGCCGACCGCGCCTTCGACGGTCTTCTTCGGCGACAGGCGCGGCGCGAGCGGGCGTTTCCCCCAGCGGATTCCCACGAAATAGGCTCCCGCATCCGCGCCCCAGGTTACGGCGAACACATATAGCACGAGCCACGCCCCGCGCGCCGCCTCGGGAAAATGCCCACCGAACGGCAACGGCACGGCGACGACGCCCGGCAGGGACCGCAAAAAGACGAGGTACGAGAACAACCAGCCGACATAAACGACGCCGAAGATCGTCAGCGAGATGTTGACCAGCGGCTCTTTGTTTTTCCGCAGGATCGCGTAGATCGTCGTGCCGAGCGTAAAAGCCGCGAGGATGACCGGGAGAAAGTTAATCCACTCGTCCCGGCTGACGTTCCACGCCGCGAACTGCAGCAGGATCACGGCGAAATAGGCGGGAATATCTATCGGGGCGTACCCACGATAGCGCAAGCCCCGGAAATACTCGAACAGCCCGATGGTGGCGCAAACGGCGGTCGCGAACGTGAACGGCAACCCGGCATATTCGCCGGTCCCGTACGCGAACACCAGAAGCGGCAACAGCGGTATCCCGAAAACGAACGACAGCAGTCGTACGAACATGCCGCGCGGCATCGCTTCCGACGCGCGGCGGGCGAGTTCCTGCGCCTCCTCCGCACGTTGCCGGGCGTGTTGCGCCGCCGCCTCCTGCGCCTCGCGGATGCGGTCCTGCGCTTCCTTGAACCGCTCCTCGGCGACCTGACGCCCGCGCTCCTGCGCGTCCTTCGCGGCGTTACTCGCTTTCTCCTGTGCCTCGCGGGCTATCTGCTCCCAGTTTGTCATTTTGGTTGGGTGTTGGGTATTGGGTGTTGGGTGTTGGGTGCTGGGTTTTGGGTTCGGACGGCGAGCCGTTCCGCTATGCGCCTGCGGCGGGAACCCTTCGGGTTTACTGAGACGAGACGCTACCATCTTTCCCGCTCGCAGAGCGTCCGCCGCAGGCGCATAGCGGAACGGCTCGCTGTCCGGACCCGACCACCTAATCACCCAACCACTTCTTCGCGTACTTGTAATCGGCGACGGTGTCAACGTCGGCGGCGATTAGGGCAGTGCCGAGGATCGGCGCGTGACAGTTCAGACCGGTGACGGATGATATTTTTGCCACCGCGTCATTCACAGTCAGTGTGCGCGTGACGAAACGCCAGATGAAGCCCCATCCGAGCAGTTTCGCCATTTCCCATTGCGATTTTCGTGCCGCGAACGCCTTCTCAATATACGGCAGACACCGCTCCATCGCGGAAGGTCGCACGATCTGCACACTGCTCCCGGTAAACGCGCCCTCGGCGAGGGGGGCGTACACATTCGGTGAGCCGGGAAACTGCGTGTCATACGTTTCCCGTCGCACAATCGGAAACACGATGTCGGCTTCCGGTCGCGTCTCCGCCTCGGCGAGTAGAGTTATGATCGTGCCTGCCCCCAGAAATACCGCGTCCGTCGCACAGAGTAGTAGTCGCTCCTCGCCCGTGAGGTACCCGGCTTCGCGCAATGCGACGATGCCTTGTTGGATGTTTTCCGGTCCCGTCACCTTCTCGTCCGCCCAAACATCCGCCGTTATGCCCGCCGCCTGCAATTCGCTGACCGGTCCGACAATCGCGATCACCGAAACTGCGCCGCAATCCCGCAGTGCCCTCTGAACACGCTCGATGAAACGCGAATCACCGAGCGGCGCGAGTGCCTTCACCGTCGTCCCACACATCGCCGCAAGTTCCGGCGATAACCGCCCGCCTGCGGTGATCAACGCCGCGTACCGACCTATTCTCAACGGACGATGACTTTGAGCGCGTTGTTCTGCACTTCCACGGTCGCCGGGGTCAGCCCGCGCACATCGCCGTCGATGTTGAGCGGTTGCGGCGGGATCGTCTGCATCGTGAACTTGCGCACCTTGAGCATCCGCACTGCCGGGTGGTTCAGATGGTTTCCGGCACGCACTTGCCCGATCAGCGGCAGGAGTTGCAGTTTCGGGACGGACAGTATCACCAGCACGTCTAAGTGTCCGTCGTCCATCTCCGCAAACGGCGCGGCGAGCATTCCGCCGCCGTACATCTTGCCGTTCAGTGCGGAAACCAGCAACGCCTTCTCGGAAATCTTCTGCGCGCCCTCGGCGTTCTCGTATTCCATCGTCAGTTGGAACGGACTGTAGGTCGGCAATGTTTTCAGGATCGCGAGCAGGAACGCCGGGTAGCCTTTGGCGAAGCGTATCCCCGTGTTCATGGTCTTCATCACCTGCGCGTCGAAGCCGGTCCCGCAGTTGTTCACGAACGGCGTTCCGTTGATCATCCCGACATCGATCTTACGAACCATGCCGCCGAGGATCGTGGAGATCGACTCGCGCAGTTCCAGTTTCAGCCCGAGGTTGCGCGCGAAATCGTTGCCAGTCCCGACGGGTAGGACCCCGAGGGTCGCGTCCGATCCGATCAAACCACGTACCACGTCCCCGACCGTTCCGTCGCCCCCCATCGCCACCACGACCGGGTGTGTTTTGGCGGCTTCGCGGGCGAGTTCCTCGGCGTGCCCCGCCTTGCGCGTCGGGATCCACTCGAAACTCGCCCCGAGCATCGCCTGCGCTTCCTTGAACAGGATGCCTCCCTGACCGCGCCCCGCCGTCGGGTTATAGATTACCGCGCCACTTTCGTGGGTCATATGTTCCATAGGTTCGTATACGGTTCCGCTTCGTCGCCTGATTCTTGGCTTCGTTATACCGCGAAAGTGTATCAAACGGCGTTTGTCGCGGTCAATAGGTCGTCGGTCTTATTTCCGGGGACATAGAGGACGAGGTGGTATTGCTTGCCACCTGCGGCGAAATCGCGCACAATACACACATGGCATTTTTAGAACTGCGCTACTTCAGCGACGCGCTCAAAAAACACACGACGGCGAACGTCATCCTCCCGGAAGTCGGGGAGCCGCCCTATCCGACGCTGTACCTGTTACACGGGCTTTCCGACGACCACACGGCGTGGGCACGCAACACGAGCATCGAACGCTATGCGGCGAAACTCCCATTGATCATCGTCATGCCGGACGGCGGGCGCGGGTTTTATCTGGATGCGGTCCAGGGGTTCGCTTACGGTACCGCCATCGGCACCGAACTTCCGGACCGTATCGAGCGGACTTTCCCCGCGAAACGAACGCGGGACGGTCGCGCGTTAGCCGGACTTTCGATGGGCGGGTACGGCGCGCTGCGTCTCGCCCTCGCCCATCCGGACCGTTTTTGCGCGGCGGCGAGTCTGTCGGGCGCCGTCGGATGGGGACACAATCCCGTCGATTGGGCGGGCAACCCTTACTCGCCCGAGTTTCAACGCGTTTTTGGCGCGCATCCTACCGGCGGCGGCGCGGACATCTGGCATCTCGCGACCGCTCTGACGCCGGAGCAACGCCCCGCGATGCGGTTCGACTGCGGCGCGGAGGATTTCCTTTTTGCCGACAATCAGGCGTTCCACGCGTTTCTGACCGAACGCGGGGTTACGCACGAGTACCGGGAGTATCCCGGCGAACACAACTGGGCATATTGGGATGCGCATATCGAGGAGAGCCTACGGTTCGTTCTTGCCGCGATGAACCCCGAAACAGCGACCGCCCCCGCCGCTATTTCGGCTGGCTGAGGACGTACTCCATGAAGGAGCGGAACCGGGCGGCGATCTTGTCGTAGTCGAACCGCTCCTCCGCGATACGCCGGCAGGCGGCGCGCTTGCCTTCGATCTCGGCGCGGTCCACGGTTTCGAGCCACGCGGTCAGGGCGTCGGCGAACTGCGCGCTCGCCGGGTGATACGGCGGCAACGCCCACCCCGCCGCTTCGCCGATATAGTCGAAATAACCGGGGATCGGGCTGATTCCGATGGGCAAGCCGCATGCGAGATATTCCGGCATTTTCGTGGTCAGACGGTACGAACCGAGATGATCGAGTGTCTGCGTGATGAAGCCGATGTGCATGGCGTTCATGGTGCGCATCACTTCGTCTGGGGCGATCCGCCCGGTGAAGACGACGCGGCTGCGCATGGCTTCCGGCACACGCTCCTCTAAAATCTTCTTGCCGGTCCCGTCTCCGACGATCAGGAACGTCATGTCGTCGCGCTTGATCCGCCGCGCCGCTTCGACGAGTTCCAGACCATAGCAGTAGTTCAGCCGCGCCGTCCAGGTCAGGCTTCCGACGATCCCGCAGACGAGATGCCCGGGTTTGATGCCGTAATGGTTGCGAATCTGCTCGCGCTCCGTTTCGGGGAGCGGGCGGAACACCTCCAGATCCACCGCGCCCTCGACCGTGGCGGCGCACGGCGCGCCCAGTTCCAGTGCGCGCCCGGCGAGATACGGCGACCAGCCGATAAACCCGGACGAGTGGCGCATCAGGAGCCGTTCGTAGACCCCGAACGCCCTGCCGACGACCTCGCCTTTCGTCGTCCGGAAGAAGCCTTCGATAGGGTCGCCGCTACTGACGATGTACGGTATCTTTCGCTCCCGCGCGGCGCGGATGACGTTCAGTCCGCCCGCCAGCCCGGTGTTCTCCAGGTAGATCAGCCGCCAGGGTTTCGCGGTGATCAGCCGCCAGATTTCGGCGGACGACTGTTTCTTCGCCGCCTTGTCCACGTCATAATAGGCGCACGGTGCCGATAGCCCCGCCGTCATGCGTCGGATTCGCATCGCGTCCTGTCCGCCCTTGCCCGCCGTGTTGAGGCACAGCACCTCGGCGTCCGCCGGACCCTCCCAGCCTGATTCGGTCATCGGTTTCACTACTCCTGCACTGCCGCGCCGCCGCTGTATGGGTGCGGTCGGTCGTGGCATTATAGGCGAAAACGCGCCGTAGCGGAACCCTTTCGCGTCGTTATGCGTCTAACGGATTGACGATTAGCGGGTTGCGCCCTATAATACAGGTGCCGCGAAAATTTTTTTTGCCCCAACCCGTAACCGTTCCGACGCGCTCCGCGTTATTTGAGTACACCTGCCGGATAGGCGGGTTAGGATCAACCAAAAACTATGCCAGTATTTGCCTACACCGCCCGCGCCGCCGACGGCAAGGTGCTTTCGAGCACCGCCGAGGCGATCTCGCCCATGGATCTGCGTCAGCGATTGACACAGCAGGGCATGACCGTGAAAGATGTCAAGCCTGCCAAAGCCGCCCCCGCGAAAGCGAAAGCGGGCGCGAAAGGGGGCGGCTTCCTCGACCGCTTCTCGCGCGTCAAACTGACCGACCTTTCTCTTTTCTGCCGCCAGTTCTCGACCATGATCGACGCCGGTGTGTCGCTGGTGCGCTGTCTCGACGTGCTTGCCGACCAGTCGCAATCCGCGAAACTGCGCCGCATCATCAACGACATGCGCTCCGAGGTCGAAGCCGGTAACACGCTCTCGAAGGCGATGGCAAAATACCCCACGGTCTTCGACAACCTGTTCGTCGGTTTGATCCGCGCGGGTGAGGTCGGTGGCGTACTCGAAGAAGCGTTGCAACGGCTGTCGGGCTTCCTGGAAAAAGACCTCGAACTGCGCCGCAAGGTGCAGGCGGCGATGACATACCCGGCGATTGTTTCCGTTCTCGCGCTCGGGATCGTTATCTTCCTCGTGACCTTCATCCTCCCGAAGTTCATGGACCTTTTTAACGACCTCGGCTTGAAGCGCGACCAGTTCCCGACGATGACGCTGGTTTTGATGGACGCGTCCCACTTCCTGACTTCCAAATGGTGGATGGCACTCATTGTCCTCGCCGTGATCATTGTTTCGGTGAAGATGTTCGGGCGGACCAAGTTCGGACGCCGCACCCTCGACCGCTTGAAACTGAAACTGCCTGTGTTCGGCAAACTGAACCACAAGGTCGCCCTCGCCCGCTTCTCGCGGACGCTGTCTACCCTGCTCGCGTCGGGTGTGCCGATTCTGCAGGCTCTGGAAACGGTCGCCGGTACGGTCTCGAACGAGATCATCTCAGACGCGATCCTGGACGCCCGTGCCCGTGTCCGGGAAGGGGACGTGATCTCCGAGCCGCTCCGCAAGTCGAAGATGTTCCCGCCGATGGTCGTGCAAATGATCGCCATCGGGCAGGAATCGGGCGCGCTGGACACGATGTTGATGAAGATCGCCGACTACTACGAGCAGGAAGTCGACTCCGCTATCGCGTCGCTGACCGCCGCTATCGAGCCGATCCTGATCGTCTTCCTCGGGTTTACGGTCGGTTTCATCGTTATCGCGATGTTCATGCCGCTCCTTTCCGCGATCCAGGGTCTTTCTGGCGGCGACACGGAAGACGGCGGCGAATAGTAGGTTAGTGGTCAGTGGTAAGTGACCAGTGGTCAGTGGGGACGGCAAAGTTCCACTCCTGGCACTGACCACTGACCACTGACCACTGACCACTAATATGAACGAATACTGGCTCACTTACGCTGTCACGGCGTTCCTCGAAAACTTCTGGTATCTGGTTGTCGCAATGTTTGGCGCGGTCGTCGGTTCTTTCCTGGGCGTCGTGATCTACCGCTTGCCGATCATGGAACTGACCCCGCCGGAACTGCTTCCCAAAGGGTACTCCCTTTCCAATCCCCCCTCCTATTGCCCGCACTGCCGTCACAAACTGGAATCGTGGGAAAATGTCCCGATTCTGGGATTCCTCTGGTTACAGGGGCGTTGCTCGGACTGCAAGAAGCCGATCCCGTGGCGCGACTTCGCGATGGAGATACTTACCGCGTCCGCGTGGGTCGCGATTTTCCACCGCTACAA
>JAYULM010000174.1:0-14955 GCA_043763605.1 Armatimonadota bacterium | reverse complement strand
TTTGCTTGAGCGCGGGGTAGAGCGAGCGGTACATCGGGTAGTATTTTTTGTACGTGGCGACATTCTCGCCGGGCGCTGTCTCGTCCGTGGTCTGGATCGTCGCCGCGCACGCCTCGGGGACGGACAGATACTGGTTCATACCCACCATCGCCAGCAGTGCCGCGCCGAATGCGGGACCTTCGTCGTTGTTGACGCGGTGTAGTGAGCGTCCGACTACGTCGGAAAGGATCTGCCGCCACAGGTCCGACTTGGTGCCGCCGCCCATGACGCGCACTTCGTTGATCGGTGCGCCGGACGATTCTAACAGCGTCATCAGGTCTTTGAAGCCGTAGGAGACGCCTTCGAGGACCGCGCGGGCGAACCAGTCGCGGCTCGACGTGCGTAGCGTCGCGCCGACGAACGCGCCGCGCGCCTGCGGGTCGAAGTACGGGTTGCGCTCGCCCGCGAGGTACGGGGCGAACAGCAGACCCTCGCACCCGGCGGGGACAGTGGCGGCTCCGGCGGTGATCGCGTCGTACGACATATCGGGCGCGAACGTGTCTTTGTACCACTCGAACGAACCCGCCGCTGAAATCACGCACCCCATCAGGTGGAACGCGCCGGGGACCGCGTGGCAGAACGTTTGTATCGCCTTCGGGTCGAAGAACGGTTCGTCCAGGTGCGCGAACACGACGCCGGACGTGCCGAGCGACAGCGAGACGCGCCCGGGTTCCACGATGCCGCAACCGA
The DNA here is from genome assembly GCA_043763605.1 of Armatimonadota bacterium. GTDB lineage: Bacteria > Armatimonadota > Armatimonadia > Armatimonadales > Armatimonadaceae > JACMIU01. Next base: position 14,226 of record JAYULM010000174.1, on the reverse strand, counting down.
CCGCGCCCGCCGCCTGATCGCCGCCCCCGCCGACTACGGGCGTCCCGGCGGCAAGCCCGGTCAGTGCTGCCGCCTCGGGCGTGATCTCGCCGGAGATGACCGTGGATTCGTACACCGGCGGCAGGAAGTCGGACGGGATTTGCAACGCGTCGAGCATCGGTTGCGACCACTGGCGATTCCGAACGTCCAGAAGCGACGTGCCGGACGCGTCGGACACCTCGGTCGCGAACTCGCCGGTCAACTTGTAGCGCGTGTAGTCTTTCGGGAGCAGGACTTTCGCCACTTTCTCGTAAACGCGCGGCTCATGCTTGCGCACCCAGAGGATCTTCGGCGCGGTGAACGACGTAAAGACCGGCTGCCCGATGGCGTCGAACAGTTTCGCCTCGCCGCCGATGGCTTCCGTGATCTCCGCGCACTCCGCGCCGGTCCGGGCGTCGCACCAGAGCATCGCGGGGCGCAGGACGTTATTCTGCGCGTCCAGAAACACGGAGCCGTGCATCTGCCCGGTCAAGCCGACGCCCGCGACCTGCGCGCCGGTCGCGCCCGCTTTGGCGAGTACGGCTTTGATGGCGTCCTGCGCGGCGACCCACCAGTCTGTGTCGGGGTGTTGCTCCGCCCAGAGCGGTTTCGGGGTCGAGAGGTCGTATGCGTGCGTGTGCGTGGCGAGGGTGCGTCCGGTCTCGTCGATCAGTATGGCTTTCGTGCCCGACGTTCCGGTGTCGAGTCCTAAGTAAAACGGCATGGTGCTTGAAATTGCCTTTGCGTGATGGATTAGCCCGTTACGGTTCCACGTCGGCGGGCGGGCTTCCTGCTTTGGGTTTAGGGTTCCGGAGAGCAGGGCTATTCGGTTATAGCAGTCCCTCTCCCCGTACCCCTCCCTCCCGCGTCCCGCCTCGTTTTCCTTCCCTCCCGCGTTTCCCCTCCCGCGTCCCGCCTCGTTTCCCTCCCTCCCGCGTCCCGCCTCGTTTCCCTCCCTCCCCCCAACCCCCTCCCTCATCGGAATGAGAGAGGGGGAGTTCCAGAGGAGCGGGGCGGTTCCGCTTCCCTAAACGCCCGACAAACGAAGCCGCTTGACAATCTCGGACTCCCCTCTCTCATTCCGATGAGGGAGGGGGTTGGGGGGAGGGAGGAAAACGAGGCGGGACGCGGGAGGGAGGGGAAACGCCTTGCTACTTTCAGTTCCCCGTCAAAACGAACCCCGCCCAGTAATAAGGGTGCGCGAACGGCTTCTTCGGGTCGGGTTGGAACGCGGGGGCGTCCGGGTCGGGCGGCACGGACTGCGGTGCCGACCGTTTGCCGGGGTTGCCGGGTAGACGCGCTCGGCTGGGACGGCGGATCGCAACCGATGGACATGACCAACGACCTGTTCGTGGTGTATACGCTGGTCGAAAAGCCAACCGCTTGGCCCGGTCAGCGGGCGAAATAGCGGTAGTGTCCGGTGATCTTCCACGCGAACAGGACATCTTCTTCCGCCGCGCCGCGCCCGATATTATGAATCACGGGGTGCCGTACTTCGCCGGGGACCGCGCCGTCGGCGACAATACCGATGTGATCCAGACCATTCGGTAGCCGCCACGAAACGATGTCGCCGGGGCGATAATCGGCGACGCGGTCGGTGACGGGCAACGCCTTCCCGTGCCGCTTGAAATAGGTTTGCAGGTTCGGGACGCGCCGGTGGTCGATGTTGGGATCGGGACGTTTCAAGCCCCATTTGGCGGGATAGGCGCGGAAGTTCCGGCGCATGTCCTCGTGGACGTTTTTTTGCAGGTCCGTACCGGCGGCGCGCAGGGCGCGAATCACAACGTCGGTGCAGACGCCGCGCTTGATGGGCACATCGCCGTTCGGATAGGCAAGCCGGACGTACGCGGGGTCATAGAAACGGGTTCGCGTCGTCTGATAAGTGGCGTTGTCCAGCAGGCGAGTGATCGGGGTAGTGTACTTTTTATGCGGCGGTGGCACGGGTGTTCGGACGGGGGACGGGATCGATTTACCCGGCGGTTGCGACGCGGACGGGGATTGGCAAGCCGCGCCGGTCGCCACGGCGGCGAGTACAGACAGGGGCACGAGGGCGCGGAGTAGAGCGGTTGGCTTCGGCATCACGTAGGATCAGCATACCCGCTTGCCGTTCGTCGCGCGACCCGGACTACCGGACGCCGTCCCGCGCACTCTGGATCAGGGCGCGTATCGTCGTGTCGCTTTTGGGTGCCAGCGATTCCGCGCGGTCGATGTCGGCGGAGGCGAGGTCTTTTCTTCCCAGCAGACGGTAAGCGTTGGCACGGACCAGTAACGCTTCCGGGTCGTTCGGCTCTGCGGCAAGGCAAGCCGAGATATTTTTGATGGCACCGCGCGCGTCGGGCTTGGGAAGCAGAAGTAGCGCGCACGCCCGGTGAAACAACACGTCGAGGCTTTCCTCGTGCCCCACTGGTAACAGCGTCAGGGCTTCATCGAAATCCCGGATCGCCTTCAGTTTGTCGTTCGAGCGCAGGTACAACACGCCGCGCTGATGGAGCAGCGTCCCCCGGATGGTCTTGTTCGGCGCGTCCGCCAGAAGCGGATCGAAGAAGCGCGCGGCTACCTCCGTCGCCCGCTCCCCGGTCGGGACCGCTGCCGCCGCCGCATCCGACATCGCCCCCGGGGGCGCGGCGTTCAGGGACGCGTTCGCCGAAGCCGCGCACCGACCCGCAGACGCCCCGCATGCGAAAACGGCCACGGTACACGCCGCGACCCCTGATCTCCCGAATATCCGACACAGAAAGATTTTCAACACGTGATAATTATAGCCCTGTCGGGTGTGCCACATCAGGGCACTATGCAGGATTTCACTATGCGAGATTTCACACGGGCACCGAAACGCCTACTCGATCCACGCGCGGCGCGGACCGCCGCCGAGCATTTTACGCACCTGTTCGAGGAACGCTTCGTCGGGAGACACCATCAGCCCGGTTCTTACTGTGTACTCTCCTGTGGGAGTACCGACCCGCAAGAACAGCGGCGAACCGCCCTCCTGCTTGCGGAACTCGTCGGCGACCATGCGCAGGATCGTTTTGGATGACGAGTCTACCCGCACATACACCTCGCGCGCCCGCGCATCCGCCGCCATCGCATCCGGCACGACCTGGTCGATGCGTCCCGCGATCACCTCGATCTGCACATTGCGGTCCGCCGCCGCCTCCTCGGTCTCGTTCCCGGCGTTCTTGTTGAACCGCTCCCGATGTTGCGCCCGTCCCTTGACCACGATCACCGCGTTCTGGATTACGAATTTTCCGAACTCGGCGGCGGTCTTGGTGAAGCAGGTGACACCGATGTTGCCCGTCGTGTCTTCAAGCGTCACGATCAGCATCTGCTTCCCCTCTTTGGTGTACACCGTACGTACCGCCGTGATCATCCCGCCGACCACCACTTCCTGATTCGGTTGCGTTTCCTTCAGTTCGTCGATGCGCATCGTCTTGAAGCGGCGTTTCAGTTCCGCCTCGAACGGCTTGATCGGGTGCTCGGTCAGATAGATCCCGAGCAACTCTTTCTCGAACCCGAGCCGCTCACCGCGTGAAAAGTCGGTGATATTGACTTCGTTGACAGTCACCCCGCGCACCGCCGCGTTGTCGTCCGATGGTTCGTCTCCCCAGAGCGAAATCAGACCGGCTTTGGCGTCCTTCGCGCCGCGAGCCGCCGCCGTGGTGCAATCGTCCAGCATCTCCAGAAGGGCACGCCGGTTTTCGCCGATGGCGGCGAATGTTCCGGCTTTGATCAGCATCTCGATCACCGATTTGCTGGTCAAACCCTCGGCGAAAACGCGGTTGCAGAAATCTTCCAGCGACGTAAACTTGCCGCCTTTCTCACGCGCGGACAGGATCGCGTCAATCGGTGCCTTGCCGACGTTCTTGATCGCCATCAGCCCGAAACGGATCACCGTCTGGTCGTTCACAGTAAAGTCCGCGACCGACTCGTTCACGCACGGCGGGCGCACCGTCACGCCCATCCGCTCGCACTCCTCAATCGTGTTGACGACCTTTTCCGTGTTGTCTATATACGCGCCCATCAGCGCGGCGAGGTATTCGGCGGGATAGTTCGCCTTCAGATACGCGGTCTGATACGCCACCATTGCGTAACACGCGGCGTGGCTGTTGTGCGAAACGACCCGGTTGGCGAGGAAATTCTTCGGTCCGCCTTCCGCCATCTCGATGTCATAAGTTTCGCCCTCGCCGCAGGGCGTGATGGAAAGAATCGGGTCGCCGTTCTCCGCGTGAGCGAGTTGCAGGTGGTGCGTCACTCGCGCCCGGAAATCCTCCGGCGTCACGACGACGTAAGGCAGGTCGCCATACTTCTCCCGGAAATAGGCGTCCACCCGGTCCATGCCGTCCATTTCCCAGTAGATGCCGTCGAAATAGAAATCGCACATCCGACCGCCCGGCAAAACCTTGTGCATCGCGAAATCGATGTTTTGTTCGATCAACCATTCACACATCACCCGCTCCGGTGTACTCGCGCACCACATTCCGTTCGACGCGATAGAGCAATGACCGTAGCCCGGACCGGTATCGTAAGCCGCCCGGACGTTCGCCAATGACTTTTCCAGAAACGCCTCGCGCCAGTTTGGATCGTTCTCATGTAGCCAGTTTGTGCGCTCGGTCGCGGCTTCCTGTCCCTTGCGCCACAGATCCGGGTGCAGGGTATGCATCCGTTTCATGTGTTCGATTTTGTCCGTGTCGGGTCGTGCCGCCTGATACGCCCGCATCCGCGCGCTCGTCCGCTCGCGTTGCTCCGGCGTCTGCGTGAACGATGCCATCGTTTTGCGGCGGGCTTCGCGTTGCGCCTCGCTCACGGGACGCGGTTGCACGATCAGTTCCGTCCCGACCACCATCTCCTCGACCCGCCGGTAGCCTTCCGTGGTCAGAAAGCGGTGTTCGGCGGTCGCGCGCACGACCCGCTTCCCTTTGGTACGAACCTCGAATAACGGTTTCCGACCCGTTTTGACGATACGGGCGACTTTGTGCGGGCGGATTTCGCCGTCCTCCCACATCGCCATCAGTTCCTGCGTCTGTTCGTTGAATGCCGCCGAAATATGAAGACGCGAACCGTCCTCCCGCTGAACACACGTCTTAGCGTCCAAACAGCCGTTGAACGCGTAACCGGCGAACGGCTCGATTTCCGCGAAAATCTGCTCGGCTACCTTCTCCTTGATACCTTTGTCCGCCGCGCCTTTGAGATAGTGGACTTTCTGCTCCTCCATGTACTTCGCCTGCTTTTTCCCCATCGCGCGGCGCAGGATGTCGGCTTGCCCCAGCGAGAAGCCGCCGATAGCCTGGACGATCTTGAGAACCTGATCCTGGTAAACGATCACGCCGTAGGTTTCTTTCAGGATCGGCTCCAGGAGCGGGTGTGCGTACTTGATCTTTTCCGGGTCGAACTTGCAGTTGATGAATCGCGGGATGTGCGCGAGTGGTCCGGGGCGGTAGAGTGCCACCATCGCGGCAAGCTCCTTGACCGAGTTCGGCTTCAGGTCCACGACATATTTTCGCATCCCCGCCGATTCGAGTTGGAAGACACCGGTTGTCTCGCCGCGCCCGAGCATGTCATAGGCGCGTTTGGCGTCCGGGTGGCTGTAGTCGAGCGGGATGTCCCAAACGTCGATGTCCACACCGCGTTTTTCCTTGATCAACTTCACGGAGTTGGCGAGAATAGTCAGATTGCTCAGGCCGAGGAAGTCTAACTTGAGTAGCCCGATGGACTCCAGCGAACTGTGCGGGAACTGCGTCACGATCAGCCCGTTGCGCAGTTCGAGCGGGGTGTATTCGACCAGGGGGCGGTCGGCGACCATGATCCCGGCGGCGTGGACGGACGCGTTGCGGCTCATGCCTTCGAGCCGCTTCGCGGTGTCGATCAGTTTCTTCGTTTGGGCGTTGTTCTGGTAGTCGCCCTGAAACTCGGGGTTCGCGGGCACGTCTTTTTCGGGCCAGCCGTTCATCGCCTTGTCGATACTCACGCCGAGCGGGAGCGACGGGATCATGCGCGCGATGCGGTCGACATCGGGGAGGGGCATGCCGAGGGCGCGTCCCGAGTCGCGGATCGCGGCTTTCGCGCCCATCGTCCCGAATGTGGTTATATAGGCGACGTTGTCCCTGCCGTACTTTTTGGTGACGTGTTCGATCACGTCCGCGCGTTTCGTGTCCTCGAAGTCCATGTCGATATCGGGCATGGAGATCCGCTCCGGGTTGAGGAACCGCTCGAAGGTCAGACCGTACTCCACCGGGTCGAGGTCGGTAATACCGAGGCAGTAGGACGCGAGCGAACCGGCCGCCGAACCGCGAACACCGAAGTAGATGCCGGAGGAGCGTGCGTAGTTGGAAATATCCATCACGATCAGGAAGTATTGCGAGAAGCCGGTCTGCTCGATGATCCCGAGTTCGTATTCGAGGCGGTCCTTGTGAACGTCGGACACCGCTTTGATGCGGCGTGTCAGACCTTCGCGGCACAGGTCGGTCATGTGCGTATGCGGCGTTTTGCCTTCCGGGAGCGCGACGGACGGCATCGGGACGCGTCCGGTCTCGATCTCCAGGTTGCACTTGTCGGCGATTTCGAGCGTGTTGTGCAACGCTTCCGGCGCGAAGTTCTCGAACTTTTTCCACATCTCGTCGTAGGATTTGAGGTAGAACTCCTGCGGCAGATACTTCATCCGTTTGGGGTCGTCCACGTTGGTCCCGGTTTGAATGCAGATCAGCACGTCGTGCGCGTCGGCGTCTTCTTTGCGCAGGTAGTGGGCGTCGTTCGTGGCGACCATCTTGATCCCCATCTGCCCGGCGATCTGCTTGATCGTCTCGTTAATCTCGTCCTGCCCGGTCGCGCCATGTCCCTGGATTTCTAAGTAGTAGTCCTCTCCGAACACCTCGCGGTACCACGCGGCGGTGTCGCGAACGCCTTCGAGCGAGCCTTTGCCCTCGCGGATCGCGTGCGCCAGTTCGCCGCCCATACACGCGGAGCAGATGATCAACCCTTCGCTGTGTTCGGCGAGCAACTCCTTGTCGATACGCGGCTTGTGGTAGAACCCTTCGAGCGACGCCTTCGTGGTCAGTTTGAGAAGGTTCTTGTATCCGACGTAGTTCTTGGCGATGGCGACTAAGTGATGGTTGCCGTCCTTCTTCGCTTCCTTCTGGTGCCGCGTCCGGGTAGCCACGTAGGCCTCAACTCCTATGAGTGGCTTAATCCCCGCCTTTCGCGCCTGTTGGTAAAACTCGTAACACCCGTACATCATGCCGTGATCCGTAATCGCGATGGCGGGCATGTCGTTGTCCACGGCGTATTTGACCATGTCCTTGATCTTGGTCGCGCCGTCCAGAAGGGAAAACTCGGAGTGGTTGTGCAGGTGAACGAAGGGCGTGGGCATGGGCACATTCTAACACGGTTTTCGGAGGTTTTGAACCGCCAAGACGCCAAGTTCGCCAAGGGGGGAGAAAGGAGAAGAGGGTTTAAGGTTTGCGCTCCACTCGCTATCGGGACGGCTTAACGCTATCGCTAAATCCCAATCTCGAACCTTCTTCTCCTTCTCGTAACCTTGGCGAACTTGGCGTCTTGGCGGTTCAAAACCTCCGAAAACCGTGTTAGAATTACGTTGCTGTTTCGCTCGTTCGCTATTTTGCTGACGAAAGGCGCGAACAGTCCGGCGATCACCGGGCACCTGGAGCGGTGGCTGCCGGACGGGACGCTGGTGCATTCGTTTCATTACGACGTGATCCGGGTGTACGAGATCCCCGCCGAGGAGTTTCTGGCGAGCGGCTTGTCGGTGGTTCCCCTCGCGCCGCTCGGTGCGTTGCCGAACGATCAACTGCCGCGTGTCGTGGACCGGATGGGCGAGCGGTTCAAAAAAGAGTCGGCGGACCGGGAAGAACTGCGAAAATTGTGGACGGCGACCTGGTTATTGATGAGCGCGCGGCACTCGCCGATCTTCGCGGAATCGTTGCTGAAAGGAGCGGTGGAAGCAGTGTTGAAATTAGAGGATTTTCCGTTATACGATTACTTGAAAGACAAAGGGCGCGTCGAAGGGCGTGCCGAAGGGCGCGCGGAAGGTTTCGCCACGGCAACGGCGGTGTTGCGTGATACGGTTCTTCGTGTCGGAACGAAGCGTTTCGGGGTACCGTCAGCGGAAGTGCGTTCAGCGGTTGAGGCGGTGTCCGAGTTCGCGCGGTTGCAGGGTTTTGTGGAGCGGCTTACGGAAGTAGAGTCGTGGGAAGAGTTGCTGGCGGCGCAGTGATTCACGGTTCCGTGTTGGGGTGACGGCGTGGGGTGTGACGTTGCCCGTCGCGGGGTGTGGGCGGTCGAGCGCGAGCAGTACGGTGTGAGCGGGCGTTGCGTTGCGAGCAATTGAAATTGGTCGCTCGGTGGCTTCACGGACGTGCTTCGCACGGGGGCGTTTGTCTTTCCCTCCCTCCCGTCTCTGTGTCCTCCGTGTCTCTGATGCTATTTGGGTCGGTGGCGGTGTTGCTAACGCATGGCGCGAATAGTCCGCAGATTACGGGGCGGCTGGAGCGGCGGCTCCCGGACGGGAGGCTGGTCCATTCGTTCCACTGTGATGTGGTGTGGGTGTACGAGATGCCGACGGAGGATCTTCTGGAAAGGGCTTGCCAGTTGTTCCGCTCGCGCCGCTGGGGGCGTTTCTGAGCACCTCTTACCGAAGATTGTAGGGAAGATGCTGAAAAGGTTTTGGAGCGACGCTAAGGACCGAGAGCATCTGAGACGATTGTGGACGGCGACACGGCTATTGATGTGTCTGCGACATTCGTCCCCAGTCGCAGAGCGTTGCTAAAAGACGCGGTAGAAGCAGAATCGAATAGGATTTCGTGCAGCGCAACTCGGACGACGACAGCTCATTCCTTTTTGACCTGCCAAGCGTCATTACAACTCTCGGTGGTAAAGAAATTAGTCTGGTCTATGCGAGACAGTTGCCAATGAATGAATTCTCATTTTTCCTCGGGTTTGAAACGTTTTGGGTGGTTATCGATACGTTCATCTGAGAAATTAACCCGATTGTCTCAAAAGAAGGTGATGACCATTACTGCGATGAATTATATTTCCATCCCTATCTGCTCACACTAAATTTTGATCTTTATATTCCGGTATTATCGGCGTTGAACTTAGTTTCAATGGTGAAACGTGAATCAGCGACTCGTTGAAGACAATAAGTGAGGGAGCCATATGCACGACGAAGAAACCGTAAACAACTCTAACACAATTAGTGGCAAGATCAAGGTCGCTTCAAGAATTATTGATTACCTTAGCTCTGGACTATATAACACACCGGCTGCTTGCCTGAAGGAACTCGTCAACAATGCGTATGATGCAGGTGCCACGCGCGTTGACATCTATGTAAAGCCAGACGCTGACCAGATAATCATTGAGGATAATGGTCAGGGAATGAGCAAGGAGGAATTTCAATCGCATTTTGACCGTATTAGCGAGTCTCACAAACGTGACGACACGGATCATGTTAAGAGACGTCCTAAGATAGGTAAAATTGGGATCGGGATGATCGCTGCAAACGAGTTGTGTGAGATCATGGAGATCTACACAACCAAGGAAGGAAGTGCAGAACTTCTTCACGTCTTTATTAATTTCGATGAGATGAGGAAACCCCCTCACGAAAGAAAAACAGCTAATGATGAATACACTAAGGCTGATTATTCAGGTGTGATTTATACGACGGATCATGAAGCCCATTACACAAAAATTTTCCTGACATCAATTCGTGGTGAATCCAAAAATATCTTGAATGGAGCGAATGCAGGTGATCCTAAAGGGGACGCAATCTCTTTGTATGGTCGTAGCCCGCAGTCTGTCGAAAAGATACTTATGGGGCGTCCTGACAGCTGGAAAAGATTTGACTTGTACTCCGAAACTATGCTACGGATTGCATTGAATGTCCCTGTTCGATACTACCCAAACTGGATTCCCTCTTCTTTGAAGTCTGAAGTGACAGACATGGAAGTCGAGATCGAAGAACTCGATTTCTCGGTTTTCTACGATGGAACGGAGTTATTCAAACCGACTGTTCTCAATCCACCCGATGAATACTTTATCCTCAAACGGTTTGAGTTCAAAGGTGAATTAGTTTCTGCACACGGCTATTTTTATGCACAACATACGTCGATAAAGCCGCAAGACATAAATGGTTTGTTAGTCCGAATTAGAAATAGTGCAGTGGCTGAATACGATCCCGAATTTTGGGGGTTTCCCAAGAGTAGGCACGGACTAATCAAAAACTGGGTTTCCTGTGAAGTATGGGCGAACGACGGTTTAGAAGTGGCAATGAATATCGACCGACGTACGCTCCGACCAGTTCATCCAGCGTACGTAGAACTTCGCAATGCATTACACTCCTTCCTCAATACATTTCTCAACGAAGCAACTGAGGAAGTCTACAGAGTGCCCAGTCGCCAAAGGAAGAGTGAGAAGACCACGATTGAAGTTAAAGACATACAGGAATTTGTCTCTTCAAAACTTCAACCCGTAGCTCCAGTCGCATCAGCTAACATCGGACGATTCATAGCAAAGTCTCAAAGCGACGTCAAGGCTCGTCGTTTCGTTCAGCGTCAATATTCGTTTGTTGAATTCTATGAGGTAGTTCTTGAAGTGGCACAAGAAACATTGCCTCCAGACGTACTCCCAATCTTCATAGAGAAACTAACAGAGCGGATACAAAGGTGAGTTCACACGAAAAGCCCCCTGTGAGGCTACAGGAGAGTTATTTAGCGGAAGCGAATCGTGCTATTGACTTCGCTATGGCTGACGACCGCTTGGCAAAACAAACCGTCAGACGAATGTGGTTGAAATCTATCAATGAATTGCGCCTGATCTACAATGATAACTTTCCACTATATTTAACTTTACCAGGTGCTGAGGGGCGTGACATCTCTCTGCTGGCAGATAATAACATTATTAAGCTCACAGAAGTCGGTGCCATTGCACCAGAGTCAGCCCACCTTGTTGTTGCCATAGAGAGGGATAAGCTAGTTGCCTCAGAGCTTCGAAAGCGGTATCCGGGATTGAGTATAGCTGAGGTTAATTTCTCTGAAGTAGTTCAAGGTAATTCTCTGCTTAGATACCCAGGAGGCGGTGATAAATATGAAAAATTCTGCTGCGCTTCTGTGATCAATCTTGATTTTCAGAGTACATTGGGTGGATTTCGCCGTGATGGTGTGGACATAACATTTCTAAACTGGATCAAAAAGCTTTCACTGTTAAGGGAATCACTACGACCTAGCGACGATTGGTGTCTGTTTTTGACTCTAAACGCAGTGCTTATTGATAATAAGAATATTGATGAACGCAAATGGCAGTTCCCTGTGAATGATGTAGTCAATCCGTTTTTGTATGACAACTTCATCTTCAACTCCGAATTTGCGCAAAAATGTACAGACGTATTCGGAGATGAGATATGCACTGCAATACGTACAGCACAACCACTACCCATGTCTTTGACCGTGGAAGAGCAGCAAAAACTTTTGATGGTTTATATTCCTAAAAAGATAGCCTCTTCGATACGCGGGCAAAGATGGAGTTTAGAGACGACATATAATGTGAGATATGGTGGAAATGACAATCACGCGCCGATGGTCAGTTGGATCTTTCGTTTTCGCTCTTATAGGGATGCCAACCTTCATGAGAACAGAGTTTATAATGAATCATTGATGTCAATTTTTCCCAGCATGGTGCGCATCAAAGATGATGGTGAGATCGTATCCGAAACATAGCATTCGACTAGGAGATGCTGTAAAGTAGAAGATTGCGCGTTATGGATACAGAACTATCTCTCTCTAATGACCTTGATTTGTACAGGATACGTGCGGCGTTTACTGAAGCACCAGTAGAGAAGCCAAGTTGCATAATAGGGTGTGGAGATGCACGTGAAACATTGAGAGCATTTCCCTCTGATTCTGTAACAACAATTATCACATCGCCCCCTTATGCTGACCTGAAAAATTATGGTACCGAGAAGCAAATAGGCTTTGGGCAAGCCTTCAACCAGTATCTGCCTGATATGAGAACGGTTATGTGTGAACTCCATCGGATCACCAAAGAAGGTGGTGCATTATGGATGGTGTTAGATATGGTGAAAGTCAATGGTGTGTCGGCAGCGTTGCCTTGGCAGATTATTGATATGGCTAAAGATATTGGATGGGACCTCCAAGATATTATCGTCTGGGATAAAGGAAAAAGCCTACCGTGGTCCAATCGGGGGAAGTTTCGTGGGGTGTGTGAGTTTATTTTGTTGCTGAGCAAGGGCAAGCTATCCTACTTCAATTTGGATGCCGTCCGTGATAGCGAGCACCTGTCCTCGTACTGGGTTAAATATCCAGAGCGCTACCATCCTGATGGCAAAGCCCCCAGTGATCTTTGGCATTTCCCTATTCCTAATCAAGGTGGATTCTCGCCACCCCAAGCACGGCACTTTTGCCCATTCCCTGTTGGTCTTGTCGCGCGAATGGTTGCAATTACATCTCGCTCAGGTGACGTTATCCTAGACCCATTTTCGGGGACTGGAAGTGTGGCTACAGTTGCCAGCCATATGGGACGACGTGGAGTTGGGTTAGAAATAAACCCTACATTTGTTGAAGAATTCGACAATAAAGGTTATGCAATCCTAAAAGCACGTTGCGAGGAAGAAATACCAACAGGTAATCTACCGAACAATTTGCGTGATACATTGATCAAATTACGAGTTCTGAAGTTTCCAAAAGCCCTCTTCGCTAGGGTTTCACGTGCTGATAGTCTAGGTCATGATGCAAAAGAAATGATTGGTGGTTTCCTGCTTACTAAAGTTAGTGAAACGGCAACCGATGATTGTGATCATTTGGATTCTAACAACTTTAGTTCATTAACCGTCAATATTTTGCTTCGGGCTGGGGCTGATCTATCACGGTTAGAGGAAGCAATTAAAAAACAGATGTATGTGCCTCCGCTCTCAATATTTGGAGTCCGCGTAGAGTTCAATCTTCTAACTTATACAGATTGGAATGATACTGAGTTTTTCGATCTGTATGCCGGACAAGAATGGTTTGTGTACCGCAAAGGAGTTTTCAACGAGTATGAGTTGTCTATTCCCCAAGGCACTTTAGGGTTAGCTATAGTTGCGGATGTGCAGAATCGCAAACCCAAAGTGCCCAGTATCTTTTCTACTATCAAACTGGAGATAGAAAACCCAGTGAGAATCTAATTCTGGCTGAGTTGATCCTCGGGATGATCTGCCAAAAACTTTTGTTCGAACAGCCGTCCATATGTGTGTTAATGTATGTCTAAGGGAGACAGAACGTTGCCACCGAAACCAAAAGAGCGTGTGTTTACTGGGGTCTGCGTATTTTGCGGGTCGGGTGCTATACAGATGAACGGGGTTGTAAGGGGGAAGCAACGGTACCGCTGCAAGGGGTGCGGGCGGGTGATGTGCGGGTTTCCGATCCCGGAGACGACGCTGGCGGGGCGGCAGAGCACGGAGCATCGGTTGCGTTGCCCGAACTGCAAGGGGGCGGCACGTATCCATTCGCGGGAGAAGGATGGGCGGTGTCGATTGCGTTGCACGGTTTGCGGGCGGAACTTCACGGACATTTACCGCAACTCGCCGCCCGTGCCGGGCGAGGGACCGTTCCCGCATGCACGGACGTTTAACCTCGGTCCCACGGCGGTGCGGGCACTGACGGCACTGTCGCAGAAGATGCGCCTGTCGAACGTTCAGGTGATCCGCTGGGTGTTACGGCAAGAGTTCGGGCGTCCCCCGGTGGTGTGGGCAATATCGCGGATGGGGCGCAGTTCGCTAACCGGGAAACGTGAGATGCTGATTTCCCGTCCGCGAAATCATGTTCTCCCGCCGCAACCCGAGGAAATTAAGGCGGTGTTCCCGAATCGGAGTGCTGAGATCATGCGTGATTCGCGACGGCGGGCGTTGCTGACAGACCGACCGGGTACGGCGTTCTCGGTTCACGGGGTGGCGCAGGTGCGGGTTTGCATGGACGATCAGGCGAAGGCGGGTCTGGTACGAGCGATGCGGCGATTCGACTGCGACAACCAGAACGCGCTCCGTCGCCTCCTCGCCGAGCATCTTACCGCGTATTGATGAGTTTCTTTTTTCTTTTGTCCTGCGCGGACGGCGCCAACCACACGTTGGATCGTTGTACCTGCGGTGCTCTTTCCAGTTTTGTGAGCCGGGTTAGCCCTTGCTGTTTTCCCGCGAATTTGGCGGTTCGGGAT
>JAYULM010000173.1:0-1150 GCA_043763605.1 Armatimonadota bacterium | reverse complement strand
GTGAAGTGCCTCTATCGTCTGCGCCGACATTTTGTTCGTCATGAAACCGTCCAGAATGCTCTCAGGACCGATTAGCCGTATTTCGCATCAGGTCTTTATCCAACAGTAGTCCCCGCCTACAGAGCGGGAGAGGACAACCCTGCGGCACTGACTTGCTCGTTTATCTTTGCCAGATGCTCCAGTAGATCGAGTTGACTCTGAAACCGTTCGGGCGACGGTGCCAGGCTTGGCGCGATGTCCTCGATGTAGGTGAGCCTTTTTTGACTCGCTGAATAGTGTATGACGGGGATATTTCCCATGCCCTCTATTGCCGCGATCACGCTGTGGGAATCCAGTCTTTCTTTCACCCCCTCGTCATCCGCCCGGAGGTGCCAGTGGTTTCTGCCGAACAACGCCTCGGTCCCGTGGGCGAATCTCCAATCCCCCGCGCCACCCACTTCGTTTATCTCGATGGTAAACAGGTTTCGCTTTTGTTCGGAGTGACCGGGAAACTGCAAACTTCTCGTCCCCGTCGTTGCTTGCACCCCGACCTCTTTCCCGCGATACGTTCCGGTCATCACGCCGTGAATCCCGTCGCTCCGCAAGGTGCCGCCGATAACGGGTATCAGCGGGGTCAAAGACTGGTTAAATCGCGCGTTCGTGAATGCCGCCAGCACTTTGGACGCCCCGACAACAAGAACGAGAAACGGGACCAGTATCACCGCCCCCTGAATGATTTCCGCCGTTTCCTTGCTCATGGCTCAATCCTCTTCCTCCATCACCGGGGGGACGCCCCGGTGACGCGCCCCGGATGATTCCCCGTCAAAAATCCTGAAAAAGGCTACCAGCCTCCCAGTCGTCCGACCCGACGACGGAGTTTCCCCGGCCGCCGCTCACCGAGGAGGCGAAGCCCGCCGCGTTGTTGTTGCGCCCGCCGCTGACGGAAGCATAGTCGTTGTTGGTCGTGTTGCCGCCCCCGCCACTCACCGAGGCGAACGCGCCACCGGCGATGTTATTCACCCCGCCGCTGACCGACGCGTTGTCGCCGCTCGCGGTGTTCATCCGCCCCCCATTATAGTCTTCGGCAAAAGTATTGCTGGTGAGGTATCCTTTCAGGCATGAAGCCACTCTCCCTCGACCTACGCCAACGCATTGTAGATGCACTCGACAC
>JAYULM010000172.1:0-14997 GCA_043763605.1 Armatimonadota bacterium | reverse complement strand
AACGCCGCACTCCCTGCCGGAGCAGAATCCGCCGCGCTTCTTCTAATTGTCCTTCGGTGCGCCCGATAGTCAAGCCTTCGGTGCGCCCGATGGTCAAGATTTGTTGATAAGCATTCGATTCTCGCATCTGATAAACCTTTCGCAGTCATACGGGTGGATTCGCATGACTACAACGGCGACAGATCAACCGGATGGCTATCGGCGGGCGTTCAGGATCACTTTCGTGCCGTCGCGCTCCAGGGCGAAGGGCAACTCTTTCAGGTCGCTGAGTGCTTCGCGCACTTGCGCCTGACGGTCGGGCGGGCAGTAGAGTAGCAGGAAGCCGCCGCCTCCCGCGCCCGCGATCTTGCCACCCGACGCCCCGGCGTCCAGGGCGCGGTCGTACATGCTGTCAATCGCGGCGTTCGTGATGCGCCCGGCTAACTGCCGCTTGTTGCGCCAACCGGTGTCTAAAATCCGCCCGACGCGATTCATCACGCCTTCCGCGAGGGCGTCGCGCACTTCCTGTGCCTGCGCCCGGATGCGGTCCAGCGTATCCACCTGCGCGTCGATGTTGTCCTTCTGCTCGGATAGAATCACGTCCGCCTTGCGGGTCACGCCGGTATAGAACAGAAGAATGTTTTCGCCGAAGCGTCGCCGCTTATCTTCGTCCATCGGGACCGTCGTCACCGATACCGCATCGTCGGCGTGAAACTCGATGAAGCGCAAGCCGCCGTACGCCGCGATGTACTGGTCCTGCTTGCCGATAGGCTTACCCAGGACTCCGATCTCGATCTCGCAGGCTTGCCGCGCCAGCGTTTCCGGCGTCACCAGTTCGCCCTTGAACGCGTACAGGGCGTGCAAAAGTCCGACCGTCACTGCCGACGATGACCCCAACCCGCTTCCCTCGCTGGGAATATCCGCCATCGTCGCGATCTCGATGCCGCTGTCTACCCCGGTCATGCGCATGGCTTCGCGGGCTAATTCGTGCTCGATCTCGGCGACGGCGTCCACCATTTCGGTGCGCGAGTAGCCGATGCGGATCTTTTTGTCGAACCGCTCCTTGATGATGACGTAAATATATTTGTCGATGGCGGACGACAGCACCGCGCCGCCGCTTTTTTCGTAGTAGCCCTTGAAGTCGGTGCCGCCACCAGCGAACGAGATACGCAGGGGGGTTTGCGTGATGATCATGGTTGGTTATTTATTTATCACGGTTCCGGGCGCGATGCGGGCATTTTCCGGGACGACGGCACCCGGCGCGACGGTTACATCATCGGCGAGGATCGCCCCGGAGCCGACGACCGCCCCCGCCCCAACAACGACACGCCGCCCCAGAATGGCGTCCGTTACCGTCGCGCCGCGCTCAATGGAGCAACCGTCCCACAGGATCGTCTCGGTCAGCGTCACGTCTTCCGCGACGAAGCAGTCGCCACCGATGACGTTGTGTCCGTCCAGAAACGCCGACGACGCGACCATCGTATCCTCGCCCATCGTCACGCCGCAGATCGCGAGCGGCGGGTCGCCCGTCTCGCCGTCCAGAACGTCCCAATTCGCCTTGCGGTAGTTTTCCACAGTCCCGGTGTCCTGCAAATAGCCCGCAAGCGGTCGCGCGGTCATCTTGTGCATGCCACCCGCGAGAATCGCCGGGAAAACGTCCTTGCCAAAATCGCACACGGTGTCGGCGGGAATATAATCGAACATGCCCGGATCGCACACGTACACGCCCGCGTTCGCCTGATCGGTGAACACTTCGTGCGCGGGCGGCTTTTCCTGAAAGCGCGTCACGGTGCCGTTTTCGTCCGTCACCACCAAGCCGCAGGCGGTCGGATTCGGCGTCGTGAACGTCGCGATAGTCACCAATGCCCCGCTCGCCTGGTGCGCCTCGATCAGCGGGGCGAAGTCCGCACGGTACAGGTTGTCGCCGTACAGGACAAGGAACGTTTCGTCCAAAAAATCCTGCATGTTCTTCGTGCCGCCCGCCGTTCCCATCAGTTCGGCTTCTGCGGAGTAGTGCAGCCGCACCCCGAACGCCGCCCCGTCGCCGAGCGTTTCGCGGATGGCGTCGCCTTGGTGATACAGGTTCACCGCGATCTCCGTGATGCCGTGCTGCTTCAGCAGGCGCACCGTGCGGACGAGAAGTGGCACGTTCGCGACCGGCACCATCGGCTTCGGCAGGGTGAGTGTTAGCGGACGGAGTCGCGTCCCTTCTCCGGCGGCTAAGATCATGGCTTTCATAACGACGCTTTATTCGGCGGACAATTCCCGGTCTCCTGCACCTTGCAAACAAATGTTTCCATGCTACGAAAATATTTTACCGCTCTTCTTTCCGTTTTTAGGGGTTAGGCATGATTATTGAAGCATTACAATCTGGGGGAACGTTATCTAATGGCGGTTTTCGACGGAATTGCTCCTGATCACGGTTCGGATTCGATTATCAATGCGGTTGCGGCGATGGAAAGGCGACTTCCATCGCCACGCACCCCTTTTTCCTTGATGGAGTTACCTCTCGACGCCGATGACTGGAACTGGCTCTCCTGCTGGGCAAACTCCCTGCGACCGCACACCGTTTCCCGGTGGGTGGGTTCTTACGAATCGTATACCGGTGATTCGGAGACGACTAACAAAGAGGCGTTCGGCTTGCTATTCCTGCTGTTCGCTTCCGAATGTGCCCGCCGCGACGCCGTGGGGAGTATGCTCTGGCGGTATATTCAAAAATCGGTCGGCGGCAAGGTCCGGTTCGCGCTGTCGGATCACGCGATTTTCAGCGGCGGTCATCCCCATAGCCGCGTCAAAGAAGCCGTCCGTTCGGCGGCGTACCGCTTCGGTTTGCGCCATCACTTCGGCAACGGTGAGGACAAGCAGTGGTTCGGGACGATCCTGCTCCAGTGCGGTTTCACCCGGCGCGGTTTCCAGGAGAACGGCGCGAACTGGCTGGCGGGACACGGCCACTCGCTGAGCGTGGCGGCGCTTCTGGATAAACAATCCCCCTATTACGCCGCGACATTCGGCGAACTGTGGCGTGTTATGCAGGGATACCGCAAGAACAACGTTCCCGATAAGATGTGCCGTGACATCCTCCCGCGTTGCCCGTGGATAATACCGGAATGGATCGACGATATGCTCGTCGCGGCGCGACGACAGGAGACGCACGGGGTCGCGGACGACGATACGGAACCCGACGATTCTTTCCTTTCTCCCCTGCGACTTTGTTGGGATTTCGCAAACGCGCCGGAGTGGGTGACGAATCCTATCAATCTCGCGCAGTTCGATCTTCCGGCGTCGCGCTACGATCTTTTTGTCGGCAACCGTTCGGTGGCGACCCTGTTGCGGCAAGCGGACGGGACGCTTATACCACTGTCTTCAGATGTCCGTCTGCCCCTCGCCTGTATCACGGCACCTGCTCTGAACGCGCGGCTTGTCGGTTCGGACGGCGTTACTGTGGCGACTCAATCCCTGACGATTTTCGACCGCGAAGAAGAGATTGCTGTATTCGATCTGAGCCGCGAAGGGGAACCCGTCGGCGACCCGCATAACGACTGCCTTTCACCTAACCGCCGGTATGCCGTGATCGCCGCGCCCGATCTCGTCCCCCAAACGCCTGCCGTGAACGCGCTCCCGCTCCCCGGCGGCTTCGCGAAGATGCACGGTTTCGCCGATGGTGCCGTACCGACGTTCGACCTGGAAGAAGAACCGTTTTGGGAACCTGTGTACGTCCAGCGTCCCGTTCCGGCGTGGCTGTCATCGCTCGTTGTCACCCTGCACCGGCACCCCGCGAACCCCGGCGAAATGTACCTCCGGGTCATCCCGCCCCGCGATGGGTCCGTGCGGCGTGTGGCGGCGAACCGGGAACCGCTCGTGCACGATCCCGGTGAAGGGCAGGGGTTCTCCTACGGTCCGTTCGTGCTACCCGCATCCCCGAAAGTAACTGCTACGGTCGTGATCGAACACGGCGGGCAACAGCGGACGGTGCGACGCACTCTGGACCTTGCCGACGCAGAAGGCACGTTCCCCGGCGCGGGGATGCGCCGCACGGAACAGGGTTGGGAATGGCTCGACCCCAAGAAACCGGCGCGGATGGATGGCGCGGTGACGGAACCGATACGCTGGATTGTGCCGAAGGACTGGGAGATACTGCGGCGACGCGGCGACGAAGAGGTTCCGACGGTGCCGAAATGGTGCCTGATGGAAGGAGACCGGTGGGTAGGAACCGTGGGCGGACGCGGCGCGAAAGGGCGAACGCCGCACCCCCTCCCCCGTTCGCTCGGCGGCTTTGGATTGCCGCTGGTCGTGCGCCCCCAAGCGTTCAACAACGCCGCGCAGTGCGCCGAGATGACGCGCCCACAACTGACTATCGCCTCCTACCTGTTCGACACCGGCTGTGTCAGCGATTTCGCGTTGCTGAGGTCCGACACCGGGGAGCGTCGCCTGTCCGTACTACTTCGGCATCCGGTCGAACCGGATGCCGATCACGCGATCATTTGGTGGGACGCGACCGGTATGCTCCACTCACTCGCGCCCGAAGTGCCGGAAACCGGCTCAAGTATGTGGCGTGTCCGTCTGCCCGGCGATCTTTCCGAACCGGTCGCGGTCGCACTCACGTACAAAGGGCGACGTATTGGCGGGGCATGGCGGGACTCCTGGCACGACCTGGCGTTCGGGGAAAACTCCGAGCCGACGGAGATCGCGGCGCGGTTGCGCTTCTTCAAACTGCCGGTCTGCACGGCGGATTGCCGGGATGCGATACAAGCCTACTGGAAAAAAACGCCCGGCGCGTCGGTACACTTTCTCACCACGTGGCTCGCCGGTGAAACAGAGGCGGCGGGGCTACCGCCGAACCTTTCTCACAACGCCGAAAACGGGTGGGACGCCGCCGTGCGTTGCGTGTTCGGCGATTGGAAACCGACCGCGAAACAAGCCCGCTCCGTGATGAACGCCCTGACCGACGCGACGCACTCCGACATCGCGCGTGTGCATTTCACCGCCGAGCGGTTGCTCACAGTTTCGCCGCTACTCGCCGCGCGAACCGTGAACGCCTTACTCGCCCGCCAGACACAGGCGACCGCGTTCCGTAACCGCGTATTCCGTAGCCTGTTGGGCATCAAGCGAACTTCCAGCGACGCCGACATCGCCGCGCGGAAAGACGAGTTAGTCGCCGTGATCGCCCGCGACCTGTCGTGCCCGGACTCGTTCCTGAACCACCGGCACGCCGGTCTGATTCCCGCCGTCGTGCGCTCCGAAAAAACGGGTGGGTCGCTCACCGAAACCCAACAGGAGAACTACCATGCCGCCGTTTCCCGTTCCGAATATTTCCGGCGCATCCTTTCCGCCTTGCTAATCGTCGATTGAGTGTATCCAACGTCATGCCAACATCACCTCCTTCCGCCCAACTGGACGCGCTCGCCGTGAGCCGAGCCATCACCACACGTTTCGTCGACTTCGCTGCCGACGTGAACTACTTGCGCGAGTCGCGACTGACTGCCATCTGTCGATCCTTGTGGAGCGGACCCGCCGGACGGGGCGGTCTCGTCGCCGACCTGTGGGTGGAGGGGGCGTTCCCAGCAATGCCCGCGCCGGAATCGGAGAACACCACGCGCACTCTCGCCGCCGCCGGGCTTTTCAACGATGCGCTACGCGAACAGTTGCACCGGAGCGGCGGACAACCCCAAGATCGCGTCCTGTACGCCCATCAGCGCGAGGCACTGATCGCGGCGCGAGCCGGGCGCGACGACGGCACCCCGCGCCCCGCCATCGTGGTCACGGCAGGGACCGGCGCGGGTAAGACAGAGAGTTTCCTGCTCCCACTTCTGGACGACTTGTATGAACGGCAACGCAACGGTGCCGCTTCCGGGAAAGGGGTGCAGTGCCTGATCCTGTACCCGATGAACGCGCTGGTCAACGACCAGGTGGACCGCCTGTACAAATGGTTGCGGGAGCAGAAGCCGCCGAAAGGGTGCCGCCCGGTGACGCTGTTCCATTTCACGAGCGAGACCCCGGAGGACAAGCGTGCCGCCGACGCGGAGAAGGTACCGCAGTGGGACGTGTGCCGCGTCCGCACGCGCAAACAGGCACGCGGTTGGGAAACGGCGGAGGGGCAACAGAACGACGTGCCCGCGCCGCCGCCCGATATTTTGATCACGAACTACTCGATGCTCGAGTACATGCTGTGCCGCCCGCAGGACGCACCTCTCCTCGGTTCCGCGTTACGCACTCTGATTCTGGACGAGGCGCACCTTTATACGGGCACGCTCGCCGCCGAGATCACGCTTCTCCTGCGCCGGTTGTCGGAGCGGTGTGGTACAACCCCGGACGCGGTTTTACAGATGGCGACCTCGGCGACGCTGGGAACGGGTGATCCGAACGAACTGCGCGACTTCATGGCGACCCTGTTCTCCAAATCCCCGGAGCGGGTCGTGGTCGTGTCCGGCGAGAAGCAACGGGTCGTGTTCGGCGTCCCCGTCCCCCCCGCGACTACGGCAACGTATAGCGAGATCGCCGCGACCGAATTCCTGACCGAAGCGACGCTGACACTTTCCACAGGCGAACTGTCGCGCGGGGAGCCGGAGATCGCCAAAAATCCCGAACAGGTAGGGCATCTTTCGCGGGCTATAACGGGGTTGGTCGGGGCGGGCGCGATAGCGGATGCCCTTGAAGTAGTGCCCGCGCACCCGGCGCGGTTTCTTCATGCCGCGCTCCGACACGCCCCGGCGATCCACCGCCTCGAAACGCACTTATGGGAACATCAAAAAGGCGGGCTTTCGCTCACGGAACTCGCCGCGAAATTATGGGGGTTGCCGGAAGAGGAAATGCCCCACGATGCGCTCGCCGCCACACTATCCCTGCTCACGTTGGGGGCGACCGCGCGACAGTCGGAGAAAACATATCCGCTTGTTCCCCACCGCATACACCTGTTGGCGCGTACTCCCGGCGGCGTTTCTTTGTGCTTGAACGACGGTTGCACTGGACCGGCGGAACACCGGTTCAAGGGATACGGGTGTGTCGTGGGAACGCCCAGTGACCGTTGCCCGCACTGCGAAAGCGCGGTGCTACCCGTTCATCGGTGCGCGAACTGCGGCGAATGGGTGTTGTGCGGTCTGAACGAAGGCGCGAAGTTTCGCCCACCATTCCCGTTCGAGATGAAGAAACCAACCCTCTTCTACCTGTCCGCGCACCCCGCCGCCGCCGGAGCGGACATCCGGCTCGATCCCAAAGACGGCGTTCTGCACGGGCACGGAGGCGGTTCTCTCGGTTTCAAGTCGGTCGATGTTTGCCCGCACTGCACCTCGTTCGACGCTGAGGAAGGCGGCACGGAGACGACAGCAGAAAAGCAGAAAGAACGGACACCGCGAAAAACGACCCCTTTCGTGCCGCTGTTCACCGCGCCGAACCTCGCGCTTTCGATCCTTGCGGAAACCACACTCGCCGCCCTCCCGCCTTTCCCGTCGAAAACCAACGATTGGTTACCGGCACGGGGGCGGCGGCTACTAGCATTCAGCGATAGCCGCTCCCAGGCGGCGCGGCTGGGACCGAGTCTGACGTATCAGCACGAACGCCAACTTGTCCGCGCCGCGATCCTGCGAACGGTTCGCGCCACGCCACTGGCGAGTCCGAAGGTAGCCGAAATGCTGGCAAAACGGCTTGGTGAATTGGACACCTTTCTGGACACGGAAACCGATCCCGACATGCGCCGGGAGTACGAACAGGAGCGCGACGCCAAGCGGAAAAACCGGGATGTGCATTCCTCCGGTCGGTCCGTGAGCGACTGGACAGAGAAACTCAAGTCGGCGACAAACCTTCCCGAAATAGTGGATGCGGAAAACGCGCAATCACATCGCCCGGAAGATTGGGTGCTACATCGCCAACATGAGTGGGAGAAGAATGCCACCCATGTCCGCGACTCCGCTGCACTACTTTTCGGGCTGGAACTGGTCAGCCCGTCGCGCCGCCAGACGGCACTCGAAACGCTTGGTCTGGTGGAAGTGGTCTATCCGGGTTTCGACGAGGCGTTGGCGGAAGTGCAGGCTCCGATAGAAAACCTGCTCGGACAATTGCCGTCGTCGGACACGCGGGTAATGCTTCGGAAAGCCTGGGGAGAGTTCGTCGCCTCGGTTTGTGACAGCATGCGCTTCGATAATGCCGTGACGCTGGGGACCGATGCGAAAGACGACGAGTACGGAGCGATGTTTACGGCCCCCATCGGTCGGTGGTGTAGTGAGAACGACGCGGGGTACGCCCTCATCCGATTCATAGGAACGACGGAGCGTGGCAGACGCCGTCAGTTCGCCGAAGCCGTATTGAAAGCGTGCGGGATGATTGCGGAGGACGCGGCGGCTTGGAGCGAAAAACTGCTGTCCGCCGCGTTCCAAACGCTCCTCGCGGTGGCGAAGTCGCACAAACTCCCTTGGCTGGAATCCGAGGAGAGGCAGTCCGGCGAAACAAAGGTGGACGCGGTACGGGTGAGGTTTCCCGGACTGGCACTACGCCGCCCACAAACGCTATGGCGTAGCGGACGCACCGGGCACATTTTTCCGCGTTCCGCCGCCGGGGTCGCGCCGGAATCCGGTTGCGACGATCTGGTAAGGATCACGGAAGCCGCGCTCGACGCTGACGGGCGTTTCGGGCGGCTTCGCCGGGAGTACGCCGACTCGGAGGTATTTTCGGTCGGACTCTGGGGCGAGGAACACAGTGCACAACTCTCACCGCAGGAGAATCGCCGTTTGCAAGACCTGTTCAAGTTGGGCGCACGGAATGTCCTGAGTTCCACGACCACGCTCGAACTCGGCATCGACATCGGCGGGTTGAACGCGGTCCTGATGGGGAATGTCCCGCCCGGAAAGGCGAACTACCTGCAACGCGCGGGTCGCGCCGGACGGCGTGCCGATGGTTCGTCCCTGGTGACGACGTTCGTTCGCAACCGCCCGTTCGACCGTGAAGTGTTCGCCCGGTTCGGCGACTATCTGCGCCGCGACCTGCGCCGTCCGGTAGTGCATCTGGATCGCGAGCGGATCGCCCGCCGCCACGCTCACGCGCTCCTCCTCAGCGACCTGTTCCGCACTATTTACCCGCCCGATATGCGCGTGGGGGCGATGGACGCGTTCGGCAGGATGGGCAAGTTCATCGGCGTGCAAGCCCCGCCGTATTGGGACAACGCCCACGGCTACCCTGCTCCACCGCCGCCTCTCGGGGTATCGCTCAGCAAGAAACCGGAAGTCGGATGGTGGGACGGCGCCCGTCCCGATGACGCGCCGCTCGCGGATCGATTCACCGATTATCTCCGTTGGGCACGTGACGGTGACCCGGCGGGCGACAAACCTGCCGCGCTTATCGGGCGCCTCCGGGATCTTCTCGCGGGAACGCCCGCTGCCGACAAACCGAACACCCCCCGCTCATTTTTCGACACCGTGCTTTCGGACTTCGTCGGTGCGGTCGGCGAGTGGCGCACCGACTACGGCTCGCTACTCACGGCATGGGAGGAAGCGGTGAGCAAAGCGAAAAATGGCGAGACCGAAACGGCTCAGGCGATGCGCGTCGCGAACGGCTTACGCTATCAGATGATCCTGCTGACCGGTTTGACCGTGATCGAATCGCTATCCGATAAACAGTTCCTGCCGCGATATGGCTTCCCGGTCGGTCTGCAAAAACTCAAAGTGCTGGTGCCGCGCGACGATAAGCCGACTAAAACCCGCGAGGAGGATCAGATACGGCTGTCACGGTCTGGGCTACAGGCTATCGGCGAGTATATCCCCGGTTCGCGCCTTCTCGTCGGCGGGCGGCAGATCGTGTCGCGCGGGCTACTGAAACGCGACATCGGCACCGGCGTCGGCGAAGAGGCGTTCGGGCAGTCCGGGCAATACGCGACCTGCTCCGCCGGACATTTTTATTACTCGGTGCCGGGGAGCGTCGGGAACTGTACGTACTGCGGCTCCCCCGCCAACGGCGCGGCGCGGAACTTGTTGATCCCGCAGTACGGTTATTCCAACGCGGCTTCGGAACCGATCACCCGCCGGACACAGGTCGAGCGGGTCGGTAGTACCAAACAGGAGTTCGTGGCACTGGAGCACCCTCAGCTTACGGAAGACTTCGGGGGGGTGCGTTTCCTGAGTACCCAGTATCAGGAAAATGGAAAGATGCTCTCCTACAACGCGGGCGAGAACGGGTTCGGATTCGCTATCTGCTTGAAGTGTGGTTACGCCGACAGCGAAAAAACCATCGGTAAAACCGGCGCGATGGGTCTGCCGTCGGGGTTCGAGCGGCACCCGCCGCTCCATTCGACCAATCCGAGATTGCGCTGTTACGCCGAAGATAAGGCGGACCCGTGGCGCAACCGGACGCTGGCGGCGCAACAAACGACCGACATCGCGATCCTCGATTTTTCGCAGTGTCTGACCACCGTCGCCAAGGACCGGGGGACGATGGCGGCTATCGCCCTCGCCCTCACGATCTCGGGCGCGAAGATGCTTGAACTCGACGGTAGGGAGTTGGGAACCCTGCTCGCTCCGACCGGGACGCTTTTCGACTCGTTGGGCGCGGTGGTCTATGACAACGTGCCGGGCGGCGCGGGACACGTTCAGGAACTGCTCAAACGCGGACGGGAGTGGCTGACGGCAGCACTCGAAGCCCTTTATGTGAGCGATGAACACGACGCGCGGTGCGAGACGGCATGCCTGGATTGCCTACTGACCTACGGAACATCGGACGCCTTTTTGGGGGACGGAACGGAAAGCCCGCTCAACCGCCGGAACGCTTACATCTGCCTCAAAGGATTGCTGGAAGGCTCACCCGTTGGAGAGATGGAACCACCGTTACCGTCCCCTGTTCTGCCACTCCCGGTTTTGGATATTCCGGAGGAAGCGCAACGGACGGCGGAGGATAGACGGGCGCGGCAGAAGGAGCGGCGGACGGGCTGAGCGTAGCATACACCAGAACCTGATCCGACTACGGACCAGCGTATTTCGCCCGTTGCATTGCCAGTCCAGCGCGTATCGCCGACTGCTCCACCGCAACCCCCGCAACGACATCACCGAGAGCGCGGGCGAGAACGAATTTCGCCGCCCCGTTTTCCGACTTTTTGTCGCGTCCGAGAAGGGCGATCAGGTCGTCGTCGGAAACATCGCTCGGAAGGCTGAGCGGGAGACGGGCATTCGCGCAGGCAATACGGATATGCTCGCGCAGACCGAGGCGCGTTATTCCGAGTGTTTCGCCGATACATGCCGCCGCGATCATGCCGATAGCAATCGCCTCGCCGTGCTTGTAACGCCGGTATTTTGTAGCCGCCTCAACCGCATGACCGATGGTATGCCCGAAATTCAAGATCGCCCGGACTCCCGTCGTCTCGTACTCATCCTCGACCACGACTTCGGCTTTTATTTCGCAGGAGCGGCGAACCAGATAGTTTGTGAGATCGGCTTCGCCACGCCGCAAGCCATGAATAGAGTACGTCGCCTTTCGCATTACCTCCGCGTCCCGAATTACGCCGTATTTAATGATCTCGGCGAGACCTGACGCCATTTCCCGCTTCGGTAGTGTCGCCAATGTATCCGTGTCCGCGACCACGGCGCGGGGCTGGTGGAACGCGCCAATCAGGTTCTTCCCCGCACGGTAGTCGATCCCGGTTTTGCCGCCGACCGACGAATCCACCATCGCGAGTAGCGTGGTCGGGATTTGGATGTAGTCCAAGCCGCGCAGGTAAGTCGCCGCGAGAAAGCCGACCACGTCGCCGACGACCCCGCCGCCGAGCGCGACGAGGAGCGTTTTGCGGTCGATTGCCGGGTGCAGTTCGTACAACGCGCTGTACAATTTCTCAAGCGTTTTGTGCGTCTTGTGGCGTTCGCCCGCCGGGAACAGCACCACCTCCGGTGTGTCGAAGCCAGTGGCAACGAGCGAATCCGCGACCGATTTTCCGTAATGTTTCGCTATCGGGAGTTGTGACACGATTACGACGCGTGTAGACCGCGCCACACCTTTCGCGATCTCGCCGACATTCGCCAGCAGCCCCGCCCCGATGTGAATATCATACGCCCGCCCGCCGCTCAGCGGGACGTGAACTATTTCTGCCAATGCCGCGCCTTTCGCTCGATTTCCGCCGCGATGTTGTCGGGCGTCCGATCCGAAGTGTCTACGATAATATGCGCCGCCTGCTGGTAGCGCGGTCCCCGTTCGCCGAGGAGCGTCAGAATGTGAGTTAGTAAGTCCTTGTCGCCGCGATTCGCAAGGAGTGGACGGTCGGCTTCGCGCCGTTCCGTACGCGCGACGACCACGTCCGGTCGCGCCGTCAGATAGACGACCAGTCCCGCCGAACGGAGCGTCGAGATATTTTCGTCGCGCAAAACCGCGCCGCCGCCGGTTGCGATCACCAGCCGTTCGCCCGCGCACAAGCCGGTCAGAATCTGCGTTTCGCGTCGCCGGAAAGCATCCTCGCCCTCGTTTTTGAAAAGCGTAGGTATGTCGCACCCGGCGACTTCGGCGAGGCGGGTGTCGGCGTCCACGTACCGCCATGTGTTACCGAGACGCCCGGCGAGTGCCCTACCGACCGTTGATTTTCCGCACCCCATGAACCCGATCAGTACGAGGTTGCGGGGGAAGTTTTCATCGTCCATCGTCCCCATGATAACACGGCACAATCCCGATGGGAATACCGACGGCGGTTCGGGGAACTTCTTTCCTCCGCTGGAAGTGAAGCACTTGGTGTTCCTGCGGAACGCGGAAGGCGCGGCGTTCGCCGACACGCCGAACAGTTTCTTTAATCCGCAGGATTACCAAGTGCTTCACTTCCAGCGGAGGAAAGAAGTTCCCCGAATACCCGAAAACCACCCAATCCCCTACGGAAGGAACCGCTTCACGATCACCGTCCGCCGCCGCCAGATCGTAGCCTTGCTTACCGAGCCGTTCGTGCTCGTACTGCTCCCGCCGACCGTTTCCGCCGTGCGCCCGTTGCCGATATAAAGCGCGACGTGCCCCGGAAAAACCAGCGTGTCGCCGTAGCGCAGTTCGTCGCGCACACGCGTTCCTTGCCGGGTCTCGCCCATCTGCTTCGAGGTGCGCGGCAGGTTGACCCCGACCGCGCGATGCACCGCGCCGACGAACCCCGAGCAGTCCGCGCCGGACTTCGATTGTCCGCCCCACCGGTACGGTACGCCCTGCCACTCGTCGATCCCGGCTAACAGTTTCGTCTCCCGGTCGCTTTTGGGTTCCGCGTAGTCGTCGCCGAGCGGCACCCGGACATAGCCACCATAGCCGTCGGACTCGCCCGGTTGCCCTAAAACGATACGCTGGACGCCTTTGTCGGTCGCGACGAACGCGCCCTCTTTGTCGGCTAAAAGTGCGGTGACAGCCGTGCCCGCCCCGTTCCAGGGCATGTAACATTCGCGGGTTATGCCGAAAGGGTCGGCGCGGAAGATGACGCCGTTTTGCGCCCACCAGACCCCGCTCGCCCCGACCGATACGGTTTCCGCGCTACGCGGCGCGGTCGCGTTGTAGTCGCCGCTGACGCCGAGCGGTATGGTTTGCGGCGTCACGGCGGAAATGCTGTCGGTACACGCGGCGAACTGCAATGCGCTGGTGCCTGCGAACCCCTCGACGCGCTCCGGGACGAGCATCCCGAACGGCGTCACCGCCATTTCCGGCGTACCGACCCCGAAGAAATCTTTACCGGTCGCGATCACGCCCCGGTCCCGCCATTTGCCCCGCAGGCTTTCGGCGTTCCCGCTCCACAGGTGGAGTGACCCGCCCGCGCCGCCGCTGTTCGGCGTCGCGAAAACGAGTAGCGCGTCCTTTGTGCCGGGGTTCGCACCGACATAACACTGCACCAGGGCGTCGGAGTAGGTTTCCGCGACTTCGGCAGGCAACATATCGGACAAAGGTTTTAACCCGGACTCGCCGTCCCAGATACGCGTCGCGGACGTTCCCATCAGCACGACGCGCTTTCCGAGTACCGCCAGCCGTTCGATCCACGGTTCGGAAGCCGGGGACGGGGCAGGAAGTGCTACGGTTTCGTCCGCGCCGCCTTCTTCCCCTTCCCCGCCGGTTTGTTCAATCCGCTCCCCGGCATCGAAAACCGTCACCGTCTTTTCCTTCGTGCGGAGGGCGTAGACACGATCCGACTCACCCGCCGTCCAGTAGATCGTTCCGTTTCCGGCGGCGAGTGCCCGCACCGGACCGGAAACGCCGGGGATACGCACGACACTCCCCCGCTTTGCCGCTTCGTCCCAGACCGCGACGCCGCCATCCGGCAAACCGAGATACACGAGTCGGTCGCTTTTGTACAGCGCGGAAACGCGGGGGACGGAAAGCGGCGCGAGTGACACGCCCACCGTCGCCGGGACGACTTCCGGAGCGACGATTTCAGGGAGGGTCAGCACACGTGGCGAGCGCGAACGCGCACGGCGACGCGACGCGAGCGGTTTCGCCGCGCCGGGTCGGGCGGTAGCGAGGCGCGCTGTCGATGGAGTTGCACCGTTCGCGACCGACTTCGGGGGTACCGGAGGCGGGGCGGAGGCGGAAGAAGGCGAGAACTCGGGAATCGGCGTTTCGCGGTTGTTGCGGACGTAGACTTTCAGTGAGTCGACTACCTTCTCGGAGCCGACGCCAGTCGGGTCGATCCGCACGATGCCGAGCCAGTGCCAGCCTTCCGCCACTTTCGTCGTGTCCCAGACGAACGTGTACGGCAACGAATCACACACGAGCGTTTCCTTCGTGCGCGTCACGCGGACGGCGAAGTACACGCCCTTCGCCCGTTTCGCGTTCGCGCCGTCCTTGCCGACGCGCAGTTTCACCGTGTCGCAGAGTTGGCGCGCGCCCCCGTCACCGTCGCGGGTTTCCCAGCGCGGACCGGTCGCGGTTTGCGCACGTGCGATGGTCGATACGGACAGGACACACGTTGCGAGGAGAATAGTCGGGGCGAATCGTTTCATGGGTCTGTTATCGAATAGGAAGCCAAAGTCGTTGGCAACGTTTCAGGAGATTTGTCCCGCGTCTCTCCCCCCGCCCGCCCGTGCCTCCCTCCCCCCAACCCCCTCCCTC
>JAYULM010000171.1:0-15087 GCA_043763605.1 Armatimonadota bacterium | reverse complement strand
AGCATCGCCAGCCGTCTGGTGTCGGCGTTCTCGCGCCACTCGGGCCAGTTGTTCGCGTAATAGCGCGAGCCGCCGTCATGCCCCGGCAGGCAGTAACGTTCGCGCACATCCTGCCGTTTACGGTAGTACGGCAGATATTCGGATAGGTGCCCGCTGGACTCGGTGATAAACGCGCCGAAGTGAAGCATCATGTCTTTGCGGACGATGTCCCCGGCATCCTCGGGGTCACTCGGATGTCCCGCTATATCCCGAAGAGCCTTCTCCTTCAAAATCGGGTAAATATCGCGCCCTTGATGCTCCAGACGGGTGAACCAGGCGAGGTGATTGATACCCGCGCACTCCCAGACCATCTCGTTTGCGGGAACCCCTGCCCGCTGGGCGAGGAGTTGGTGTGTCCCCTGAACGGAGTGGCACAGCCCCACGACTGGCAAAAACGAGGTGCGCCCCGCCGCGAGGCAAAGGATGTTCATCGGGTTGGTGTAGTTGAGGACCATCGCACGCGGGGCAAGTCGCTCCACGTCGCGCAGTATCTCCAGCCAGACGGGGACAGTTCGCAACGCCTTGAAAAGTCCGCCGGGACCGATGGTATCTCCGATACACTGATCGACTCCGTACCGCGCCGGGATGTCGTTGTCGAAATGGACCGCTTCCAGACCGCTCACCTCGATACAGTTGATCAGGTAATCCGTGCCCGGAAGCACCTCCGTCCGGTCGGTCGACGCCTGGACCTTCCAGTTGGATTTCCCCATGACGCCGAGTTGCTTCTCAATCAACTGGTGCATGGTGCCCAGCCGACTGGCATCGGTGTCCACCAGGGCAATCGTACCGCCCTGTTCGCCGGGGATTTGTAGAATATCCCCGACCAGGGTCGGCGTGAAGCCAGACCCCGCTCCCATCATCGTTATCTTGATGGGGCGATGCATCTCGCCCGGCAGTCCGATCCGCTCGGACTCTTTGGAGTGAGCGACATGCCCGATATTTGCTTCGCTGTCGTCTTTCCTGACTTCTACCATTGTGTTTCTATTCCTCTAATTTCGCGTTGCTTGCTTAAAACTGCAGATCGACTACGGTTTCCGCTTCCACATGCGGGATACTCAAATACGTCGCATTCTTCCGCTCGTCGTGGCTCCATCCCGTCCCTTTTTGCACGGGGGTCGTTTGTTGCGCCAGAACTTCGCCCCCGACCCGCACCGCTTTCGGCGCGGGACCGACGACAAGCAACTGGCTGTTGCTGCCCGTGAAGTACCGTACACGCAAGCGGACCGCGTCCCCCGCGTCTTGCCCGGTGACACGCGCCCCGGAACTGACGCGGAGTGTTCCCCGTGTGGTCGGCACCTGTACCGTTTTGATATCCGGGTCATGCCCCTCGCGCGTGAAAAGGTGGACCATCAGATTTTCCGGGTTGATAAAGAACGGGTTCGGGCGGATGAAATCCGTGATGCTGTCGGGGTACGTGCCTTTTCGGGGACCGTCCGTCACCTGCTGATGAAGACCGCTGACGAAAACAAGGTCCGCGATCCGCCGCCATTCGTCCGGGGTCATTCCGACGGAGAGCGGGAGCGGCGAGTCTGTTTTACCCGGCGCGCTCTTCTGGAGTGCATCGGCGAGGTGCATCAGATTGTAGCCGTATATCAGCCCTTCCCACTGCACCGGGGTTTCCAGCCACGAGTGCGTGTAGAAAGTCGTTCCGTACGTCGCAATCGACGCCCCCAGCATCGCCGGTCGGTCCGGGCGGGACCACAGATAGATGAACGGCAATCCCGTCTCTGCCCAGTAGACGGCGTCGTGGAGCCACCGCCGGTTGCCGGTCGCCTGATACCCTTCGAGGCAGGCGGCAAGGTTCCAGTCGGCGGCGAGAATATCCGGCTCGTAGATCGGACACTCCCAGACACTCGCGCCGCGCGGAACCTGGAACTGCTCGATCCACCGCAGTGCCTTTTCCCCGGCGGCTCGCGCGGGGGCGTCGCCGGTGATCCGGGCATAACGCATCAGCATCCAGGCGTGGTGACTGGCAAGACCGCTGACCCCGTCGCCGATCTTCCCGAGACTGGCGTGTTGCGGATCGCCCGCCCGAAACCGCCATCCGCCGTCGGGCTGTTGCGCTTGCTGGATCTGCCGAATCTCCTTTTCGAGTTCGTCCATTGACTCCGGCAGGTAGCCATAGTAGAACGGCAACTCCCAGCGCAGGATATGACTCGAAGACCGGTTATACAGGCTTCCGGGTCCGTTCTTCGCAACCATCGCCGCGATCCCCGTCTCCATCTGGCTCCGGGAGCGCAGTGCCGTGTCGGCATCGCTCGCGGTCCGGGAGTCGAGATACAGCAATGCGGCGATGCCCGGGATAGGTTCCGCAGGGGCTTCGATCATACTGCGCCACATTTGCGTTTCCGGCGTCCAGACGGTTTGCATCAACCCCGCGCGGCTGAGTGCGAACGCCGCTTCTTTGGAATGGGGCAACGGCGCGGGCGCGGGAAGTCCGCCCTTTTCGCGCAGCCAGGAGCGGATCGCGGTGAGGGAAGGACCAGCAGTGACGGAGAGAGTGGCGGTCATCGTCACCGATTTGCCGCCTGCCATCGCGTAGGGACGCCGGGATCGGTCTGCGTTCTCGCCGACAAATTCCGGGCAGGACGGAAGGAACAGTCCCAGCCGGTGGTTCGCCATGCCTTCCTGAAAATTGGGCGAGCAGAACCGTGTGGAGGGACGCGGTGCAGCAGTGCGGGTCGCCGGGATGTCGTTATCCCACAGAAGGGCGACCGTGAGCGGCGTCTGGACCGGGGCAGATGCCTTCTTCCCGTTTTTCGCTACCGGCTGATCTTTCAGCGAGTCCGGGCAGTAGAATCGGTCCGGGTTGAGTGGGGGAGCGACACTGTCTTGCCCGACGGAAACCGCCATCAAAGGGATAGTGATCTTGTCCGCCGTTGGGGTGAATCGATCACCGAGCGGCGGCGCGAACCCGCGTGCGTTCGACGAGGGTTCGCCCCCGGACAGGAACTCCAGACCGGGGAAAAGCCCCCCCGACGACGCCTCGCCCACGGTGCCGTCGCCGACATAGAGATTCGGTCCCCAGAGGGCGTGCACGGCAGTGTTTGCGCCGGGCTTCCATTCGTACAGGAGACGCGCGGTGGGGACGGCAGGGTCGAGTGCGATATTCAGGCTACAGTCCCACAAAACCCCGTCCGGTCCACGGCGGGTTGTCGTCAGATTTCCCGTGACTGTGCCCGCCTTTCCTCCGGCTCCGCGCCGGAGGACCGCCGGACGCGGCTCCCAAACCGGATCGTTCTTGCCGGACGCTATCCTAAACAGGGGCGCGAGCGATCCTGTGGAAACCCACCGGTTCTCCCGGCGCACACGCACAATCGCCCCGGCATATCCCGAACCGCCACGAACAAATTCGAGGCGCATGTGGGCGTTCGTAAGAATATCGTCGGGGCGCGGCGGCAGAAACGCTTCCGCGCTCCCGTCACGCTTTAGCGAAGGAAAGGACTGCTTTCCCGGCGAGTTTACGGACGCGATCAGCGCGACACGCCCCGCTCTTGTCGCGCGCCAGTTCCACTCACCACGCCACACCTTGCCCGGCGCGAGACGCGGGATACGCCGGGCAGGGAGCACCGTTCCGCCACGCGAAAGACCCGCCGTAGCCGTATCGGCGGGGAGTATTCCCCCCCCGATGTTCCGTATCACGACACGTAGCATCGTCTGCTCGCCGACGAGCGGCAGGGCGCGGACACAGGAAACGGTCTCGATGCGCAGTTTCGGCGCGAACGCGGCGGTTGCCACGCGAACGGTCGTCCCCGCAGGCTCGGTGACGATCCGTACACTGCGCGCCTCGGGGAACCGGTACTCGAAGGCGACGAACGCACGGCTTTCGGATTGGCTTTCCCGCTTCCACTCGACCGGCTCACCCCGGTCCGGGACCAGGCGGATGCGACGGAGCGGACCGGCGGCGTCCGCCGTCAAAAAGCCGATGGTGGTATCCGTCGCAGGAGACTTGCTTTTGCCCGCGACGGCGAGCGGTGCGGTTTTAACTCGTAGCAGACGGGGTCGTCCCCAGAGTGCCCAGTCGTAGTTGACGATTTTTAGCGGGTCAACCAGAAGAGAGAGTTGGATCTTCCGACCGGCACTCGCGGTCAGATCGACCGCGCCCGGGTGCCACTCGCTCTTCATCCAAACCTGCGAATAGGCGGGTTTCCCGTTCACCTGCACGGAAAATCGGGCACCGTCGGGCGCGGGGTTCGCGGTCTTCCAGGGAACCCCGTCGGACAGGGCGACATCGAAGGCGAACACAAGCCGTTCGCCGGGGGCGACGGCGGGAAGATTCAGGGGGATCGTCACCCGTGCGACCGACCCGACCGATTTGGGGTGCTGGAACAGGGCACTCTGCAAGACGCCACCCGCCGGAGTCGTGTTCTTCACTTCGACAGGGGAAGCGTTTTCAATCGTCGCTTTCGCTCTCAGGGGTAACAGATCCTGAACCACGGTCACGTGCCCTTGCGCGTGCGCGGACGGTGCCGGGAAGGCGAGCGCGACCGCGATAATAAAACAAACCCCAACATTAATATCGAACCTGGATATTCTCAACAATCTCGTTCCTTTTTAACACAATCCGCTCGCGC
This sequence comes from Armatimonadota bacterium, assembly GCA_043763605.1. Taxonomy (GTDB): domain Bacteria; phylum Armatimonadota; class Armatimonadia; order Armatimonadales; family Armatimonadaceae; genus JACMIU01. The sequence goes on along the minus strand of JAYULM010000171.1, from coordinate 10,474 downwards.
TCGATCCGCGCTTATTGCCCTTCAATAAATAAACTGTGCATTGTCGTGATCTAATTGAGAGGAAATTCGTCATAAAACGAACAGTTTATTTCTTGAAGGGCACTTAGTTGACTTCGCACTCCGAGGCGATGCGGCGGTATACCTTCCGGGCATGTTCGTAGTCCGCCGACGCGGTTTCACGTTCCGCTGCCGCGTAGAACCCTTTCTTCTGGTCCCAGCACTGATCCACGCCGCGCAGGCACCACTCCGCACTCCGGCGCGACGCGCGAACAGGCTTGCCTCCGACCATCACGAAAATCGGATTGGTGTGGGCATCGGGGAAGGTCCGGACGACAACCCAACTGCTTCGGGAGATCGGGACAGTGAAAGCGACTTCGCGTTCCACCCCATCGGTGGGGAGCGATTTCACCGCCACGGGATAGCCGTTGACGATCACCTCGACCGGTGCGTTCGCGCGAGCAGGGTCCAGCGCGGCGGCGACGACCCGAACCGTGATCGTGCCCGGCGCGGATAGCCGCAGTTCGCTGTTTTTTTCACCGACCGGGATTGTAGTCCGACCGGCGGAAGCCCGGAAATCCATCAGATGATATCGACCGTCGCTGACATAACTCCGCCCCTGCTGGATGCCGCTCACCCAGCCGTCGAAGGTCAGTTTGCCGGTGTGTTTCACGTAGACGCGCCCTTTTCCCACCCGCTCCCCGCTCAGGCAGGGGAAATCCGTCTCGCCACTGATCCGGGTGCGGAAGCCGCAATTCAGGGTGTGGTACCAGATGTTCAACTCGGCGACCCGGTCCGTGCTCATGGTCGAAAGAAAATCCACGGCGGGTACGAGTGCCCCGCCCGGTCCGGGAATCCGGTGGGTGACATCCATGATGTACTCGTTCGCTCCGACGTTATCGAACGCGGGAACGGCGTAGGATGGCAACCCCTGCGGACCATCGGGGTACGGCAATCGTCCCACGAACCGCGTCAAGCCGAGCGCGGAATGGGCAGGACCACAGATCGCGCCCTGCCGTTTCGCCCAGCGCAGTGTGTTCAAACCGAGTGTGGGCCAGTGAGTATTCCCGGTACCGCCGGGCGGGATCTGCTCTCGCAGACGTAACAGACACAGATGCCCCGACGACGACGACCCGAAGCCGGAAACCTCGATGTCGTAGCGCAGGAGGTATGGATAGACGGAAGCGGGATCAGTCTTGCCGGAAAAGAACTGCTTCTGGTAGTCGAAGCACGGACCCCAGGTCAGATTACAGCCGACCTTCACGTCTTCGCCGCGCAGGTGCTGTGCCATGTCGGCGGGCAACACGCCCTGTGTCGGGTTCGCATAATGCTGGCAACCCGCCGCGTGGATATGATGGTCGCCGGACCACCAGCCCCGCGCCGCCGGGTCGACCCAGCGTTTCACCCGATACGCGAACGTTTGTGGTTGCCCGCCGACCGTTAATGTTCTCATTTCCGGGGTGGATTCCGGACCCCGCGAACAAACGACCGAATAGGTTCCGGCAGGTAAACGGACCGATTCGCCGTCCTTCCGGTAGATCTGCGGCTGAAAATAGAAGTCCGGGGCGAGTCGCTTGCTCTGCGACGGGTAGACGCGCCCCTGGCTGTCACGAATAACGAACGCGGCGGTTGTCGGCTTGCCTGACTCATCGCGGACAGCGAATTTCACCGTGGCGGAGGGGCGCACCTCGAAGGCGAAGTCGGCTTTCGCCCAGGTATCCGGTCCGTCCGTGCTGACAAGTTCGATAGCGTCGATCCTGAAAACGCCCGGCTTGGAGCCGGGGTCGAGGCGCAGTCGGGCGAGGTTACCGCTGACCGGGAACGTCGCCGTGTATTCGCGCGGCGTGTCGGATTTTTGAAAGGCGAACAGTGCCTGGCGGTTGCCGCTGAAATCAGGGGCGTCCTCGGTCGCCCAGAAAACCTGCATCGTGTCGTCGTGGTCGGCAATCATGCGGACCCGCAGGCGCATCGTGCCCCCGCTCAGACGAACGGGCGCACTCATAAAGGGGTCCCCGCCGTCGGTTCGGACGACTAACCGCCCACCTTCCGTGGCGACGGTCGCGTCGTTCACTTCCCCCCAGCCGTCTGTGTCGTTCCCAAAACTCCAAGTGCGCACCGAGGACGGTTTCGCCGCTACGTTGTTCGTTTCCGCTCTGTTCGTACCGCCGGTCCCGGCATCGAACGCGATGTTCGCGGTTCGCGCCCCGGCGTCGCGGCTGTACAACTGGACGACCTGATACTCCAATCCCAGACCGGAAAGGTTCGCGTCTAAAGGGCGATGCGCGAAAGGCGCGATGTCCAGCCATCGGCTTTTGATCTGCCCCGCCGGTCCGCCGGGGACGGGGCGTGCGTTCGGACTGTACAGGCGTAGCGGATTCGTGACACCTGCGCCGTTGACGACTTTTACCAGATAGGTCTGCCAGCCCTGTTCCATCAGCGGCGGACATGCCGGGTTCGGGGTTACTACGATCCCGCCCGACGCCGGAATCTCCAGCGCGGTCAGGCAGAGCGGATCGAGTGCCTGCTGCACCAGCCGGGCTACGGCGGCATCGTCCGGAGCGGCGGCGGCTTGCGCGAGTAACCGTTGCGCCCCGGCGGGTAGGGGATGACCGAGGAGTTTCAACGCTCCCGCGAGCCGAGCGGCGTTCGCCAGAAGTGGTTGCGCGGGCGGCGTTCGGGCAGGCGTGGGCAAAGGGGCGACGGCGTCCGCCTGCTTTTGCTGGATAAAGGGGGCGGCGATGGTTCCGCCCCGCTCGGTCGCGACCACACAAAGTACCAGCAACGTCAGGCGCAGACTGCTCTGCAGGATGCCGATTTTTCTTGACATATGCTCCGTCATTCCCGTTCCCCGAGAGGCGGTGCGGTCGAACACGGGAACAGCACGGAAGCCTGTCCGCGAAATCCAAGGTCTTCCGTTCCCTGCCCCACATCGAATCGGAAGGTCGCTTCGCGTGGTCCGGCGTCGCGGCTCCGCAGAAGGAGCGTCCGGTACTCCTTGCCGCTACCGGAAAGCCGCTTCCCCGCCGGTTCGAGTCGCATTTCTACCCAGTGGTCGCGGTCTTTGCCCGCCGGGGCGTTCGGGCTTTGAACGCGCGGAATCGCCGTAACCTTCGCGTCGTTATCGAAGCAGACCCGGAACGACTGCCAGACGCCCTGCCGCAACCGGGCAGGACCGGTACCCCGATGCACCTCGACCCGTGACTCGGGGTTGATGGTGACATGGAACAGGCACGGCGAGTCCGCGTCCGCTCGGGCGAGCGGCTTCGTGCCGACAGTCATGAACGTCATTGTCAGCGAAAGTGTCAGAACGGCGATCACGGATTGTGTTTTTCTTTTGCCTACGGGAATCATCGAAATTGCGGCACGGAAACCCTGTCCACCCCTTCAGGGCGAGGAGGAACTGCCGTGTCGCCGTCTGCGGCGACTTTAGCGGCGAAGCCGCGTTCAGGCAAGTGAAAATTCCGTGCATGTTTCCTTTCTTTTTCTTGATATGTGATACTAAACGTGCTGTAATACCCTTGACGGCAAAGGCAATTCGTAGCCACCCGCAAGTGCCCTTCAATAAATAAACTGTGCATTGTCGTGATCTAATTGAGAGGAAATTCGTCATAAAACGAACAGTTTATTTCTTGAAGGGCACAAGCGAGTACCCGGCATCGGGTGTTCACCCTCAATTACCACTTCACTTTCTGCCCGAAGTATCGGCGTAAGTGCTTGGTAGGCGATATTGCAACCCGGTGCGAGGAACTGAGTCGGGAAAAATGCGGGCGACTCAATGCGGGAGTTATCGCGCTTGAAGTTGCGAAAGTTGCCTGAGCAACTTTGCGCGTCATGCCAGACCATGTTCACCTGTTCGTCGCCGCTTCGCCCGACATTGCGCCGAACCGAATTGTCGCGCAGGTCAAGGGCTGTGCGTCGCATCAGCTGCGAAAAGAGTTCCCCGAACTGTTGAAAATGCCGTCCCTTTGGACGCGGGCGTTTTACGTCGGGTCGGTCGGTCACACCTCGGATAGTCGCGTAAATTGCGGAGCAATTTGGCAAGTCGTTAAATCGTGCGTCGATGACCGAAAGGGCAAATAGTTTTTTGCGGAGCAAAAGAACGCGTTGAAACTGGTAGCACAAGTCAAACTGGTAGTCACCGCCGAGCAAAGAGCCGCTTTGCTGGCTACCCTTCGTGCCGCCAACGCCGCTTGTGACGCTATCAGTGAGTGGGCGTGGAGTAACCACAAGTTCAAGCAGTTCGACCTGCACCACGGGAATTATTACGCCGTGCGAGAGCAGTTCGGTATCTCCTCTCAAGTCGCCGTTCGTTGTGTCGCCAAAGTTGCCGACGCTTACAAGTTGGATAAAGTAGCGAAACGCACGTTCAAGCAAACAGGCTCTATCGCTTTCGATTGCAGAATCCTGCGTTTTGTACCGGAAAAAAGCGTGGTTTCGATTTGGACTGTTAAGGGGCGTGTCGCCGTGCCGTACCAGTGTGGAGAACATCAAGCAAAGTTGCTCCAGACACAAAAGGGAGAGTGCGACCTTTGTTTCGTTGGCGGGCAGTTTTACCTGCTTGCGACCTGCGAAACCGAAGAACTGCCTCCTTCTGCCCCCAATGGTTGCATCGGGGTTGACCTCGGTATTGTTGCACTTGCAACCGATAGCGAAGGGGGGCAACATACTGGCGAACCCATACGTGCCGTTCGCCGCCGTTTCCGCTCCCTTCGCAAAGGGTTGCAAAAATGTGGGAGCAAGTCGGCGAAGCGTCGCCTTCAGAAAGTGCGCCGCCGTGAATCGCGCTTTGCCAAGTGGGTGAACCACGGCATCGCAAAGCGTTTGGTAGAAAAGGCAAAAACACTCGGTAAGGCACTCGCCCTTGAAACCCTCACGGGAATCAGAGATAGAGGAAACGGTTTCAATCGAGAGATGCGTTGGCAGTTGGGTTCTTGGGGTTTTCACCAGTTGGGGTTGTATATCACCTATAAAGCACAGAGGGCGGGCGTGCCCGTGGTATGGGTAGACCCTGCCTATTCCAGTCGTACCTGTAACGTGTGTCAACATTGTGATAAAGCCAATCGAAAATCCCAAGCCCGTTTCCACTGTCAAAATTGTGGCTTTCAAGCAAACGCCGATTTTAATGCGGCGGTAAACTTGAAAGCACGGGGTGAAGTAACGCACCCTATGGCAAGCAAGCCTTCTTGAAGGGTTAGCCGCAAAGCCCCCTGCCTTTAGGCGGGGGAACCGTTACAGAACGATCTCGATCCCGTCGGGCTTCTCCAGCACATCGACATGCGTTTCGCCGCCGCGTCGGTGAAACTGAAGCCGTAGCATCCCCCCGGCAACGGGGACCGCGTACGCTATATTCCTCCAATGCTCCGGCAGGGCGGGCTGGATGACGATTCGCTTCTCGGCGATCTGTCCGAGGTCCACACCGAGCAGGTAGCGCGGGATCGCGTATCCGGGGACGTTGCTCCAGCCGTGGCAGGCGGAGATCGGTATCCAGTCACACTCGAACGTGGCGGTATTTCCCAGGAACGTGTGCGGGTACGTCCAGGACGGCGTGGTCGGGTCGAACACTTCCCACCATGTCGTCGCGCCACGTTCGAGCATCGCCCCCCAGTAATCCCGGATCACGGGCCAGATGGCGTCCGTCCGCCCGTTCGCCGCCAGTGCTTCCAGCACGATCAGATAGTAGGACGGTCCGAACGGGCGCGGGTACTCCGGCGAGTCCCAGATCGTCTTTAGCAGGGAATCGACACGGGATTTGGGGACGAGCCCCGCGTGTATCGCCGCGAGGTTCGCCTGCAGAGAAATAATAGGGACGGGAGTCCCGCCATGGATCGCATCCCGGTACACCCCTTTCTCCTCCCAGAAAAGGTCGCGATTGATCGCCCTGCCGACGACATCCGCCTCGGAGCAGAGTCGGTGCGCCGCAGGCAAGTCGCCGCATACCGTTTCGAGAGCGGCAAGATCTTCGAGGAATCGCTTGTACAGCGCGTTCAGGATGGTCGTCTGTCCGCGTTTCTCTATCTGAAAACTCCAGTCGAGGAACGGGATCGGCAGACCGAGGGCGGTATCGAGTAGCCCGGAATCCGCCCGGAACGATTGCAGATACTGCGCCACACCCCGGGCGGCAGGCAGCATTCGGGCGACCAGGTCACGGTCGCCGGTGTGCTGGTAATGTTCGCGCAACGTAGCGATCAGGTGCATCATAAAGTCCGGGGTATAGCAACTATTGCCGCGCGGACCGGTCGCCGGAATCGAGCCGTCCTCGTTCTGCAGGGCGAAACACTGGTGAAGGCATTTCGCGGTGAGTTCGGGGTTGTGGTACAGGTACGTGTTCGTTAGTGCCATGACCCGCATATCCATGATCCACAACGCCTGCTCTCGAACAGGGCAATCCTCGTAGTGGTGGGAGGTGCTGGCACGCTGGGTGTAGCGCGTGACCGCGAGAATACGGTCCGCCAGAGGGTCGTCGAGCGAAAGTTCGCCGCGCGTGTCGTAGTCGTACCAGGCGTTGTGGTGGCATATATCGGTGAGGAAAACCTCGCCTTCGAGCGCGATAAAGTTCAATTTCACATACCGATAAGCCCGCCGCTGGAACGACCGCCAGTGCCCGCCGGGTCCGGGGCGCACCACGTCGCAACGCAGTAGATCGAGCGTTTCTCCGTACCAGACTTCGTACCGGCAGTTCGCACCGCCTACCGTGACCTCGGGGTTGCCGACGACGACGCGCCCGTAGTCCAGGATAACAGACGGCATCGCGCCCGGTTCGCCCGGCGCGAAACGAATCGCCTCCCCGGTCCATGTCGCGGGCAGACGCAACATCGAGTCCGGGAGCGAAACCGCTCCCAACGAGTTCGACGCTTCGACGATCCGCTCCGGGCGCATGACACTCTCCGTCAGCTCGGGAATGCCGACCGGAAGCAGAGTCGCGGCGTACTCCGGCGCGGTGGGCGCACCGACAGCCACCGCATTGCTCCAGGAGGAGTGGTCGAATCCGGTTGCTTCCCAGCCATCCTCCCGCTCGCCATAGTAAAACTCCTTGTAACCGCCCCAATTACTGACCATCGCCGGGGTGGGCATGATCTCGGGGCGGGGGGAGTACCGCCGGGAGCGTCGGACCCGCCAGGAATCATCGGAAACGAGAACGGTTTCGCCGGTTTCGCCATTTCGCAAATGTACGAGCAGACCCGGCTTGCCGTAGCGGAATCCCTGGATAGTCTCGGTCGTCTCGCCGTCATGAAACAGCAGGACCGTGATCAGATTCGCACCGGCACGGATCTGTTCGGCGGGAATCCGGTACTCGTGGTAGTAGCGGCAGACCGCGTCGGCGGGCGCGGGTCCGCGACCCACTACGACACCGTTCACCGAAACGCGGTATACCGACGCGGCGCAGATCAGCAACGTCAGGGACGATCCGTGCTCGCTCTCGAAACGCCGCGCGAATTCCAGATACAGGTTCGGTTCTTTTTCGACGCCCGCCAGAGTGATCCACGAAACACCGGGAACATCCCACGGCGCGGGAGGGTAAATTTTCTCGTTCAAAGCGACTCCTTTTTTTCGTGTAACCTTCGGTTATAAATAAAAACTGTATGTGTTCACACCCAGGACCGCGCCGATGAGTGGCCATAACGTGCCCATCATAAAATCCCCCATCGTCAAGCCGAGGAAGAACGGCAACGCGGCGCGGTAGCCGCGCAGCCCCGCGTAACGCAGGATCGTCACTTTGGCAACCCAGGCGATAAGCATGGGTACCCAGAGTGTACTGAGTGAAAAACTGGCGGAAACCGCGATCCCCAGAGGATGGAGGGGCCACCACAGAAAGCGTAGCCGGAGCAGATTCAGCGCGAGTGTACCCGAGAGTCCCGTGGCGATGGCTATCGCGGCGGGCAGATCCGTGGGGCGCGGGCTGCGAACCCAGTTCCCGAGCCGCTGGAACGCTTCCCATCCGAAATAGGTGAAATGGCTCGCCATACCGACCTCCGCCCCTTTGTGGTAGCCGGTACTATAGAGTGCCCAGAATCCCGAAAGTAGCCCGACGACGGACCCGACCGCGAGCGTCACCGAAATGGTGGAAGGGGCGATCCGTTGCTGATCCCCGATTTTGAACGCTTCCAACTGGTAGGGCATGGCGATAGTGCGGTACGCGCGGTTGAACCAGAAAAAGAACGTCAGGACGGTCAGTTCGGGCGTGGTAAATGTCCGGCTCCCGAAAACGGCGGTAAGAATGTAGTCGGGACCGCCGGTATGCAGATCGTGCGCGGGCGGACCGAGTTCCGCCCGCATCCGCGTACAGGCGAGCGCGATGGCGAAGTAGATCACGAACGACAGGACACAAGCCCACAGGGGCAACCCTGCCGCCCAGAAGAAGCAACATAATGCGACCATACCGAGCGCGGCACCGAGCAGGGCGGTGCGCAGCGGCATCGGCTGGTTGACCGGCGATTGCGGGTCGCGGCTTTCCAGGAGCATCGCCTTGAAATGGGGGCGTAGCCCCAGGAGCGCGATCACCGCGACCGCCATATACGCCCCGAATGCCTGCTCATTCACATAGGGGAAGTTCGGGCTGTAATCCGTCAGACCGGACGCGCTCGCGATTATCCGTTGCGCGCGCCAGACCAGGCAGAAGAACCAGGTGGAAAACAGCATGTCCGTTGGTAGCAAAAATCCCATCCCGATGGCGAACGGATAAAAACCGACGGGAGTCCATCCCATCGCGCTCCACGGCTTATCGGGGAAGAACTGCGCGAGGTCCGTCCCCTTGATCGGGAGGGCGGGCAGAATCGGGAAAAGGAGGCTCAGTCCGTTCCAGAGACACAGTCCGCCGGAGATTCCGAATCCGAGCCAGAATATCTTGTGACGGTAGATCGCGCCTGTGGGGTCCGTCATTTCCAGAGGCAGGTTCAGGATCGGATAACTGAGCCGCTCGTACCGCGTCCAGGGTAGTCGCACGATAAGTGTGAAGCAGTACATCACCCAGAGCAGAACGAGAATGAAGGCACCCCAGGACGCGAGGGGGGCTATCCAAGCCCGTAGGGTCGCGGCGGAGTAAGGATCGCCTCGACCCAGGTAGTATGGTGCGACCGCGTCGGGCGCGGAAACATGGAACCAAGAGGGTATATGCCGGACGAACAGCGTCGCCCACTGGTTTTCCGGCGTGGCATATCGGGTGGCATGCCCGAGCATGGAAAACAGCACGTCCAGAAAGTCGATGCTTGTCAGGCATGTGCCGATGCTCAGCATTATGTAGACGAGTAACAGTTCCGCCTGGCTCAGTGCGGCACGGGGCACCACGCGCCGCACTCCGGCGTTCGCGATGGTCAGTAGCAGGATGATGAAAAGGACATTCGCGAACAGCCCGATATTGGTCGGGTACGGACCGTTCATGTTCGTATCGCGGATCGAGCCGCCCGCGACCATTTCGATCCGCACAAGCCAGTAGGCATTGATCGGCAGGAGCAGGCAACCGAGAGCCAGAGCACGAACGGGGAACGTGCCGCGAGTCGCGGGCGTCCGTGCTACCGTGCTATCATTCGCCGCCGGGCCGTCCAACGGCTATCGCCCCGCTTCCGTGACAACGAGGGGCAGTCGCTCCCAGTAGCGGACCAGATCGCGGTTCTCCCAGCCCCCGGTAATTTCGTCCCACGTCAGCCGCTCGTAGTGCGGTTTCAGGGAGCCGGGAGACACCGGCTGGGTGACGGACTGATATCGATAGTCGGCGGATATGCGCAGATCGGATCGGCTGACGTTCGGGCGACCGCTATGGACGGTGTAGCTATGGAACAGCAAAACATCGCCCGCGCCCATCGCCTGCCCGCGCCACACACAGTCGGGTATATCCGTATCGACACGGGTTCCCCCCGGTCCGGTCGCCGCATGGACGGGAAGCAGACCGACCCGATGCGAGCCGTCCAGAATCCCCAGCCCGCCCCGCTCCTCGGGACAGTCGCAAAGCGGGGTCCACGCGGTGTAAGTGTCTGTCGTCCCTCGAATCAGCGGAAAATCCTGGTGCGCGGGCGTGGTGAAGAACGCGGCACCCGGGAACGTGATCCGCGCGATGTTGCGGGGGTGGGGGAAAACCGGCTCCCGCACGATTGCCTCGACAACGCCGGTCAGTTCCGGCACATGGGCAAGCGCGTGAAACGATTCCAGTTTTTGCAACCGGTCGTACACCTCCCACCAGTCTTCCGCGCCCTCCAGATGCGGTTCCCCTTGCGGCGTCCCTACGACATCGACCCAGCCCGCTTCCCGGCAGAGTGCCAGAATCTCGCCGTAAAGCGACGCGACCTGGGCGGACGGCAACAGACCGGGCAGGAACAGGTATCCGTCCTGCTCCATCCGGGTGTGCAATGCGGCGGCATCGCCCAATAGCGGCGACGCATCGAAGAACGGTTTGTATTCAATCGGCGTTTCAGACATTTTTTTCGTTCCTCTAACTTTAGTTTGGGATAAGTCCGTGTCTCTCGGGGGGGGCACCCACCGGTAAAAG
>JAYULM010000170.1:0-1172 GCA_043763605.1 Armatimonadota bacterium | reverse complement strand
TTTCGGAGCGTGAACGCTCCGAAACACCCAACCACCCAACCACCCAACACTCTCGCCGCTTCTGGTCGAAACGCGCCCGGCACGGTAACATGGGGGTATGGATAAACGCTTCGATGTGTTCGGTATGTGTAACGCGCTGTTTGACCTGCAAGCCGAGGTCGATGAGGAGTTACTGGGTACGGTCGGTCTGACGAAGGGTGGTATGACGCTTCTTTCGGACGTGGAACAAAAGGCGATTGTGCCGCAGGTGTACCGCCACATCGTCAACACCGAGTCGGGCGGGAGCGGAGCCAACACGGTGATCGGCGTCACGCAACTGGGCGGTTCGGCGGCGTTCACATCACGCGTCGGGGCGGATGAGCACGGTCGCGCCTACCGCGACGGGCTGGCGAAGCAGGGCGTACAGCCCAACCTCGGCGAAAGTGACTCCGGCGAAACGGGCGTCTGCCTGGTTCTCATCACCCCGGACGCCCAGCGCACGATGGGGACTTATCTCGGTTTAGCCCGCCACTTGGAAGCGTCCGACGTGATCGAGGATGACATCCGGGCGTCGCGCTATATTTATGTCACCGGGTATCTGTGGGACACCGACAACCAGAAGGAAGCGGTTCTACACGCGATGAAGACCGCGAAGGAAGCAGGCGATGTGAAGGTTTCGTTCTCGCTTTCGGACCCGTTCTGTGTGTATCGACACAAGGGCGAGTTTCTCGAACTGCTGACCAACTATGTGGACGTGGTGTTTGCCAACCGGGAGGAAGCCCTGGCAATCACCGACGCTGGAAACGTGGAGGAAGCCGCACTCGCGCTCGCCGAAATGACCGGGGGACTGGCGGCGGTGACTTCCGACAAGGATGGTTCGCTTCTGGTACGCGGCAAGGAGATCGTGCGTATCCCGGTGTACCCCGTAACGGCACTCGACACGACCGGGGCGGGCGACATGTACGCCGCCGGTATCCTGTACGGTCTGACGCAGGATCTGCCTTTGACCGTCACCGGGCGCATCGCGTCGTACGCCGCTGGTCAGGTCGTCGCCCGCATCGGTCCGCGCCTCCCGGAGATAGATCGCGAAGCGTTGGAGATTATCAAGCGGGAAACGTTCACCGGGGCGTAGTTTCTCCCTCCCCCCAGCCCCCTCCCTCATCGGAATGAGAGAGGGGGAGCCGGAAGGGGAC
>JAYULM010000169.1:0-15340 GCA_043763605.1 Armatimonadota bacterium | reverse complement strand
AGCGAGAAAGAAAGCAGGTTGCTTGAATAAATGCACGTTGATACCCTCCTTGGGTAATATCCCCTGGCTTGATTGCTACGGGATCGATGAAAACTGCTCGTTATGCCGGGCGGATACGCGATCCTCGGTACCTCGTATCATCCCATGATCGCGTGAACAGAATCGTAGACAGGTAAAGGGAATTATCGTAGACAGGGCGAAAATAAGACGGTGCAAGGAGATACTGATCATGGACTCTATCGAGGCGGTTTTTGCATTGCATCTTCTTGGCACATTTTTCTGTCGTGTCGGTGGAAGAGAATTACCGCGTCTGCGGACCCGCAAAGGCTACATATTGCTAGCGTTGCTGGCTCTACGGGCAGGACGCCCCATCGACCGCGATTTTCTCACCGGGGTGCTCTGGCCCGATAGCGACGACAAAGCCGGTTCGATGAGTCTGCGCCGTGCTCTCACGGATCTACGTCACGCCCTGGGCGAGGAGGCGCAACGGGTCGTCTCCGAGGGGCATCAGACGGTTCATCTTTCTCTGGCGGACGGTGCCTTTGTCGATGTTGTTGCATTCGACGCCCTATATACCCGCTGGCAGAAGACAGGAAATACGGCGGACGCACAACAGGCTCTGGCACTTTATCACGGAAGTCTTCTGGAAGGATACACAGAAACGTACTTCTCTGAGGAAAGGGCCACACGTGAGGAGCAACACGTAATCCTCCTGGAATCCCTGGCTCAGGGGGCTTTGATGCGTGGGGATGCAGGAAATGCGGTCGTATTGTGTCGCCGCGCTGAACGCCAGGACCCGCTCCGGGAAAGTACACAGCGGATTCTTTACGAGGCGTTAGCATCACAAGGCGAACTCACTGCTGCCCGATGTGCTTTCCGCGACTTTCGGGTTCTTTTACATCGGGAGACTGGTCAAAACCCGGATGCAGCAACGGCGGCACTTTTCGAACGACTCAAGGCGGGTCCTTCGTTGTCACCGACTCCCGCGCCATCGCCCCTCCATCTGCCTATTCCGCTGACGCCGATTATCGGACGCGAGGACGAAATCACGTCCGTAGTCCGCTTTCTCGATACCGCACGCCTCGTTTCTCTGACCGGGAGCGGCGGTGTCGGTAAAACCCGACTCTCATTCGCGGTCGGCGAAACTATCGCGGACGAGTTTACGGATGGCGTGTGGTTCGTCGATCTGGCTCCCGTCACCGAACAGGATTTGCTTGCCGCCGTTGTCCTGCGAACGCTCAATATAATTGACACTTCCACTTCTCAGTCCGGCGGGGAAGAATTCTTGCTTGCCCATCTGCGCGATAAAAAACTGCTTCTGATTTTAGACAACTGCGAGCAAGTAGTCACGGCGGTAGCAGCACTGGTGGCTCCTTTGCTTTCGCGCTGTCCTTACTTGCGAATTCTGACCACTACCCGTCAGGCACTGGGAATAACCGGCGAGATTGTACACCGTGTTCCGTCGCTATCCCCATCCGATAGCATGATACTGTTCACTGCCCGTGCGCTGGCCGTGCGAGGAATCCTGGACAACGATTCGCAGCGGCTGTGCGAACTGCTGGAAGGGGTGCCCCTCGCCCTGGAACTCGCCGCCGCCTGGACGCGCGCGCTGTCCTGCGGCGAAATCGTGACCCGCTTTCGTCGGAGTCTGGATTTCCTGGTATCCTCCGACCCGGCCGCCCCCGCCCGTCAGAGGACACTGCGGGCGGCGCACGAGGCGAGTTTCGCGCTACTTTCTGCGGATGAACGCCGCCTGCTCTGTCGCCTGAGTTTCTTCGAAGGGGGATGGACCTACGATGCGGCGGAGGAGGTGTGCGACGCGGATCTGGTCTCGATGACCGGACTCGCGGATAAATCCCTGCTGACCCGGAATGGCGAACGCTGGACGATGCTGGAAACGACACGGCAGTTCGCCAGAGCGCAGTGGTCGGACCGGGATAAGCCCGAAATCATCCGCCGCCACGCCGGATACTACCGGCGTTTAATGGAGGCAATCGAGGATGTTCTGCAGAGACAGCCCGAGCCAGCGACGCCCTGGATCGAGAAGGCAAAGATCGAGGAGGGGAACTGTCGCCGCGCGTGGGTGTGGGCGCGGGAGCAGGGAGAGGCGGCCGGAATTGACTGGGAAGTGATGCTTTTGAGTATCGGCATCATGAATTCCCACGGAGCCGAAGCAACGTCCTGGCTGGAGCGGGTGAAGCGTGCCAGCCACGAAACGTTCGCGCTTTCGTCGCTCGGCGCGAGACACTTGTTGACAGCCGGCTATCTGTCAGGATGGCGCGGCGATCACGCGGAAATGCGGCGTCTCTCGAATATCGGTCTGGAACGGGCACGCGCTTGCGACGAGCCTTTCATGGAATCGGTGATCTATCATCACCTCGGAATGGACGCGGTGCGGGAGGGGGACTTCGCTTCGGCGCACCGGTATTATGCCGCAGAACGCGACTTGCTGCTTACTTTGGACCGGGAAGACGCGCAACGACAACTCGATCTGGATTTCGGCGATCTGCTGGATTTGGAAGGAGACGCGGACGGTGCCACCCGACTTTTTGCCCGTTGTCTGGAGGCAGGACGCCGTCGGGGGGCGTCGACCCCCCTGATCGCTCGCGCACTGTCCCATCTCGCGCACCAAGCCGGCAATCGGAAAGATTATGCGACTGCCCGTCGTTTTCTGGAGGAGCTGGTAGAGTACCGCCGTCGGTTCGACCTGTTTGGCTTGAACCGATGCTTGCTCATGCTGGGAAGAGTGGCAGGCAAGCAGTGCGATTGGGCGGCTGCGGACGCCTATCTGTCGGAGTCGTTGACCCTGAGCCACGAAAGCTACGACACCCCTCGTATCGGATGGGCGAGACTGGCGAAAGCATCCATCGCTCTGGTGCGGTGTGCGTTCGCGGACGCGCACAGCGAACTGTCACAAGCCATCGTCCCATTCACGTCATTGAAAGAACGGGGCAGTCTCGTCGTCTGCTTACGTCAGATTGCCAGAATTTACGCGGCAGAGGGAAAAACCGGGGAGGCGGTGCGACTCTGGGCATGCACCGAACATCCGGCACAGTATGCGTCATGGCCGCTTTACGGCAAGGAGCGGGACAGACTCGATGCCGAGATCGCGACGGCGAGGACGGCTCTTTCTGCCGCTGCCTTCTCCCGTGCCTGGAAGGAAGGTCAGGAAACAACTCTGGAAGACGCTCTCGCTTATTACTCGCATACGAAGATCCCCCTGAATTAATCCGGTCGTTCGCGTGCGTACGGTTTCGGGTACTATCGTATGGGATCAGTCCTTACCTTGGGTTCCATACCGGAACAGCGCGAGTAGGTATCCGTCCCCAACGCACTAAGAAAGCGAACAAAAGCAATGTACATCACGACGCGCGACAGCACCAAGTTATATGTGAAGGATTGGGGGACGGGACGGCCCGTGATCCTGATCCACGGCTGGCCCCTTTCGGCGGACAGTTGGGACGATCAGGCGATGGCTATCGCCGACGCCGGATTCCGCGTTATCGCCTACGACCGGCGCGGCTTCGGACGCTCCGAACAGCCCTGGGGTGGCTATGATTACGACACGTTCGCGGACGACTTAGCCGACATCATGGAAGCGACCGGCGCGACCGACGCGACCCTGTGCGGTTTCTCGATGGGCGGCGGCGAGGTGGCACGCTATCTATCCCGGCACGGCGGTAAGAATGTGTCGCAGGCGATCCTCGTCTCCGCAGTGGTCCCGTATATGCTCAAAACGCCGGACAACCCGAACGGCGTCCCGCAGGAGATGTTCGCGCAAATGACGGCGGGCATGAAAAAGGACCGCGCCCATTTCTTCGCGGGATTTTTCAAGGATTTTTACGGGGTCAGTCTGGTATCCCACCCGGTCAGCGACGAACTGCTCGAAAACTCGCGCGACATCGCGATGATGGCGAGCCTGAAAGCGACACTCGGTGCCGCGAACGCGTTCGCGACCACCGACTTCCGCCCCGACCTTGCCGCGTTCGCCGGGGTGCCGACCCTGATCATACACGGGACCGCTGACAAGACCGTGCCGATTGATGCGACCGCACGCGAATCGGCAAAGGCGATCCCGCACGCGAAACTGATCGAGTACGACGGGGGACCGCACGGGTTAGCCGCGACACACAAGGATCAATTGACCGCCGATCTGCTCGCGTTCCTGCGCCAGAAGTAGTACCGAAGAATACGAATACGGGCGGTCCCTTTCGGGACCGCCCGCTTTGCATCGAATGTTACGCGGGGCTGGGGTGGAACGCCACCGATTGCCCCGCACTATGAACGGGCAATGCGGCGAACTCGCGTCCGCCAGTCACATCCAGGATCAGGCGGGTCGCCTCATCGGGGGCGTCCCATTGCGGGAAGTGCCCACACCCACGAAACCAGCGTAGCCGGGCGTCGGGGAACGCTTCCAGTGCCCGCTTTGCCTGCCAGGGGAAACAGACGCGGTCACGATCACCCCACCCGATCACGAGTGGATGCGGGATGGCACCCGCCGCCGCGCCCTGCTGAATTTCTCCATAAGCGAGGTTGTACAGCAACTCGTCGAACGACGGCGAATCGGCGTACCCTCGTAACTCTTCCAACGTGACTTGCGAGGTCAAAGCCCACGGACGCGCGGAAAACTGCGACAGCAACAATGTCCGCCCCACTGCACTCCGGGTGATCGATGGCAGAGCCGCCCGTAACCCGCGCACGAGTCGCACCGACAAATAGATGGAGACGAAGAAGGCGTGACGTTCCCAGCCGCGCCAGAAGCCGCCGGGGTTGAGCGAGACGCCCCCACCCAGTACGCCGCCGCGCCGCGCCAACTCCAACACAAGCCGTGCCCCCATCGAACTCCCGACGGCGTCAACGCCCTCCAGACCATTCGCCACGACAAAACAAGTGATGGCGTCGGCGAACGTGCGTATCGACGATTCGCCGGGCAGCGGCGGCGACTGTCCCGAGCCGGGCAGGTCTACCGCGATCACTTCCCGTTCGGCGGCAAGCCCGTCGAGGATCGGGGTCCAGGAACGCCAACTACCGCCCAGCCCGTGAATCAGTAGCAAGGGTTTCCCTGTACCCCGCCGAATGTAGTTCATAGTCATGCCCTGACTTTACCCGGCTAAAACCAGGCAAAAACGAACACGCCATTCAGACTTAACGAACTTGCCCCGTTCCGCGCACGACATACTTGATCGTCGTCATCTCCTCCAAGCCCATCGGACCGCGCGCGTGCAGTTTCTGGTTCGAGATGCCGATCTCCGCGCCGAAGCCGAACTCGTAGCCGTCGGTGAAGCGCGTCGAGGCGTTCACATACACCACTGCGGCGTCCACCTCGTCGGTAAATTTTTGCGCCGACGCGTAGGAGCGGCTGACAATCGCCTCGCTGTGCCCCGAGCCGTACTCGTTGATATGGGCGACGGCTTCCTCCAGCGAGTCCAGTATCTTCACCGCGAGAATCATGTCGTTGAACTCGGCGTAGAAATCGTCCGTGGTCGCGGGCGTCACCGGTTTGAGCGATTTGTACGCGCCCTTCAGTTCATCGACCAGGCGCACCGTGCGCTCGCACCCGCGAATCTCGACGCCGCGCTCCTGCAAGTTCTGCAACAGCCCGACCACGGTTAGCGCGGGGGCGGCTTGCGAATGGATCAACAGCGTCTCGGCGGCGTTGCAGACCGATGGGCGCGACGTTTTCGCGTTCACGATGATCCGCTCGGCGAGCGTCATATCGGCGTCCTTGTCGATGTACACGTGGCAGTTTCCGGTCCCGGTCTCGATCACGGGGACCGTCGCGGTCTTGACTACGGTGTCGATCAACGACTGCCCACCGCGCGGGATCAGGCAGTCCACGTACTTGTTGAGCGTCATCAAACGGCGGGCGGCGGCGCGGTCCGTGGTTTCGATCAAGGAGATCGCGCCGCTCGGAATCCCGACGCTTTCCACGGCGCGAGCGAGCGTGTGCGTCAGCGCGATGTTGGAATAGATCGCCTCTTTACCACCGCGCAGGATACAGGCGTTGCCGGACTTCAGGCACAGCGCGGCGGCGTCCACGGTGACGTTCGGGCGGGACTCGTAGATGATCCCGATCACGCCGAGCGGGACGCGCACCTTGTTAATCTGCAGACCGTTCGGGCGGCGCCAACCGCCGACGACGATGCCAACCGGGTCAGGCAATGTGGCGACCTGCGCCAACCCCTCACGCATAGCGTCGATGCGCTTGTCGTTGAGAAGCAGACGGTCCACCATGTGCGGCGCGACCCCGTTCCCCTGCGCGTTACCGACATCACGGCTGTTCGCGGCGAGGATCTCGCGGCGATTCTTGTCGAGGGCTTCCGCCATCGCGAAAAGCGCGGCGTTTTTGATGCCCGCCCCCACGGTAGCCAGCCGGTGCGCGGTAGCTTTCGCGGCTTTCGCTTTCGCGTCCACTTCCACATAAGCGGCGGTTTCTTCGGGGGTCAATTCGGTCGGCGCGTCCATACTACACTCTGTCCTTCATTGTTATATTGTTCGATTTACGCTCCCGGAACCTCACCCCCCAACCCCCTCTCCGTGCCGGAGAGGGGGAGTTTCGGAAATGCCGGAGGCGAGCCGTTTGCCCGGTGTCCCCTCTGGCTCCCCCTCTCCGGCACGGAGAGGGGGTTGGGGGGTGAGGTTCCGGGAGCGTAAATCCTATCCTACGATAACACTCACCGTTCGGTGATAAAACTCGCGTCCCACTGCCAGGGGGACACCGGCTGCCCCCGTCGACGCCGCTCGGCGATCCGGAACGCGTCCAGCGCGACTATCGCGCGCAGGATCAGGGCAGTGACACCCCACAGGCTGATCGGTAGCAACGCGAGCAAGGCGAACGTCGCCATCAACAGCGCGAACCCCTTTCCCCATTGGGCGTTGCGCAACTGTCCCACCCCGGGAAGCAGGAACGACAGAATCGCGGCGACATACGGCGTCGCCTCCGTCACCGGCAACACATCCGCCCGCTCGGCGACACGCATCGCGCCGCCGCCAGCACTCGGGAGCGGATACGGCGTTTCCGGGTAACGCTCCGTCTGCCGCACTTCGCGCCGCGCCTGCTGGCGCAGAACGCCGACCGGCGAGGTTACGGTAGGAACCTGCGGGACGGGTGGCATCACTAACTTCGGCGGCGGCACCACGCCCGGCGGCACGTGACCTTTCGTATCGGCGAAACTGGTCCCGCAGTTCAGGCAGAACGAAAACGACGACTCACCGACGTTGGCCGGGGCGGGCGTCCCACAGTTCAAACACAGTAGCCCGACGCTCGCCTTGCTTTGCCGCGCCTCGACTTCGGCGCGGCGGCGTTCCAATTCCGCCCGCTCCTTAGCGGCGCGCGCCTGCACCGCCTTGCGGTGGGCTTCCTCGCGGTCACGGCGGAGCGACTCGGCTTGCACCTGCGGCGGGAGTGGCATTTCGCCGGGCTTGCGAGATGTCGAAACGCCTTCCCACGCGCCGCCCTGTACCGTGCCGAGTTCGGCGGCATAGAGCGTCTCCTGCTCGGAGATTCGCCGCCAATCCGCGTCGGTCATCGGCGCGTCGCCACTCGCCGGAGCCGTCAACACGGTCGAGCAGTTGCCACACGTCCGCGCGGTCCACGGGTTCGCCCGCCCGCACGCGGGGCAGACTATATCGCCGTTGTTGCTACTCAAGCGGGGTGCTCCCCTCGCCAGCGGTCGTGTCCGGGCTGACCGCCGTATCCGGCTTCAGGACCGTCCCGCAGTTGATACAGAATGTGAACGCGGCGTCGGTCTCCTTGCCGCACGACGGGCAGGTGAGCCGTTCGTTCGCCAGTATCTTCATCGCGACCGTAGAAAGCGGTCCCCGGCGGCGATCCCCGACCTTGTCACGGAAGATGTAATTTCCGGCGACGATGTTCTTGTACTCGTCGGTCGCGCCCCAGCGCAGAACTTCTTTCGCACGAAGTACCGGGATCGGGTGCGTCTTGTCGGATTCGAGCATCACCTTATAGAACTTATCGAGGCACGACCAGTCCGGTCGCTCGTAGTCCTCGGCTTGTTTCAGATACTCCTCGCGGTCCATCTGCTCGAAAATCTTCGGCGAACCGCCAGTCAGTTTGAACAGCGCGGAAAACACGATCTCCGGGTCTTGCACCACGATGATCGCGGCGCGGTCGGCGGAAAATTCGGCTTTGCGGGTCCACTCCAGAAGCGCGGCGCGGATCGGGAGCGAGAACAGATCGCCCATGCCGATACGCAGGTCGCCCAATTTAGCGAGCAACTGAAGCATGAGTGCCATCAGACGATACACCGTGTGCCCACAATGGATATGCCCCATCTCGTGTGCGATCACGGCTAAGAGTTCGTCCTCGGAAAGCAGTTCGACCAAGCCGGTGTGCAGTACCATCGTCGGGTTGTCACGCCCGAGCGCGAACGCGTTGGCGATGGGTGTCTGCGACACGAACAAGGACGGCTCCGGCAGATCCAGGATCGTACACGCTTCGTGGAGTAGCGCGTGGATGCGCGGCAACTGTTTCGGGGTCACGCGCACCGCCGAGGCGCACTCCTCGTGATAGATGATCTTCTCGAACGAATACTGCGACAACTTGGACGCCAGCAACTCGAAGCCGGGCACGGCGCGAAGCGCAGCGGTCGCCTGCTGATCCAGCGGGTGACGGTACGTATCCGGGGCGATTTGCGGGAAGCGGACTCTGCCGGTCGGCGTGACGGCGACGATCTCGCCGCCCTCGCCGACGGTTTCAGTTTGGGAATTGGTTTCACTCATAGTTTGTATACGGCGGTCCCTTCGGGGCTAAAGCATCGGTTTGCTAATACCCTTTTCGGACACCGCAATATCTTTTACGGTTGCACAACGGGGGGCGTTACCGTTGCGGCTTTAATTATACCGCCCCGCCTCACGTCATACCGCCTTATCAAACGCCCCCGATACTGCTATAAAAGACCATGACGTTTATTTTCAGCGAGATGTCGCGCATCGTCGAACTGCAAACCAAAAGTTATGCACTGTTGCGCTGGGTCGGGAACGGAACAGGGCAAAGTACGCTGGATTTTGGCGTCCGCCACGACGGGGCGACGCTGTCTGAGGCGGCGGCGGAATGGACACGCCGCAACGCGCACAGCCTGCCGAAGGAAACGCGGATAGCAGAAGCAGATCAACCAACATTCGCGGCACTTTTCGCATCTTACCTCACGACTTCGTACGTGCTACTGGAAACGCCGACTCTCCCATATCATTCCCGCACCGGTTGCTACTGCGCCTTTTGCGCACGACTTTCTTCCGCGTCGCACCTCAAGGTTCGCCAACCGGACAAAAAGGCACAGGGGCGGGCATGGGAGATGAAGCAGTTATACCTGGCAGGCTTGGCAACGGAAATCGGGGAGGCGTTACCATACACCGCCCTTTCCGAACTTCTCACGGATTCTGCACTGGCAACACACCTATCGTACGCAACATACGGACGGGAGTTGCTTCGCCGCTCACAGTTCGCGTCGCAGGGCGAGGGTATTCTGGTACTCTGGCGGGAAATCGCCTGGGAGAAAGGCAAACTGCGAAAGGGATTCGCCCTATCGGCGGATGCGATGCTTCAGGGAGAGACGGCAATTATCGAGGCGATCCTCGCGGCACTGTAAAATCCGGTTCGCCCGGTGCCCTCACCCCCCCACCCCCTCTCCCTTCGGAGGGAGAGGGGGTGGGGGGGTGAGGGCACCGGACGGGCGGTTCTACTTGATAGCCAGATGCGGTGGGCGCAACGGCGCGACCGGCTGCAGGATCGCGCGGCGTTCCGGAGTGAGCCGCGCCAGTAGTTCGTCCGAGTAGCCGTAGCCGAAGCGCGACGCGCCCCAGACCGGTCCGTAGCGGTAGATGGTGATTCGCCGCTCCCCCTCGGTTTTGGCGCGCGACGAGCCGCCGTGGATGATGCCGTCCACGAACAGAAGCGCGTCGCCCTTGTTCATCAGTGCCGGGATCGCGCCCTCCAACTGGTCCATGCGGTCTCCCTTCTGGTAGTCGCCGATGCCGGGATGCGGAAAATTCGACTTGTGCGAACCGGGGACAACCATTGTCGGACCGTCGCCCTCGTGAATGTCGGTCAGGGCGCAGATGATATTCACCTGTCCGCACCGGAAAACGCCGTTCTTGTAGCCGTACGTGCCGCGCATCGCGCCCTGATAGCCGCCGGAGTGCGCCGGGTGGTGCCCACCCGATTTGCGGATCGACGCGATGCTTTCGTCGATGAACAAGCCCTGCACGTACGACTGTTCCTCGCCGCAATAATGGCGTACGTAGTTGATCCAGGACGGGTGATCGACCAGCCGCTCGAACGGTTCGCCCGCTTCGACGGCGTTATGCAGTTCGTAGCCGGTTTCCCGAGTATAGTCGCGCCGCTGGGCGTTGCCGACCCATTCCATCGGTGCCACATCCGGCAGGTTGTCGAACGCGGTGTTGAGCACGTCCAACAGTTCCGGTTCCACGGCGTTGCGCAGGATCAGAAAGCCGTTCAGGTCAAACATAAAATCGTCGAGTGCGGACGGTTGTCGCGGTTCCATCGTTGGGGGTTCCTTCGGTGCTGGGTGCTGGGTGTTGGGTGTTAGAGCACCGCTTACCCGATGGTGCTATTGTAACGCGCCGACGATAGGGAAAAATGCTACATTGACAACCAAAAAATGTTGTATAGTAAGGTTTCTGTGCGGGGATGTTCCATCCTCCGGTGGAAGCCTTCGGCTTGGGTTCCCTGCGGGAACGGGAGAGAGATAACCGGGACCGCCAGTCGAGATCGGCAAGCCCCGTTCCCGCAGGGAACCCAAGCCGAAGGCTTCCACCGGAGGATGGAACATCCCCGCACGAAAAGCAATCATGCCTACCCGTCCCGCCGACCGGCTCCCCGTCGAACATGCCACGATGTCGTTTCGTGCTTGGCACTCCGCGCCGAACGTCATGCCGCGCGCGCACACGCATACCGACCTCGAATTCAACCTGCCTATTGGTGGCGACCTCGAATACTTCTTCGCGGGGCGGTTTCTGCGCGTCCCCGATGGACACTTCGCAGTGTTCTGGGCGGGCGTTCCGCACCGACTGATCGCGCGGGATGCGGGTGCCGAATACCTTTGTATGACGTTGCCGCTCGGCTGGTTTCTTTCCTGGCGTATCGGCGGCGACTTCGTCGGGCGGCTCCTTTCCGGCGCGTTGATCAGCCGCCCTGCCTCCGTGATCGAACGGGAACTGTTCGTGCGCTGGGCGTACGACTTCACACCGAATTCTGGTGCCCCGGTGCCGGAGCGAATCGCGCTGATGGAAGTCGAAGCGTGTCTGCACCGACTCGCCCTGGAAATTCCTGGCAAACCAGCAGCGGCAACCGGACCAGGCGGTCCGGTGTTCGGCACACAGGCGGAGCGGCTTGCCGCGTGCGTCTCCGAACGGTACCGGGAGCCGGACCTGTCGATCCGCGCCATCGCCGACGCGGTCGGCTTGCATGAAAAGTACGCACTGACGCTGTTCCGCAAGGCATGCGGGATGACGCTCTGGGACTACGTCACGCGGCTCCGGGTATCGCACGCCCAACGACTGCTCCTGACGACCGACTGGGGCGTGGACCGGATCGGTCTGGAATCGGGGTTCGTGTCGCCGGGGCGGTTCTTTGCGGCATTCAAGGCACAGACCGGCGGGATCACACCGCGCCGTTACCGCGTGCAAAGCGGGTAAACTGACCGCATGAAGATTTTCGCGTCCCTGCTATGCTTTCTCGCGCTCTCGGCGTCCACGTTCGCGCAGGCACCGCTCGTCCGGTCGGCGGCGTCGCAGGATGTGAGCGGCGACGGCAAGCCGGATAAGGTCGCAATCACCGGGGACCCGGTAAAGTCGCGCTTCACGCTGACAATAAACGGCTCACGGCTCGTCGTCCCGCACGATAACTTCATGGACGGCTTACCGGGGTTTCGGATCGTCCGGCTGACGACAGGGGCGAAGCAGGCGTATGTCGCGGTGTCTCTCCTAGGCGCGAACGATCACAACGAGCATTACTTCTTTCTGTACGATGGCAAGGCGATACGACGCGCCGGGGTGCTCCCCGGCACCTATACCGCGCCGGGAAACGGCGTCGTGTATATCAAGCACTGGATGGCGTTCTGGATGAGCGACACCAAGTATGCGGTCGGCAAGAACGGCGCGCTTCAGTTCGTACCGCAAGCCGGGTATTACGTCGGGGTTTCCGGCATGGCGAAGCAGACGTTTCCGATACGGGTTTCGCCGACGAAAACCGGGGCGACCGTCGCCAATGTCTCCCCGAACAGCAAGATCGACCTGTTGCTATTCATGCCGTACGGCAAAGGACCTTTAGCGGGCGCGGAGAGCGGTTATTACCTGATCAAAACGCAGACCGGGTTGTGTGGATGGGCAGACTTCAAGGTATTTGAGAAGAAAGTGGATGGTCTGCCTTACGCGGGATGAGCAGATGCCGTAGCAAGTTCCGCCAGCGTCGCGCGGTCGGTTATCGTCACCGTTCGGCCGCGCACCGCGACGCAACCGAAGTCGGCGAACTGGTGCAGGGTGCGGGAAACGACTTCGCGCACGGTGCCGAGGTGTGCCGCGATCCCGGCGTTCGAGTCGGGAAGCACGAACGATTCCCCTTCCCCGGCGGCGGCGATCAGATACGCGGCGAAGCGGGCGCGGACCGTGTGCAAGGCTTGCGCTTTGAGCATTTCGATCAGGCGGCGGTTCTGCACGGCGAGTTGACGGATGACGCCCGCCGAAATATCGGGGTGCACGGTGAGCAGGGCGTGGAACGACTCGCGGGCGACGACAAACACTGTCACGCTCGCCCCGACTGCCGCTGCATGATACGGACAGTTGCCACCGTCGAACGTCGCCGGGGCACCGACCACGTCTCCGGGCTTGGCGATTCCCAGTGTCAGTTCGCGCCCACGTTGGTCCCACTTGAACAGTTTCACATTCCCTGAGACGACAATAAGTAGCGCGGGCGCGGGATCGCCTTCGCAGAATAGCAATGCGTCCGCGCCCAATCGGCGCATCGTTCCGGCACACGCGAACGCCTCCCGCGTCGCTGGAGAAGCCCCCTGCAAGAAAAGAACCCGACGCAACGCCGTTTCCAGATCGGTTCGCACAGGATTACGGTACCACGCCTTTTTCCAACGCGGCGTGACATAAGTCATCGCGGAACAATTTCGCGGCGGATAGCCTTTTCCCGGAGGGTTTATACCAATGGCTTTTGTGATAGCGGAACCTTGCGCCACGTGTAAGGATGCGTCGTGCGTCGCGGTCTGCCCATGCGATGTGATTCACGCGGGCGTCGTCGAGCGGGATGGGGAACGTTTCGACCAGTTTTTTATCAACCCGGATGAGTGCATCGACTGCGGGATGTGTGAGCCAGAGTGTCCGGTGGATGCCATTTTCGCGGACGACGAACTGCCGGAATTGTGGAAACGGTACGCCGGGATCAATGCGACGTTTTACAAGTAGCACTACCGATTTCGATGGCGTCAGTGGCGTCGCGGGCGAATGACTGCGAGCAGTTGAAACTGGTCACAAACTCGTAAAATTCAACTGTCGCCGTTTCGGTTGGGGTTTAGATTCCCAACCCCAACCGGAACGGCGTATAATCAACGCATGACCGATATTGAAATCGCCCAACAGATCCTTCTCCGTCCCATCGCCGATGTCGCGCGCGGCGCGGGACTTACCGAAGACGACTACGAAACCTACGGCAAGACGAAAGCTAAAGTGACGCTCGCCGCCCTGAACGCCCGCAAGAACGCGCCGCGCGGCAAACTCGTCCTCGTCACCGCCATATCCCCGACTCCGGCGGGCGAGGGCAAGACCACGACCTCTATCGCGCTGACGCAGGGGCTTTGCAAACGCGGCGTCCGGGCGGTCGCGGCACTCCGGGAACCGTCGCTCGGTCCGGTATTCGGCATGAAGGGCGGCGCGACCGGCGGCGGCTATGCCCAGGTTTTACCGATGGAGGAGATCAACCTGCATCTAACCGGCGATCTGCATGCGATCACGGCGGCGAACAATCTGCTGGCGGCGATCATCGACAATCACCTGCAGAACGGCAACGCGCTCCACATCGAGCCGCGTAGCATTACCTGGAAACGTTGCCTGGATATGAATGATCGGGCACTGCGCGATATCCTGACCGGACTCGGCGGCAAGAGCGAGGGCGTCCCGCGCGAAACGGCGTTCGAGATCACCGCCGCGAGCGAGATCATGGCGATCCTCTGCCTCGCCGAAGACATTGCCGACCTCAAAGTGCGCCTGAACCGGATCGTCATCGGGTCCGACACCCATAACGCCCCGGTGACGGTGCAGCAGTTAGGCGTCGGCGGTGCGATGACCGCACTCCTGCGCGACGCGATCCGACCCAATCTACTGCAAACGGCGGAAGGTACGCCCGCGATCATCCACGGCGGACCGTTCGCCAATATCGCGCACGGTTGCAACAGCGTCATCGCCACCCGGCTCGCACTCACGCTCGGCGAGATATGTGTCACCGAGGCGGGCTTCGGGGCGGACCTCGGGGCGGAAAAGTTCCTGGACATCAAGATGCGCCAGACCGGGCTTGCCCCCGATCTCGCCGTGCTGGTCGCTACCGTCCGCGCTTTGAAATGGCAGGGCGGCGTCGAGAAACCGGCACTGTCTACGGAGAATGTCGCCGCAATGGAATCCGGCTTCGGGAATCTGGCGCGACACGCGGAGAACCTGCGGAAGTTCGGCGTACCGGTAATCGTCGCGATTAACCGCTTCAGTGCCGACACCGACGCCGAAGTAGCCGCCCTGACACGACTCTGTGGCGAACAAAACCTGCCCATCGCGCTCTGTGACGGATGGGCGCGCGGCGGCGACGGGGCATTGGAACTGGCGGATCTGGTGCGCGACACGCTCGCATCGACTTCCGCGAACTTCGCGCCGCTCTATGGGGACAGCGTGCCGCTCAAAAAGAAGATCGAGACCGTCGCCCGCGAAATCTACCGCGCGGACGGCGTGACGTTCCTGCCTGCCGCGAAGAACCGACTGGCGTATCTAACCAAACGCGGCTACGGGCACCTGCCGGTTTGTATAGCCAAGACGCAGTACTCGTTCTCCGATGACCCCGATGCACGTTGCGCCCCGACCGGGCACACGCTCACAGTTCGTGATGTCAAACTCTCGGCGGGCGCGGGGTTCGTAGTCGCGTATGCAGGAACGATCATGACGATGCCCGGTCTTCCGGCACACCCCGCCGCTCTCGACATGGACTGCGACGAGAACGGGCGGATTAGCGGGTTATCGTGATTTGTGGAGGTACTCGGATAGGCGGATCGCCCCCCAGCCCCCTCTCTCATCGGAATGAAAGAGGGGGAGCCAGAGA
>JAYULM010000168.1:0-15362 GCA_043763605.1 Armatimonadota bacterium | reverse complement strand
CCCCCCCCCCCCCCCCCCCCCGCGACCGTGATCGAGGACAAGCCGGTTGATTATCTGGCAATCATGGCGGCGCAATTATGGGCGGTTGGGGTGCCGGATAGTTTGTGGATGACTCCTTTGTCGGAAACAAGGATCGTCCCGGCGACGTTGACGCCTATTTCGTCGCCGATCTGATGGCACTCGCGACCGGACAATGGGAAATCGGAAGTCGATTTCAACCGCTTCGACCCGGACGCGATGATTGTCAGTCCTCCCACCCGATCTGTCGTAACGTCGTTTTGGCGTACGCTAGGATCAGCGACGCGGATATCCATTGTGGAAAAAGATCAAATCGAGCGCAAAGAAAGTCGTTGTCAATTAAAGCGCGGAGAGCATCCCTTTAGATATGAACGGCGTGTGGTTCGAGACAGACAACAAAGCCAGTCAAGCCGTTCTGGATTAACGTAGCAAAATGTTCCTCGACGGTTTTGGGAGGATTTTTCAGGCGGGACCGCTGGTTGCGAACGGCTTCGCACACCACCATCGCATCATTATCGTAAAGCGCGCATAAAAACTCATCGGGGCGTTGCCGGATGATTCCATAGTGCGCCAGAACATCCGCCGGAAAATCCTTGAGGTTGACCGTCACGATGATCGGGGCTTCGGCTTCAATCGCCGCCGCAAGAACATGCCGGTCGTCCGGGTCGGGGAGGGTAAGCGTGTCAATTCGATGTTCGTACCCTTCGATCAGTGAACCTTCGGCGTACGTGTCCATCAATACCTTTGTACGCTCGATCTGCGCGGGGGAAAGGTCGGGGCGGTCTTTGAGGACGTTACGCATCCACTCCGAATGGATGGCGGCGGTCCAGCGGGCTTGAAAAGCCCCGACGACCGCCAGATTCATAAACAGGTCACGGAGCGGTGCGGGATAAAGTACACAGGCGTCCAGAACCGCGCGGGGCGGCGCGGATAGCGGCATCGTCGCTAATACCCCATGTTGAGTTCTTGGGCTTGCGCCTGTAACTCGGCAATTACGTCGAGCCGTTTCGCCTTGTTTTCTTCCCGGTAGCGCAACAGGTCATCCAGGGGAATGCGGCGGTGCTCTCCCACACGGCGGCAGGCGATCTGCCCGCTGTCCAAAAGTTTGACCAGATGAGGGCGCGAAACGCCCAACAGGTCGGCGGCTTCAATGGTGCTGAGTTCGGCGCGGCGTGGCACGACCGTTACCGATTGTCCTTCGGCAAGATGGCTCATTACGTCCCGTAATAGACGCACCACGGCATCCGGCAAAACGATCTCGGTGTCCGGTTCGGTCGCGTGTAGCCGCACCGTTTCATGGTTGCTCATAAAGCGCGAAAGCACCCGGCTTCCTTCGCTGGCGAACTGGCGGTCATGCTCTGTGGGGGTAATAGTGTCGAGTAACGCGGGCATATCGGCATCTCCTTTGTTCTCAGTATACAACAGGTGCAATAAATGTAACAAAACAACTCGGTGTGCATTCACTATACTGCTGTGCGTGGAAACACGCCGCGTTATAGTTCGGCGCAACGCGGGCGCAGAGTTCTCGGTTGGCGACAACTAAATCGCCTTCCGCTTTATCCACTCATTCCTCAGTGAGCGGCGTCATACAGCACCCTGCCTCTTTCAGAATATCGCGCAGAAAAAAGTCGCCGGCGGCGACGCGAGTCTCGACCTCCTGGGGGGTACGCACCAGCAAAGCAACGGCGAACATCGGGCGCGTTTCGAGCAGGATGCGTATCGCCTTGTCCGTGGTTCGTCCCTCGACTGGCATGATCACGAGCAGGTCCACATCCGATGTGGCGTGGGAATCCCCGCGAGCGTGCGAGCCGAACAGGATGATCCGGTCGGGTTGGAACCGCTCGGCGATCTCCTGCGAGTACAGGCGTATGAATCGTTCGGTCGTGCTCTCGGTCACGTTGCCCACCTTAAAACTCCGCGTACCCCGGCGTGCGTGGGAACGGGATCACGTCGCGGGCAGTGCGTTTGGCGGCGACGAAAAACGGCTCGACGCGGGCAGTGCGTTTGTAACATTTGCGCGCATATCAGGTTTATTCGCTGAAAGTGTGGAGGGTTCAATACCCCGGTGCTTGCACCGTTCCGGTCTTGGACGTCTATGACGCTCTCAGGCGACATAGTTTTGTAGGCGACTTTCGGGTCACCGTCCGGCAAATACCTCGGGGCTTGCCCTGAAGAAAATTATTTTCCTCGCAAGCAAGGCGCATTGCGAAAACGGGGCAGGAATTTGGCACGCATCTTGCGAACAGGAAAAGCGTCGCTGACCACGTCGCGACAGAAAGACAACGCACCATGACCTCCCCAACTCGCGGCTCGCCCAACTCGCGGCTCGCCCAACTCGCCAGTTTCTAACGCTTAGCGCAACGCTCGCCGTCGCTACCATCGCCCTGACCGCGCACAACGCCTACGCGCAAAACCTGATCCTAAACCCCGGCTTTGAGTCCGGCTTCACGGGCTGGGCAAACAGCGGGGCTGTCAACGCTTTCAATTACACTACCGGTTACTCGGCATTTTCTCCGGTACCGCCTGCATTTGGTGCAATCGTAGCCGGTTTCAACGGTGGAGATCAATCTCCAACCGGTGTGTTGTCGCAGGCGTTCGTCACGACACCGGGACAAACGTATCTTGCGGCGTTTACTTTCGGAAACTACAGCCCTTCCGGGCTCGCCCGTACGCAACAGGTGATAGCGTCCGCGATCAATACGTCCAACTCCGCGCTACTTAACTCCGTGACCGCGAACGACAGCGTAACGGGAACGCAAACCACGTTCCCCGCCTTGATGGGTACGTCGTATTCATTCTTCTTTACCGCGACGGGAACGCAAACTACGTTGCAATTCGCCGACCAACCCGCGTCTCAAACTACATTCAGCGATGGACTTTTAGACAACGTGAGCGTGGTTGCCGTGCCGGAGTCGGGAACGCTCGCGCTTCTGCTTCCCGCGCTTGGCGTGGTAGGGGCGGTCGTCCTTCGCCGCAAAAAGTAGCCGCATCGACCGCAATAACCGTTTTCCCGTCCGCAGAACTGTTGCTCCGGGCGGAAGAACGGTGGTTCCATCGGTAGAGCCGCGTCGCTGGTCGGCGCGGGAGTTTTTTCGTCCGCAGGGGACCGACCCCTACCGGAACGCCGTATCTTCCGGTAGGCACAGTTCGCTCACCGACGAAAAAACTCCCGCGCCGACCGGAAAGTACCCTATGCCGACCGTTTACCCGTCGAACGACGACGCTTTTGTGTCGTGGATGTCCAACTTTATCAACGTTCAGGGCAAGATTAAAGGCGAGTTGCGCACGCATCTCGCGCTTCTGCTCTTGAGTCAAGCCCGCTTTCCTGTCCAGTGCCTCCAGCGACGTAGTCTCCGATTTCGATGGAATCTCCGCTTCCGGTAGCAAGAAGTCGTGGGGCAATATTGGTGCCATGCTATGATTTTATCAGTTGGGCACTGGGTCTAAATCTTGGCCCCTTAATTGTCAAAAAAGTGGCACCATGGATATGTGACCGACCCGACCTCAGTCAGATCGGTATGCTTTCATTGATATAGCAATGCTGTGCCCCCTAAAACTCCGCATAGCCCGGCGTACGCGGAAACGGGATCACGTCGCGGATGT
This sequence comes from Armatimonadota bacterium, assembly GCA_043763605.1. Lineage (GTDB taxonomy): Bacteria > Armatimonadota > Armatimonadia > Armatimonadales > Armatimonadaceae > JACMIU01. Next base: position 11,741 of record JAYULM010000168.1, on the reverse strand, counting down.
TTTTCATGCCGGTGACGTACATCATCAGCCGCTCGAACCCGAGACCGAACCCGGCGTGCGGCGCGGTGCCGTATTTGCGCAGTTCGAGGTACCACCAGTACGATTTCTCGTCTAACTCCTGCGTTCGGATTTTTTGGAGAAGCACGTCATGCCGCTCCTCGCGTTGCGACCCGCCGATGATCTCGCCGATGCGCGGGGCGAGAACATCCATCGCGCGCACTGTCTTCTCGTCGTCGTTCAGGCGCATGTAGAACGCCTTGATCTCCTTCGGGTAGTCCGTCACCACGACTGGCTTGCCGAACGTTTGCTCGGTCAGGTATCGCTCGTGCTCGGATTGCAGGTCCGCGCCCCAGAAGACCGGGAACTCGAACGGCACGTTTGCTTTTTCCAGAATACCGATGGCTTCCGTGTACGTGATGTGCGCGAAGTCGGACATGGCGACGTTTTCCAGCGTTTTGAGTACCGTGTCGTCGATGCGCTTGTTGAAGAACTCCAGGTCGGCGGCGCAGTTGTCCAGCGCGTACTGGATCACGTACTTCAGGAACTGCTCGGCTAACTTGCGGTCGCCGTCCAGGTCGCAGAACGCCATCTCCGGCTCGATCATCCAGAACTCGGCAAGGTGGCGCGGCGTGTTCGAGTTTTCGGCGCGGAACGTCGGACCGAACGTGTATACATTCGTGAACGCCAGCGCGAAAATCTCGGCTTCCAACTGCCCGGAAACCGTCAGGTGTGCGCGCTTGCCGAAAAAGTCTTCCGCGAAGTCGATTGCGCCGCCGTCGGTGCGCGGCAGGTTCATCAGGTCCAGCGTCGAAACGCCGAACATCGCGCCCGCGCCCTCGGCGTCGCTGGTCGTGATCAGCGGCGCGGTCAGGTAGACGAACCCGCGTTCCTGATAGAACTTATGCACCGCGAACGCCAGCGCGGACCGGATGCGGTACACCGCGCCGAACGTATTGGAGCGCGGGCGCAGGTGCGCGATTTCGCGCAGAAACTCCATCGTGTGCCCTTTTTTTTGCAGGGGGTAGGTTTGCGGGTCCGCCGTGCCCAGCACCTCCAGCGCGGCGCATTTGAGTTCCACGGCTTGCCCCGCGCCCGGCGACGCGACCAGTTCGCCGACAACGCGCAAACACGCCCCGGTCGTTGCGCCGGAAAGCACGTCGTCGGGGACTGTCCCGGAGTCGATCACGACCTGGAGATCGGCGAACGACGAGCCGTCGGAAAGTTGGATAAAGGTCACGCCCTTACTGTCGCGGCGCGTCTTCACCCAGCCGTGCGCCGTTGCCGTCGCGCCGGGTGTGCCAGTCAAAAGGTCGCGGACATAGCCGCCGGGTTCGATCATGGTACTAAGGTTACAGTCTTTCGTCAAATGGGTTGAGTACGTTACGTTAGGATACCACGGCGGGATATGACAGATTATAGCGAAGCGCAAAAAAGGGTTAAAGCAGGACTCATTTTTATGTGGTGAGTAAACAAAAAGAGAATGTCAAGTAAAAATACTGGTTTTCGTACATATTACGTCGAAAATTCGATTAATCGCTTGATTTTCAATACCGTACTCGATAAAGTTGGGGCTGGGACAGTGCGAAAATCTCGTGTTCGTGTTCCAGACGACCTACGCAGGTTGTAACAAGGAATCTCTTCACGAAACTCATTCAGGTCTCGCTACTCGCCATGTCGCTACTATGCGCCGCAACGACGAATGCGCGCGCCGAAGGCTGGACACTCGTAGCAACTGCCTACACAGTTACTACACAGAGTGTCACAAACGCCAATGCACCATACACCGGCACCTCAAAAATTGAAGCAACTGGAGCCTCGGTCAAGGCGGAATCGAAGAATGGATCAAGCGAAGGCATGTCGGCTACGGGAGCCGTAAGCGAAGGAAGTTTCGTCTTCGGCTACGATTATGTGCATACTGGTACGCTCCCATCTACTACGCCTACCAAAGTTGTTGAGACGAACGCAAAATTAGCAGCGACAGTGAGTTGGATCGGCTATAGCAGTCATGGATTGCTCGCCAAATCGCCCACTCGATAGCGGATTTCGCCGCATCATTTCAGCGTTTCCGGCGCACAACAAAGCAAGCAACACTGAAAGCCACATAGACAAGGAGGGAACCGGTGCCGGGTTCGGGAACCGAGACCGCGCCTACGCGAATGTTGGTGATTTGCGTCCCCCAGTTTGTCGCACCGGCGGCGAACTCTTGGAACGTCCAAAATGAGTTCGGGTCGTTCGGGTCCGAGACCGTTGCGCTGTAATCGCCGAAGCGTTCGCCCGTCCCGCCGAACAGGTGGTAATTGGCGGTTCCCGCTTTGAGAAGCGTGTCGCCACTGTCAAGTGTAAACGTCGTCCCATTGAAACTGCCCGTGCGACCATAGGAACCAGCAAATTCCCCTGCCGCCGAACCGCTCCGGGAAAAGCCGATAACGATGTCACCGGCGGAATTCGCGGAGATGGATGGATACATATAGTCACGGTTTGTATCGCTGATAGTAGTTTCCGCAAGCACCGCGTCGGTCGACTCACTCAAAACCGTTATCCGGATCGCGGAGCGTGCTCCTGCGCCGACCGCACGAACCATGTAGACGCGATCCCCGATTTTTACCACGTTGCCGGAAATGCGGTTGTCGCCGTTGTCGAGTTGAACCGTGCCATCGGGTTGTAACGAATAGTTTGTCGATGTCGACGCGGAAGCGACGGTGATGGCGGCACTGCCGGACAACGAACCGGGAGGCGTCAGCAGATTTGCCACGTTGACCCGGCGCAAGGTAGTATTGGTACTCACACCATACACCGCGTTTCGCCCCGTGGAAACCCCAAAATCAAGCGCGGCTTGCGGAGTAAAGCCGATTGTCGAGGTTGTTCCGCTTATCACCGTCCGGTTGGCGACGGTTGGGGTAGCCGCCAGTATGTCGGCTTTCGGAATACCGATCAGCGAAACGTTAGTAAAACTGCCTGTTGACGAAGTGAAATTGTTGGTTCCGATAAAAATGCCGTCGGCATTCAAAGAAAGCGTCGGGAAATCGGCGAAATTGGTTGTGGTCGGCACAAACGAAGTGGAAATCCAACCGGCGGTCGGGTCGGCGGTGTTGCTACGCGCCACCAGCACCCGGTTTCCGACGCTTTCGTTGGTGGTGATTTGTGCGGCAATCCAGCGTTGTGAGGAGCGGTCAAATATGACACGCGGATCGCTGAGGCTGTTGACATTCGTTGCGCCAGAGGCACTCCAGAACGCGGTATCCGTGATGGGTGCTCCGCCGGGAGTCAGTGCGCTAACGACTCCCGCCCCGGTTGATTTATCAAAAATCCGAAAACCGCCGTTGACGAACTGCACGATATGGCTGTTACCGACCGCACCCATGGTGTCTGGCGGAGCATAGTTGCCGCCGTTCAGCGGAGCCAACTGTGCCAGCGTCATTCCGGTGAAGTTCAGCCCCACAGTCGGAACCGCGCTTGCGTTACGTGGTAACAGGACCAGTAGCCCCGCTACAAGAACACCGACACCTCGAAGTTGTTCGAAGCTTACTCGTTTTAAGTTCATCCCATTACCACCTTCCACACAATACTTCATTTCGGGCAGCGTCCTTCACAGCGTACCGCCTCCCCGCTTCGCCTCGCAACCACACTATAAAGTGATCTCGCTTTTTTGTCAAACCGGCAGGAGCCTAACAATCGTGATAAGCGGGCATGAGGTATAATCGAATCCGGTAAAGAAAAAATAGTGAGCGATACGCGACTACAAACGCCGCACTACGGGGTTTGTGCAGTTGGTTACGAAGAGCGATTTATTGTTTTGGGGGAAGCGCGCGAACGGCTTACTCAGCGAAGTTGAGGCGGTCAATGCCCGCACCGTGCCTCTGTGTTTAAATCTTCTTCTCGCCCCGCTTTGCGACGGTTACTTCGCCGATGGTTACGGTCTCTTTATCTTTTGTCAGGCGGAGCGAGAGCGATTGGCGTTTCTCGGTCGGTCGTCCCCAGTCGGTGAAGACGGTCGCCTGTACCGTGGTGCCGCCGGTTATCTTTTGTTCGCGGCTCCCGTAATAGTTGGTCTGGATGCGGTACTTGCCGCCCATGTTGCGCCGGACGAAATACTCCTCGGGACCGTAGCCCTGCGTAAAGTCTTCCGACATATGCCCGCCGATAGCGGTGCGGTTGTGGCTGTAGTAACACTCCTCGCCGCCGGGTTCGAGGACGTGCAGGTCCATGTCGGTGTTGTCCGAGTCCCACGTCATCACGATGCGCAGGTCGCTTTCCGTATTGCGAATCAGGCGGCGGTCGAGGGGGATGACCAGTTTCGCCGCCGCGCCGTCCGGGAGTCGTTTGGCGCGGGCGATGACGCGGTTCGCCTCGGTGAGTGCGATGTCGCTGATGCCCTCGAATCGATCCCAGCGGCTGACGGCGACTTTGTTGAACAGTTGCAACGCGCGGTTGTAGTAAGCGACAGCTGCTGTCGGGTCGGTTTTCGCGATGTCGTCGCCCCGGTCGGCGAGCGCGAGCGCGAGGTCGCGGAAACTTTGCGGCTCCTCCGGGCGCAGGTAGGCGACTTGCTCGAACAACGGTATTGCCCGGGCGGTGTGTCCCCACTGCGCCAGCCGGTGCGCGGCGATACGGAGCAGGGCGGCGTCTTCGAGGCGCAGGTCGGCGATCCCGGTCAGAATCCGCACCGCGAGCGTGTCCGCGCCGCGCCGGTGCAACTCTTCGGCGCAGTCGAAGTAATACGCGGGCGTTTCCAGCCACGACTTGCGTTCGGCGAGATAGACCGCGTAAGCCTCTTCCGCCGTTTTCGCCGCCGCCATTTGCTTAATATACGGCGCGTCCGGCGACCACGGCTTGATCGCGATCACGGCGGCAGATGGCGCGTCGCCCATCGATTTATCTCGTTTCGCCGACGATGCGAGACTGAGACGAACCGGACTATTGGAACGGCTATCGCTCTGTGATCCCGCGCGCCCTCCCTGAACCGTCCCCCCACCGCCCGATCCGCTACCGGAACCCCCTGCCATGCCGAAATAACTTTGTGTGCCGTTCGCCGTAGGGGCGGGACGGGCGACCGCTTGCGCCTCCTCACGGGGTGCCGACGGCGCAGATTCGGCGGACACTCGCCGTCCGCCGGGCGATGCGCCACCCCCCGCCATAGCCGGACGTGGTGTTTGGTCCCGTTCCCCTTCTTTCGCTCCCGCCCGAGAGCGGGAGTTACTCGCGTCGCTGAAATCCCGGCTCCACCAGGAGACGCGCTGGTTCCACCGTGCCACGGTCTGTTGGAGGCGGCTCCCTTCTTCTTTGCGCTTCGCGATGCCGCGCGTTTCAGCGGCACTCACATACTGCGCGTACAGGGATTTCCGGGTGCGCGCCGGGGCGATGCCGTATTGAAGGCACTGTTCCAGCGTTTCCAGAACGAGGAGCGATGTCCCCGGCGTCACGATCCCGAACTCCTGCCCGATCCGGCGCAGGGCGTCGCGGTTTCGCTTCGGTGCCACGCTCAGCGCGTCCGCCGTGCGTTGCGCCCAGGCGTAGCCGACCAGTCCCGACGACGGCGCGTTCGCTTCCGGCTGGCGCACCGTCACCGTCCGCGTCGCCGTGGTCTTGCCGCCGGGGTAGCCGTACGTCAGGGTGAGCGTCGCCACGTCCGACACGAGCCGCCCGGCGAGCGCGACGTTGTTCGACCCTTTCACCGGGGCGTTGCTGGCAGCGGTCAATCTTTCCACTTTGCCCGCACTCACCGTCGCCGAAAGGAGTGAGTACGGCGACTCACCGACGGTTCGTGCCCGCTCCCGGTCGTTTGCGGTGTCCCCGTCGAGGCTCAAATAGTTTCCCCCAGACGCGGTCGCCGTGGCGCGGAGTAGGGTACCGTTGCTCCGGCTGTCGCTGTTCACGATCCAGATCGGCGCGTCGGCTTTCATGGTGCCACCGCCGCCGCCGTTGCCGAGTGTTTCCAAACCGTCGGTGAACGCTACCCAGTAGTCGATTTGCGTATCCGGTTTGAGCGAACCGGCTAAATGCAAACCCCGGTAGGTCGTGCCACCGTCAAGAGGTTGTTTGCGCAGGAACGCGATCAACGCCGCCGCGTCGCCGTTCGTGACGGCGAACGTGCCGCCCGGTTCCGGCTTGTCGCGCAAGATGACGACATTTACCGTGGTGTCGCGCCATTTATCGCGGGCGAGGGTTTCGAGGAAGCCCAGTTCCCGCTCGATGTCCGCCGTGCGGCGCGACAGGGAAGCGTCCCAGAGCAAGCCGACCGTGCGTCCGGAGCGGACGACTGGTGTGTCGCTCGTTGGGGCGGGCGTTTGTTCCAGAACGGCGAAGTACGTTTCCTTCGTTCCGCTCGGCTTGGCGAACGTTTCCACCATCACGCCGTCGCGCACGGCTTGCGACTGGTCGGTTTGCACCCGAACAACCATATCCCCATTCACGGCGACGTTTTCCAGCGTCTTGGCAAGGCTTCCTGTGGTTCCCTCGCGCACCAGATCGCGGTCGGTGCCGCCGAGCGTCAGCGACGCCGGGGCGTCGGACTCCACTTTAACCGAAAGGAGCGGCACGGTCTGGTTCCAGCGTAGCGGGAGCGACACGCGGCTTTCACCCTTGCCGCCGCCAGTCGCTTCGGACATGAACGACAAACGCACGGTGCGGGTGCCCTTCGCCGGAAGCGGGTAGATGCGAGTGCGGAAGTTGTTCCCCTGCGTCTGCTCGACCAGTCCCGGGTCCACGCCTTTGCGCGCCTCGGTCTCGAAAACGACCCGTGCCTCCTCTTTCGGCACCGGGACCGCGTCCGCCATTTCGCCGTTTACATCCAGCGCGTACCCGGACAGCGCGGCACCTTCGGGCAACGGGAAGGCGAGTTCGCCCTCCAGAATCCGGTCGGTCGTGTTGCGGAACCGCATCGTGATCGTGGTGCGCATCAGCGGTCCGACGACTTGCAGAAGGATGTCCGCCTTCTCGATAGTGACGGCTTGCGCGTCCCCCGGCGGGGCGTCGGGCACGGAAAGGATCGGGGGGAACAGCACCGGGGGTGCGGGCGACCCGGACGGCGTCGGCAGGGGGACCTGTGCCGCCTGCGAACGTGGCAGGGCGGCGTACGGGGCTGCGACGGCGCAAACGGTCGCCGACAAGGCGACGGCGGCGAGTTTCAACGGACGGGACATAGTGGCTCTCCAGACGTGCGGTTTTTGAACTATCGCTACGTTAGACCGGCACCGCTGGACTTTTCTTCACGGCGATTTTGCCGCGCGAATAGAACAGTTGTTTTCCGCTCTATTTTTTGATATGATAGAGGGCATGCGGGGATGTCCCATCCTCCGGTGGAAGCGTTCCGCTTGCGTTCCCTGCGGGAACGGGAGACGGTACTGAATTAACGGGACAGCCCGTCAAATTCGGCAATCCCCGTTCCTGCAGGGAACGCAAGCGGAACGCTTCCACCGGAGGATGGGACATCCCCGACCCGATAACAAGAACTTATGCGCTTATTCACCTGTCTCCCTCTATCCCCCGACATCCGCGACGCCGTTTCCGCCGTGCAAAACCGACTCATCGCCACCGGCGCGAATATCCGCTGGGTCGAGCCGGAAAACTTCCACTTAACGGTATCCTTTATCGGCGACATCGCGGACCCGTCGCTGTTGCCCGAAGTCGCCGCCGCCTGCGAATCCGTCGCCGCCGAGACCGCGCCTTTCCGGTTTCGGGTTTCCGGGGTCAGTGTCTTTCCGAAGCGCGGCGATGTGATCAAGACGGTATTGCTCACCGTCACCGACGGCGCGGAACCGTGGAAAGAGTTGGTACGCCGGTCGGAACCCTGGCTCTCGCCGTTCGGCGCGAAGCGTGAAGGCGGTCTTGTGGCGCACGTGACTCTCGGGCGGGTCAAAGGCGGCGAAAACCTGCCGGAACTGAAAGCCGCGATAGAGCGCGAAGCAAAAACCGACTGCGGCGAGCAGGTCGCGGACCGGCTCATCCTGATGGAAAGTGTGCTCAATATCGCCCCCGCCGCCTATACCGAGCGCGGCGAATGGCGTTTCACCGGAGTTTAACCGCCAAGACGCCAAGGACGCGGAGACCGGAGAAGAGTTAAAGAATCTCTCAAATATTTCTCTCACCTTGGCGATCTTGGCGTCTTGGCGGTTCAAAAAATAAAAAACAGGAGTTGGTATTAAATGGCAGAAAAAGAATCGAAGGCGTTAGATATGGCGGTTTCCGCCCTGGAGAAGCAGTTCGGCAAAGGCTCGATCATGCGGCTCGGCGACAAGGCGAAGGCGGGCGGCGTGGAATCGATCCCGACCGGTTCGCTCGCGCTGGATATTGCACTCGGTATCGGTGGCATTCCGAAAGGACGCGTGACCGAGATTTACGGCGCGGAATCGTCGGGAAAAACCACGGTTGCTATGCAGATCGTCGCGCAAGCGCAGATGCAGGGCGGTATCGCGGCATTTATCGACGCCGAGCACGCCGTGGACCCGGTCTATGCCCGCAATATCGGTGTCGACATCGACAACCTGCTGATCTCGCAACCGTCTACCGGGGAAGAGGCGTTGGAAGTTATGGACGCCTTGATCCGCTCGAACGCGGTCGCGCTTGTGGTCCTGGACTCGGTCGCCGCGCTGGTGCCGAAGGCGGAAATCGAGGGCGACATGGGCGCGAGTCTTCCCGGTATGCAGGCGCGTTTGATGAGTCAGGCACTGCGCAAGATCACCGGTTCGCTCAACAAGACTAACACGGCGGCGATCTTCATCAACCAGATCCGCGAAAAGATCGGCGTCATGTTCGGCAACCCGGAAACCCAGCCGGGCGGGCGCGCGCTGAAGTTCTATTCGTCGGTGCGCATGGACGTTCGCCGCACGGAAACGCTGAAACTCGGCAACGACCAGGTCGGCATCCGCACCCGCGTCAAAGTCGTCAAGAACAAGGTCGCGCCGCCGTTCAAGCAGGCGGAGTTCGACATCATGTTCGGCATGGGCATTTCGCGCTCCGGTTCGATCATCGACATCGGTAGCGAACTGAGCGTGATTGCCAAGTCCGGGGCGTTCTACTCGTACAAGGGCGAACGGCTCGGGCAGGGTCGCGAGAACGCGAAGAAGTTCCTCGAAGAGCGCAAGGATCTGATGGACACCATCGAAGCCGAGATCAAGAACGGCGACGCGGCGAAGGAAGCCCTCGCCCTCGGCACCTCCGGCGGCGCGGGCGAACCGGCGGAAGAAGACGAAGAGTAAGAAAAATCAGGGAGATGTCAGGACGGCATTGCCCACCTTCAGGGCGGGCGGGTCTGAATCGTAACGGGGCACCTGCGGAATGTCACATTCCGCAGGTGCCCCGTTACGATTCAGACCCGCCCGCCCTGCTTTTTGAACCCGGCGTCTTGGCGGTCGGAAACCCCGCGCGGTATACTATAATCACTCTCATTTTATTTCTGAAAAGAAACGACCGGCGTGAATCGGCACGGGTCGTTCTTTTTTTGCGGGCATGCATTACGCCCGTCCGCTGGTCGCGCCCGGGCGCAAAGCGTTTTTTCGCTTTGACGGCTCCCGGTGGCGCAGGAAAGGATAACAGGTATATCCCATGCTTACCGTAGAAAAATTACACAAATCGTTCGGGGCGCAGGTAGTCCTCAAAGAAGTCAATTTAGTCGTCAGTTCCCAGGAACGCGTCGGGGTCGTCGGGCATAACGGCGCGGGCAAATCGACGCTGATCAAGATTCTAGCCGGGTTGGAAGACGCGGATAAAGGGATCGTGAACATCCACGGCGCGAGTTCCGGCTATCTCAACCAGGAATCGCAGTGTCGGCTCGGCGTGACGGTCGGCGAGGAGATGCGCGACGCATTGCCGGGAGTCGCCGATGTCGAGGCGCAACTGCTTGCCGCCGCCGACAAGGTGGACATGAACGCGCTTTCCAAAGCGACCGACGATATGCAACGACTCGAAACGCACACGCTCAACGCGCGTATCGGGCGCGTTCTGTCGGGTCTGGGGTTCGAGCAGGGCGCGACCGAGCGGCTGACCGACACCTACTCGGGGGGCTGGCAGATGCGTATCGCGATGGCGAAACTGCTCCTGCAGGAACCCGATTACCTGTTCCTTGACGAACCGACGAACCATTTGGACACGTCCGCGAAATACTGGCTGATGTACGACTATATCCCGTCATACCCCGGCACCGTGGTGGTCATTTCGCATGAGATCGAGTTCCTGAACATCGTTTCGGAGCGGATCATTGAGGTGGACGCCGGGGAAATCAAGGAGTTCAAGGGCAACTACGACGATTACCAGCAACAGAAACAGGAAGCGCACGACCGTCAGGTAAAAGAATACGAAGCGCAACAGAAGGAACTTGCCGATGTGCGCGAGTTCATCGCGAAGTTCAAGGGCAACAAGTCGAAGGCGGGTCTGGTCGAATCGCGCATGAAGATGCTCGACAAACTGGACATGAAGGAACGCCCGCGCGACCGGCAGAAGACGATCTATCTGCAACTGCCGCCCCCGCCCGCGTCGTCGCCCGACCCGGTGACGATCAAGAATGTAGTGAAGAAGTACGGCGACCGGACGATCCTGGACGGCGTTTCGCTGGAGATCGTCAAGGGCGACAAGATCGCGCTCGTCGGACCGAACGGCGCGGGCAAATCGACACTGCTCAAACTGGTCGCGGGCGTGGAACCGATCACGGAAGGTTCGATAGAGGTGCGCCCGAAAACCATCGTCGCGTATTTTGCCCAGCATCAGGCGGAAGCGTTGATCGCGAACCGCTCGGTGATCGAGGAAACGCTGTACGGCCTGGATCACGCGGTCGAGGAGTTGGCGCGCGGTCTGCTGGCGCGGCTCCTGTTCCGGGGCGACGAGGTGTTCAAGAAGGTCGGCGTGCTGTCCGGCGGGGAGCGGTCGCGCGTCGCGCTGGCGAAGTTCCTGCTCCGCCCGGCGAACTTCTACCTGCTCGACGAACCGACGAACCATTTGGACCCGGCGGCGCGGGCGGTGCTGATCGAGGCGTTGTCGCGCTTCGAGGGCACGATCCTGATGGCGAGCCACGACGTGGAACTGATCGAGAACGCGGCGACGGGCGTTTTCGAGGTCGAAGATGGCAAACTGGTGATGGTGAAAGACCCTGTGATCGCCCGCATCAAGGAAGACTAACCGAAACGGACTCTGGATACAACGGACGGGCGGGCAATTATTGCCTGCCCGTTTTGCGTATAATTGTTGCGGGAGTAAGAAGCGATGTTGACTGCGGAAGATTATATGGATGCCGACGTTGTTCGCATCGGCAAAAAAATAGAGTTCTTGCGAAATAATCATTCCAACCATTCTAATCGCTTTATGGGCAAAAAAGCCGCGATTTGTCACGTCTGCCTCCTCAGTGGGCGATTGCTCTTCAGAGGGACAACCGGGCTGGATAACGTTCCGACGGGCGATTCTCTGTCCGACGGTTGACCAGCGAACAAACCACCCGAAAGACGCCTGCATGATTCCCCCGGCGATTTCGCCATACGCGGCGCAATACCTTCCGCCTTGGGATAACGCCTCGTACTGGTTTAGCGGGGCGTTCGTATGTTCCACAACAATCCGGTACGAAGATGGGAGCCGCTTATAGGCTTTCCGAGCGGTAGTCAGGGGACGATTGCGGCGCGCTTTGTGGGGCAGATACGGCGGGAGGTCGGGATAGTCCTTCATGATGCCGTCATACCCCCTGTCCGTCATAGCCGCCTCACCCCCCGAAAGATTATCCGGCGAACGCCTCCCCCGCAGGAGTCGCAGGTCGTGGTTCGCGC
>JAYULM010000167.1:0-1177 GCA_043763605.1 Armatimonadota bacterium | reverse complement strand
CCAGCGGTTCTCGCCGTTCCCCTGGACGTTCAACCCGGAAATTCTCGCAGTCGCGAACGAAAGACAACTGCGCCTCCTCGGCAAGCACCCCGAAGGAGCCTACGGGTAGGAGGTTTGAACCGCCAGGACGCCAAGTTCGCCAAGGTAAGAGGAGAAGGGAGAGGTTTTGAAGTTGGGGCTTTTCTATGTTGCAAAGTCGTCTCGACAGCGCAACGAGCGAAAAACTTCAAACCCTCTCCCCCTTCTCCTCTTACCTTGGCGAACTTGGCGTCCTGGCGGTTAGAAAAAATCATGATCCATTTAGAAAAAAAGCATATCTTTGTCGCGGGAGGGTCGCGCGGGATCGGGCGGGCGACGGCGTTGCTCGCGGCGAAAGCGGGCGCGGACGTTTCCGTGAACTTCGTCGCCAACGCCGATGCCGCCCGGGAGACGGTCGCGTCGGTGGTCGGACTCGGTCGGAAGTCGGTCGCGGTGCAAGCCGACCTTGCCGAGGACGGGGGAGCGGAGCGGGCGATGGACACGGCGGTAGCGTCGCTCGGTCCGATCCACGGCGTGGTCGTGTCTGCCGGGATTTTCGAGGGTTCGCCGATAGAGGAGATGACCGCCGATTTCTGGGACCGGACCATGAGTCTGAACCTCAAAAGCACGTTTCTCGTCGTCAAGGCGGCGGCGCGGCAGATGCGCGAGCAAGCCGGCGGCGGGTCCGTCGTCATCTATACCTCGACGGCGGGGCAACGCGGCTCGGCGGTCTATTCGGCGTACGCGACGAGCAAAGGGGGGCAACTCCTGTTCATGCGATCTATGGCGAAAGAACTCGCGCCGGACCGGATTCGCGTCAACTGTGTCGCGCCCGGGTGGACGGAAACCGACATGAGCCGGGAGGCGATGGACGCCGAAGGGCGCGCGGGGATTATCGCATCGATACCGCTCGGCAGAATCGGCAAGCCGGAAGACCCCGCGAACGCCGCGCTGTTCTTGCTGTCGGATCTGGCGGAGTTTATTACCGGCTCGACGATCACGGTAGATGGTGGCTTCGATATGCGCGGGTAGCCGCTACGCCGCTACAGCGGAGGCAGGGGTTTGTAAACCCTCCGGTGTGCGCCTTCGGCGTCAGCGTCCTGCGGACGCGGGCTGGTGTAGAACGTTCCGTACGCGCGGACGCCGTTCGTACCCGCGC
>JAYULM010000166.1:0-4130 GCA_043763605.1 Armatimonadota bacterium | reverse complement strand
CCCCGCCCCCTCTCCCTCCGGAGGGAGAGGGGGCGGGGGGGTGAGGGCTACTAGGCTCTTTGACATCACGATGCTCCGATACTTCACGCATCCCTGTTGCATTTAGCCTATATGCCTTCTATGTCTCTTGCTCCAGATCGGTTTGTTGCACCTACCTCCCCTCCGACGCCCCCAGCACCAGATACAGTACCGCCATCCGCACCGCGACGCCGTTTGTCACCTGCTTTTCGATAAGCGAGCGGGGCATGTCCGGCACGTCGCCGCCGATCTCCAGTCCGCGATTCATCGGTCCGGGGTGGAGGATCAGCACGTCGGGTTTCGCCACAGTAAGCGCGTCACGCGTGACGCCGAAAAGTTTGGAATACTCGCGTTGCGTCGGAAACATGGCTTTCGTCTGACGTTCCAACTGCAACCGCAAAACGTTCACCACGTCCACGCCACGCAAACCTTCGCGCAAGTCCGTGAACACCTCGACCGGCAACTCCCTCGCGTCCGCAGGCAGGAGCGTTGCCGGACCGACGAGCCGCACGTTCGCGCCGAGTTTCGACAACGCCCAGATGTTCGACCGGGCGACGCGGCTGTGCGCGACATCGCCGACTATCGCCACGATCAAACCCTCTAAAGTGCCTTTTGCCTGCCGGAGTGTCAGCGCATCCAACAACCCCTGCGTCGGGTGTTCATGCATACCGTCGCCCGCGTTGACGACCGGGATATTGACCCACTGCGCCGCCTGATGGCACGCCCCCGAATACGGCGTCCGCATAATGACGCAGTCGGCGGTCAGCGATTGAAGCGTCAGAAATGTATCGCGTAGCGACTCCCCCTTGCTCGCCGACGAGGTCGAACCGGAGATGTTGATCACGTCCGCGCTCATGTATTTTCCCGCCGCCTCGAACGAAGTACGGGTGCGCGTCGAATTTTCGTAGAAGATCGTGACTACCGACTTCCCGCGAAGTGTCGGGACTTTTTTCACGTCGCGGCGCAGAATCTCGGTGAACGTTTCCGCAGTATCCAGAAACGCCGTGATCTCCTCGGCGGTCAGCGATTCCAGGTCTAACAGGTCGCGCCCGGCAAGGTTAATCATCGGAGTTAGCCTCCGATGAAGGGTCTACGGAGTAGGGGGTAGGGAGTAGAGGGGAAGCCATTCCCGGTCCGGGACTACTCTCTACTCCCTGTTCCCTGATCCCTTTACTAATCGTCACCGCGTCGTTGCCGCCGTCCATTTCGGAGAGTTGTACGTTGACCCGTTCGGTGAACGCCGTCGGGAGGTTTTTGCCGACGAAGTCGGCACGTATCGGCAGTTCGCGGTGTCCCCGGTCCACCAGAACGGCGAGTTGCACGGCGGCGGGCCGTCCGTATTCCAAAAGTGCGGTGATCGCGGCGCGAACAGAGCGACCGGTAAAGAGCACGTCGTCTACCAGTACCACTGTCTTGCCGGAAATGTCTTCCTGCAGATGTGTCGTACGGGCGGGTGCCTGACGCAACCCGTAATCGTCGCGGTACAGCGCGATGTCCAAATCGCCGAACGGGATCGGTCGCGCACTTGAATCCGCGTTCTCGATGCGCCCGATCAGGAGGGCAAGGCGCGCGGCGAGCGGTGCCCCGCGCCGCAAAATACCGACCAGCACGATGTTTTTCGCGCCTTTGTTGCGCTCGACGATCTCGTGCGCGATGCGGGTGAGGGCGCGGCGTACTTCGTCCGCGTCCATCACCGAAACTTCGGTTGCCATAACGGTTGCTCCTTTCCCGCCTCTCGGGGCGGGACTTAAAGGGTGGGTGAGTCGTGGTCAGTATAGCGGGGAAGGGGAACGGCGTCAAACAAAAACGCGGCGTCCGGCACCGGTGCCGGACGCCGCGCGACTACGCCCCCCGGAGAGTTCGCGATCCTATTTCTTGCGGCGGGTGGCGATGGCACCGACGGTGCCGCCCAGGGCAAGCAGTATCAGCGGCGAGACTTCGGGGACCGTGACTGGCGCGACGTTCAGCGTGAACGTTCCTACCGTATCCCCCGTGCCGCCCGGGGCATTATTGAACGATGTCACCTGATCGGCGCCGCTGTCGGTGTCGTACGAAAAATCCGTGAGCGTGATCAGCAAGCCGTTGTCATTGAAGGAGAGCGAGTTCGCTCCCGCAACGCCCGCGAACGTGGGCGTGTTGGTGATGCCGCCGTTCGGGGAGAATCCGCCGCCGGGTAATCCGCGTGCCGAAATGCGCGGGTTCGCGGCGTTTCCGTTCAAAAAGAAATTGATGTTGAGTTCGGGGACCGTGTTGGAATTCACATTCTCCCCGGCGAACCCGAACGTGTATGTTCCGGGTGTACTCAGGTCTATCGCGATGCTGGTTTGGGCAACATTTCCGTTGTTGACGAAGGACCCGCCACTGAGCAGGTACAGGTTGCTCACGAAATCGTTGCCCCGCGTATTCCATCCTTCGTTTATGGTGTCACCGGCTCCATTCAGACGCGATAGTGTTATGTCTGTAAGAGATTGGGCGTGTACCGAGGAGTTCGAAGCCAACAGGACAGCCCCAGCCGCGAGCAACAAAAAACCCTTTATAAAACGGAAACGGGGGGCGGGTATAGGCATAATATTCATTCTCCTGTTCGATGGGAAGTAGTCATTGTAGGGTAGGCATGATTGCCTGACTGCTTGAAGATAGCACAGTTGACCTGGCATGTCAAGACGAAGGCTGTTTCATCCCGGCAAACGACCGGCAAACAGCGTATACTGAAACCGTATATGCCAACTGCCTTCGCCGAACCGGATACCTTTCCCACCGATCCCCCGGCTCGAACCGCCCCGTTACGTATCCCGCGTCTGGAAACGTTGCTCGGCGCGAACGGTCCGCTCGCCTGCGCCCTGCCGGGGTTCGCGAACCGCCCGCAACAGGTCGAACTGGCAAAGTCGGTCGCGACATCGTTACGGGAGGGCAGGCCGTGCCTCGCTGAGGCCGGAACCGGGACGGGTAAAACGCTGGCGTATCTGGTTCCTATCGCGCTGTGGCTAGCGAAGCACGGCGGGCGAGCTGTGATCTCGACGCACACGCTGGCATTGCAATCGCAGTTAATCGAACGCGACATCCCCGCGCTGTTCGCCGCCCTGCCGGAACTCGACCTGCACGCGGCGACACTCAAAGGGCGCGGCAACTTCCTCTGCCTGCAGGATTTAGAGGGCGCGGCGAGCGACATCTGGGCGTTCGGCGACCCGGTTTTCGCCAAACTGCAACGCTGGGCGAACGAGACCGATTCCGGCGACGTGGCGGAATTAGACTTCACGTTCCCACAGTGGAGCGAGATTTCCGCGAATCAGGATACTTGCCGGGGGCGCGAGTGTCGCTTCTACGACCGGTGCTTCTATTTCAAGGCACGCAAGTACGCTGAAAACTGTCAACTCCTGGTCGTCAACCACGCGCTCTTCATGGCGGATCTGCGGCTGAAACAAACGAACCCGAACGGTCCGACGCTGATCCCGAAATATGACGCCGTGGTGTTCGACGAAGCGCACCATGTGGACGACATCGCGACCAAAGCATTTGGCTTGGAGTGGGGATCGCGCCGTGTGCCGCAACTGGTCAACCGCGCGAAGAAGTTAGCCGGGGACGGTCTGATCGATCCCGGCAGCCTCGCCGCTTTAGACGCGCTTAATCAGTCGCTACTCGATCCGTTCCTGGTCGCGGGCAAGTCTGAGGATTTCACCGACGACCTGCTCCGCGAAGAAGCCGACCGCGCCGACTTTCGTGAGCGACGCAACAGTATGTGCGAAGCGTTAAACTCACTGGCAAAAGACCTGATCTCGGCGGCAGACAAGACAAAGGATGCGGCGACGAAGGAACGCGCCACCGGTCTTGCCCGGACCGCGACCCGCGTATCGACTGAACTCCAACTCGTCTCCGAATCGCGCCCGGACGAGGACGCGTTCCGCTGGTACCAGACGCGCCGATTGAAAGGCGGAATGGCGGTCGCTCAACTCGTCAAAACCCCGCTTGAAGTCGCGCCGATGTTGCAAATGGCGTTGCTGAGCGATGTTCCCCGCGTCATTTTCACGTCCGCGACGTTAGCGTCGGGCGGGAACTTCGAGTATGTGAAGAAGCGGTTGGGGCTGATTTGCCCCCACCCCCTAGCCCCCTCCCCC
>JAYULM010000165.1:0-15423 GCA_043763605.1 Armatimonadota bacterium | reverse complement strand
ACTCCCCCTCTCTCATTCCGATGAGGGAGGGGGCGGGGGGGAGGGAGAGTGATTTTAGAAAGCAAAGATTCGATGGCAACACCCTACATTCCCATTCTGCGCAAAGGGCAACCTTATGACAGTATGGACAAAAACGAACTGAAAAGCGTGCGCTCCGGCGAGGCGGCAGGCACCGTCAGCATGGCGAACAGCGCGATGATCAAGCGCGATTTGCGCAAGCCGACGCGGGACATGTTCGCCGATGTCACCGTCGCGCAACTGCTAGATATGTCGAAAGAAGCCGGACGCCTGTTCATGGAAGCGACACTGCCGCTCGGCAATGGCACGACGCAAACCCCGCAGGAATATATCGACGCTCTGGCGTCAACGTCCGGGTTGCCGCACTCGTTGATCCGCCGGAACATGGCGAAGATCCATCAGGTCTTTACCGAAATGCCGACGATCCTCAAAGGGCTGACGCGCGGGATGGACCCGGAGATTTTGGACCGGGGTTACGGGAAGCAGGACGGTGTTCCCGTTTCGTACTTCGCCGTCACCAACGCGCTGGGGATCGTTCTGCCGAGCAACTCTCCGGGGGTCAACTCCCTGTGGATGCCCGCCATCGCGCTCAAGGTGCCGGTTGTTCTGAAGCCGGGGCGCGAAGAGCCCTGGACGCCGTTTCGCATCGTGCAGGCGTTTATCGCCGCCGGAGTGCCCGCTGCCGCGTTCTCGTTCTACCCGACCGACCATGAGGGGAGCAACGCGATCATGGAGGTTTGCGGGCGCGCGGTGATCTTCGGCGATCAGGGCACCGTCGAACGATATGCGAGCAATCCCGGCGTGCAGGTTCACGGACCCGGCTGGAGCAAGGTGATCATCGGCGACGACTGCATCGAGGAGTGGCCCGAGTATATTGACTTGATCGCGGCGTCTATCGCCGACAACGGTGGGCGCAGTTGTATCAACGCGTCGGCGGTGGTCGTGCCGAAATACGGCGACGAGATCGCGGCGGCATTGGCACAAAAACTTGCCGCAATCGCGCCACGTGAGGCGACTGACCCGGAGGCGGGACTCGCCGGATTCGCAAACCCAAAGATGGCGGAGATGATGGATTCCGCGATCACGGAAGGCTTGAAGACCGCCGGTGCGGAAGATGTCACGGCGCGTCACCGGAGCGGCGACCGGCTGGTGACTCGCGATGGGAGTACGTATCTGCTCCCGACCGTGGTCCGCTGTTCGTCGTTCGAGCATCCGCTGGCGAATAAGGAGTATCTGTTCCCGTATGCGAGCGTGACCGAGGTACCGCAGGCGCAAATGCTGGAAAAGATCGGACCGTCGCTGGTCGTCACCGCGCTCACGCGTAACGAACCGTTTATCTCCGAAATACTCGCCGCGCCGCACGTAGAGCGGTTGAACATCGGACCGCTCCCCACGACACGCGTCGAGTGGGACCAGCCGCACGAAGGCAACCTGTTCGAGTTTCTTTACCGTCGCCGTGCGATCCAGCGGGCGTAGCCTATGTCATCGCTCCTGCCGGATTTCGACTGGCACCCGCGCACACGCCTCGTTTTCGGGGCGGGTAGTCTGGCGCGAATCGGGCATTTGGCGCAGGAAATCGGCGGGCGCAACGTGCTGGTGGTCACGGACGCCGGGATCGTCGCGGCGGGGCATGTCACGCCTGCCGTCGCCCATCTGGAAAATGCGGGGTTTCGTGTCGCCGTGTTTGACGGCGTTCAGGAGAATCCGACCACGGAAGATGTCGATGCTTGCGTTGCCGCCGCGCGAAAAGTCGGCGCAGACCTGCTGGTAGGTCTCGGGGGCGGGAGTGCGATAGACACCGCGAAAGGGGCGAACTTCCTGCTGACGGGCGGCGGTCAGATGCGCGATTATTGGGGCGTCGGCAAAGCGACCGAACCGATGCTCCCCCTGATCGCGGTGCCGACAACGGCGGGGACCGGGAGCGAGTGTCAGTCGTTTGCGCTGATAGCCGATGCCGCGACGCATCAGAAGATGGCTTGCGGCGATCCCAAAGCCGCGCCCCGCGTCGCGATCCTCGACCCGACCCTGACCGTCTCCCAACCGCGCCGCGTGACCGCCTGCACGGGGATGGACGCTATCGCGCACGCGGTGGAAACGGCAGTGACAAACCGGCGTAATCCGGTATCCTGGCTATATTCGCGAGAGGCGTTCCGTCTACTGATCGCGAACTTTTTCCGCGTGCTCGGCACGCCCGACGACGTGAAAGCGCGGGGCGGCATGCTCCTCGGTGCCGCTTACGCCGGACTCGCCATCGAAAACAGCATGCTCGGTGCGGCGCATTCCGCCGCGAATCCACTCACGGCACATTTCGGAATCGCGCACGGGCAGGCGGTCGGAATGATGTTGCCGCACATCGTCCGATTTAACGCGGGCCTTTCGGACGCGCGGGAATCGTATCGGGAGTTGATGACGTTCGCCGACCGTCTCGATGGAGAGGCGACCGCCGCGCACGCCGTCGAAACGCTCGTTTCCTGTCTGGAAGATTGCCTCTTGATTGCCGGGTTTTCGTCCTCGCTCACGGATTGCGGCGTTCCCGAGAAGGCAATCCTGATGATCGCGGAAGAAGCGGCGGCGCAATGGACGGCGACCTTCAATCCGCACCCGGCGACAGCGGACGATTTCGCGCGGTTGTACCGGGCAACGATGGGGGAGCGCGATTAGTGCTTCGGTGGCACGCCACGAGTCCAGCCTGAAAAGAAGAGATTTACCGATGAAATCGACAATCGCAATATTCCCCCTGCTCCTGTTCACGTTCGCTCAGGAGGTACGGGGGCAAATGCCGACGGCGAAGCCGACCGCCCCAACCGTCGCCAACAAATCTTTACGGGTCGCGGGCGGCACCCTCCCGAACAAACTCCGCCGCCTGTGGCGATTCAAGACGGGTGCGCCGGTCACTTCCTCGCCGGTCGTGCAGAACGGGCGCGTGTATTTCGGCTCCGAGGACATGTCGGTATACGCAGTTAGCCTGCAGACCGGGCGCAAGATCTGGTCGTACAAAACCGGCGGGTCGGTCGAGGCGACGCCCTGCGTGACCGGGAATCTGGTCGCCATCGGTTCGTCGGACGGGAGCCTGTACGGTCTGGATGCGACCACCGGTAAACCGCGCTGGCGATTCAAAACGCAGGACAAGATCCTCGGCGGCGCGAACGCCGTCCGGTCGCCGGACGGCAAAGCGGTATGGCTCGTCGTCGGGAGTTACGACAACAACGTGTATTGCTTGGACGCGGCGACCGGCAAAAAACTCTGGTCGTACGAGACGGAGAACTATGTCAACGGGACACCGGCAATCGCGGACAACAAAGTCATCTTCGGCGGCTGTGACGGCGTGTTGCACGTGCTCGCGCTTGCGACCGGGAAGCGCGTTCTCGCCTTGCCGATAGACGATTACATCGCCGGTTCCGCGACGGTCGCCGGGGCGAACGCATACCTCGGGCATTACGGGAACGCGGTAGTTTGCGCCGATGTGCGCGCCGGGAAAGTGGTCTGGACGTACCGGGATCGCGGCTTCCCGTACTTCTCGACGCCCGCCGTCGCGCCGGATCGTATCGTCATCGGCGGGCGGGACCGGTTCGTACATGCCATCGACCGGACGACCGGGAAAGGGCTGTGGCTGTTTCGCACGAAGGGGAAGGTGGACAGTTCGCCGGTGATTTGCGACGGAAAAGTGCTGGTTGGTTCCGAGGACGGCAACCTGTACCTGTTGCGCCTCGCGGACGGCAAACTGCTCTGGTCCTACACTATCGGGAGACCCGTGATGAGTTCGCCATACGTGTCCGGCGGGACTGTGCTTGTCGGTGCGGATGACGGCTATCTCTATGCGTTCGGGGAATGATTCCCGGACGGTTGAATGGGACGCCGAACACGAACGGTCGAAACACGGTATAAAGTCGGTATGCCGGATCGTCCGCCCGACCACCCCACGGTGTACTGCCTGATCGACGGTTACGCCGAGATTTTCCGCTCCTTCCACGCCATCCGGCGACCACTCTACAGTCCGGTCACGGGGGAACAGACGCAAGCCGTCCTCATCTTCGCACAATCGCTCCTGAAACTGCTGACGGCGTTGGAGCCGGACTATGTGGTCGTCGCGCTCGACCCGTTCGGTAAAACTTTCCGCGACGAACTGTACAAGCAATATGCTACAGGGGAGGAGGGACCGCTCCTTCCCGAAACAGTGCCATGCGGCGACGGAGAGCCGGTGGTTGGGGCAGAACCGTTGGTCGACGGAGAACCGTCAGCCGAGTCGACGGGCGAGTTGCTTCCCGTTCAAAGTTACAAGGGAACTCGTCCCGCCACGCCGGACGGACTCACCGCGCAGATACCCCGTATCCTCGAACTGCTCGAACTGTTCCAGATTCCGGTCATCGAGTGTCCCGGTATGGAAGCCGACGACGTGATCGCCACTCTCACCGAACGGATTTTGCGCGACCCTGCCCCGGGCGACGCGCAGATCAGAATCGTATCTCCGGATAAGGATCTGGAACAACTGATCGTTGACGGGAACCGCCGGGTCACTCTGTACAGCATTTCGTCGGGCGTGGAAACCGACGCCGACGCCGTGATGGCAAAGCGCGGCGTCACCCCGGCACAGATCGTAGATTTCCTGGCACTCACTGGCGACGTTGTCGATAACATTCCCGGAGTTTCCGGCATCGGACCGCGAACCGCCGCGAAGTTGCTCCAACGCTACGGGTCGCTGGAAGGTATCCGGGACAGCCTGCCGGAAGTCGAGGAACGTTGGCGCGACAGGTTGCGCGATGGTCTGCTCGTTCAACTCCCGCTCTCCCGACGCCTGATCACGCTGGAACGCAACGCGGACATTCGCTTCGATCTTGAGGATGGGCGCGTCAAAGAACCGCTCCGGCAAGAGTTGGAAACGTTTTTCGAGACACTCGGGTTCAACCGTCTGCGCGAACTGTTCCGGCAGAATGAGCCATGATTTTGGAAGATTCGCTTGCGATTGACACCGACCGGTTGTCGCACGGAACCCCGGATATCGTGTCGGGCGGGCAGACGGGTGCTGACCGCGCCGCGCTCGATTGGGCGCGGAGGAGCGGCGTCGCGTGTGGTGGGTGGTGCCCACGCGGGCGCAACGCGGAGGACGGCGCGATTCCGCCGGAGTATCCTCTCACGGAAACCCCGTCGATACGCTATATCCAGCGCACGGAATGGAACGCCCGCGACTCGGACGCGACCGTAATCCTGACCATCGGCGCGGAACTGACCCACGGCTCCCTCGCGACGGCGATACGCGCCGCGAAACAGGGCAAGCCCTGGCTTCATCTTTCCCGCGAAATTTGCGGCGGCGATGCCGAACACGCCGGGCGATTGTTGCGGGCGTTTTGCGGAAGTCACTCGGCAGGGGTTCTGAACGTTGCCGGTCCCCGCGCATCGAAAGAGCCGGACGTGCCCGGATGGGTAACGGCGGTACTCGATGCCGCCTTCGTTCCGTCCCTGGGGGAAAGGTGAGCAAAGTCTGGCGGTGCGACGTGTACGAAGTGCGTTCGCGGAGCCCGTTGCGGTAGACTGATAGTATGTCGTACGCCACAACATCGCCGCGCCGCTGGTTCACGGACATCATCTGCGCGGTTGCGTTCTTCGTTCTCGCGTTTTACCTGACGCGCGGAGCGAAAAGTCTGTTCGGTCCCATCGGGGCGTTGTTCGTGCTCGCCATCACGGCGGGGTCGGGGTATGCGTTCGCGCGGTCGGCGTGGCGCGGGATCATGGGCGACCGCGTCGAAAACGGGAAACGTCTGCCGAAGCGGTAGCGTAAAGGAGCGAAAGAAAATGCGCGAGTTAAGAATTGGTTTCGTCGGTTCGGGCGGCATGGTTGCCACGCACGGACAGCGGCTGATGCGGTTGCGGCGCGACGCCGGAGAGTCGGTTCGTATCGTCGGGATTCACGCCCGCAACGCCGGGAAGGCGGGCGCGGTGGCGGAAAATATCGTCAAGGAAGAGCCGTCGCACGGCGGGATCGGCTACTACGCCGACTTCGACGCCTTACTCGCCGAAAATTTGGACGCGCTGTTCGTCTGTCTGCCGCCGGATGCCCCGGTTCCGTACTGCGTCCGCGCCGCCGAACGCGGCGTCGCCCTGTTCCTCGAAAAGCCGATTGCGCTGGATGTTCCCGGCGCGGAAGCCGTCGTTGATGCCGTGGAGAAAGCGGGAGTCCGGTCGCAGGTCGGTTATCACATGCGCTTCCGTGCCGCCGTGCGCCGGATGAAATCGCTGGTGGAAACCGGGGAAGCCGGGCGCGGGACGCTGTTTACCGGGCGGTTCTATACCAACTTTCGCGGTCCCGAATGGTGGGCAGACGGATCGCGCTCTGGCGGGCAGATTCACGAACAGGTGATCCATATTTACGACCTCGCGCTCCATCTTTTCGGCGCGGCGACCACGGCATCCGGCTTCGTTGCGAATCTGGTCCATGGGAACGACCCGACATACACGGTGGAGGATACCAGCCTCGGGACCGTCCGGTTCGCGAGCGGCGCGGTGGCGAGCATCGCCGGAAGCAACGCCGCCGTGCCCAACCGTTTCATGCCGGATTTCCGTGTCGTTTGCGAGCGGGCGAGCCTGGAATATCGGTCCACCGGCGACGGGCGCGACAAGAACACGGCGACCGTGTTTACCCACGCCGGACCGATGGCGGGCGCGGCAACCGCCGAGGAGTTCGTCGAAACCGAGGACCCGTATCTGCTCCAGGCGGAACGATTCCTCCGGGTGTTGCGCGGCGACGCCGACGAGTTCGCCCCGGCACGGGAAGGGTTGGACGGAATACGGGTCGTCGCGGCAGTGAAAGAGTCTGCAAAACAGAACGGGGTGCCCGTCGCCGTTACCCTGGACGATAAATCAGCAAGCCGCGTACTCAGGTCATCGAGCAAGGGAAGACGCTTTCCCATTGCGCCCTCTGGTCGATGATCGAGGACTACTATCGCACGGCGGGACCCGACGCCTGGAGCGAAACGCCCTACTACCCGACGAGCAACGCGTTCATCGCCGATACCTACGCCGAACTGATCGTCGCCTTCCTGCGTGACTTCCTGCCGCGATTCGACCTTTCGGAACCGGTGTATGTTCTGGAAATGGCGACCGGCTCCGGGGCACTGAGTTTTTTACTTCTGACCACCCTCCGCGAAAAACTGGCGCAGTTCGAATCCCTGAAACCGGTGCGGCTGTGTTACGTAATGACCGATTTCGCCGAGCGCAACGTAGTGTCGTGGGAGTCCGACCCGGCGTTTCAACCGTTCGTGGAGGGCGGGATGCTGGATTTCGCCGTGTTCCGCCCGGAGACGGAAGACACACTCACCCTGCGCGGCTCGGGCGCGGTGCTCCGGTGCGAAACCGTCGCTAATCCTGTGGTCGCGATTGCCAACTATTTCTTCGACAGCATCCGCCAGGATTTTTTCCAGTTCGAGAACGGCGTCATCCGCGAGTCGCGCCTGACCCTTTTTCGCGAATTAGGCGACGACACAGACCCCGCCAGAACGCCCCGACTGGACGAGATCCAACTCAAAGACCGGTTCGTGCCAGTGTATGGCGACTACTACCGCGACGAGGAGATGGACGAACTGCTCAAACAGTACCGGTCGGACCTGCCCGAAGGGAGCGTCCTATTCCCCGTGGGACCGTTGCGTTGCCTGAAAAACCTGCGCGCACTATCCGGTGGCAGGTTGCTTCTGATTGCCTCCGATAAAGGGTTTCACAGCCTCGAATATATGCGCGGGCATACCGCGACTCCGTACACACCGCATCCCGGATCGTTCGCCTATATGGTCAACTTTCACGCGCTGGGACGCTATTTCGGAAATATCGGCGGGCAGGCGTGGCACGCGCAGGAGAATTTTCCCCTGTCTACTCTGGTCGGCGTCACATTCGACGCGGCGGGACTGGAGAGTTTATCCTACGCCGCCCGCACCCTGCGATCCCGGGATCAGATCAGGAACGGGTACCAGATCTCGCTGTTGCTCGGACATTTCGCGGTGCGGGACGGTTGCCCCGACACGGAACTGCTCCGTATCGCCGTTTCCTGCGTCGAGTTGTCCGCCCACGACCCGTGGATTTTCGGACAGTGCGGGGAATATCTGTGCCAGGGTTTGACGCAAATCGACTATGTCGCGCGGGAGTCCGTGCGAACTCTCCTCCTGGCGGTGGAGCGAAATATTCACCGTACCGTGGTGGGTGCGCGCGAAGCCTGTGGCTATCTGCGCCGTTTGTACTACATCGTCGGCGACGCCGAGCGTTGCCTTGCCGTGAACGAAAAAACTATCGCGCTGTACGGCGCGGAGCGGGACGCGTATTTTTATCCCGCCGCCCTTCAGGAGCAACGCGGGGAAAACGAAGCCGCCCTGCGAAATTACCGGCAGGCTGCCGCGCACGATCCCGATTCCGTGCACGCGCGCGATGGCGTCGCGCGCATGGAAGCGTTGCTCGGACCGGGTAGAATAACTGCGTGAAAAAGAAAACCGCCTTCCTGTATTCCGACGCGTACCTGACCTACAACCTGCGTGACGACCACCCGCTCCAGCAGAAACGGCTCCAGATGGTGTACCGGCTTTTGGACGCTTACGGAGTTCTGGACACGAAGAACGGACCGGTCGAATGGATCGAGCCGACCCCGTGTACCGAGCAAGCCCTGTTGGAAGTACACACCCCGGATTTCGTAGACGCCGTCCAGCGCGCCGGGAGCGAGCAACCGCAGTCCACTTCGTACCTGCGCAAATACGGCATCGGACCCGGTGATACCCCGGCGTTCCCCGGCATGTTCGAAGCCGCGCGGCTGTACTGCGGCGGGACCGTGGACGCGGCGCGGCTGGTGCTGAACGGTTACAATTCCGCGTTCAACGTCGCGGGCGGACTGCACCATGCCCACCCGGAGCGGGCGGCGGGATTCTGCACGTTCAACGACTGCGCCCTCGGCGTCCACGAACTGCTGCGCGGTGGGTGCGCCCGGGTCGCCTACATCGACATCGACGCGCACCACGGCGACGGGGTGCAAGCCTGCTTTTACAGCGACCCGCGCGTATTGACCGTGTCGCTCCACGAATCGGGGCAGTCGCTATATCCGGGCACCGGCTTCCCGGACGAGATCGGCGCACCCGGCGCGGAAGGCTCCTCAGTCAACCTGCCGTACTACCGCTACACGTCGGATGATGTCTGGCACGAGGCGTTCGACGCCGTGATCCCCGACGTGCTGAACCGCTTCGACGCCGACGCCTACGTGTTTCAGTTCGGCGCGGACGCCCACTTCGGCGACCCGCTGGCGCACCTGATGCTTACATCGCGCGGCTGGATGCGCGCGGTGGAGAAACTGTTCACGCTCGCGGCGGGCAAACCGGTCGTGATCACCGGGGGCGGGGGATACAACATCAAAACCGTCGCGCGTCTCTGGACGCTAGTGATGGCGCACGCGGCGGGAGTCACCCTGCCGGACGAAGTCCCCGCCGCCTACGGGCAGCAGTACGGCATCTCGCGCCTGCACGATACCGAACCGATGCCGCCTGTGACCGACGACATACGCGCCGAGGGGCGGAAGTACGCACTCACACAGGTGAACGAATTACGCGGGTATCTATCTTTGTAGCCTCTCCCGTCGGCAGGGTTGGCAAAGATACCTTTTTTGTTGCACAATGGGTCGGTGTCCCGTTTCCCTGCGCGGACGCTGGTTTGCTTTGCCGTTCGCAACCCATTTTCAACTAAGGAACTTCGCCTGGTGTCCCAATCCCTCCCAAATCAATCCGCCCGCCTTTCCCGCCGCCGCTTTTTCGCCGCGCTGACGCTCGCCGCGCTGACCGCGCCGGTCCTGTCCGGTTGCCCCGCCGGGACCCCGGAGGGCGACGCGTCGCCCTCCGCGACGGCTTCGACTGCGCCGAACGGCACTCCCGGCGCGGTAAAGAAGATCAAAGCCGGTCTTGTCACTGATACCGGCGGCGTGAACGACCGCTCGTTCAACCAGATGGCGTACGAAGGGTTGGAGAAAGCCGAGAAGGACTTCGGAGCCGAAATCAAGTTCCAGGAGTCGAAGACGAACGCCGATTATGTGAGTAACCTTTCCCGCTTCGCGAACGGCAAATACGACATCGTGTTCGCGGTCGGCTTCAAGATGCAGGACGCCGTGAAGGAAGTCGCGCCCCGCTTCCCCAATGTCAAGTTCGTGATTATCGACGGCGATGCCCCGGCGTTGCCGAACTGCGCGTCGTACAAGTTTCTGGAGGAGCAGGGTTCGTTTCTGGTCGGGGCGTTAGCCGGGCTGATGACGAAGACGAATGTCGTCGGGTTCATCGGCGGGGAGCAGATGCCGCTGATCGCCAAATTCGAATCCGGCTACAAAGCGGGCGTCCAGACCACGAACCCCAAAGCCGAGGTCAAGGTCGGCTATGCGAACGCGTTCAACGATCCGCAAAAGGGGCAGGAGTTGACGATCTCCCAGATGAACGCGAAAGCCGACATCATTTACCACGCGGCAGGAGAAACCGGGGTTGGGGTGATCAAGGCGGTGGAGGCGAAGGGAAAAGGCTACTACGCTATCGGAGTGGACAAAGACCAGGACGCCGAAGCCAAAGGGCGGGTGCTGACTTCGATGGTGAAGCGCGTCGATGTTGCCGTATACGAAGCAGCGAAAGGGGTGGCAACCGGAAGCTTCAAGACCGGCACCACTACGGTAGGATTGAAGGAAGGCGGGGTCGGCTTATCCCCGATGGAGTACACCAAACAGGATGTACCCGCCGCAGCGATGGCGCAGATCGAAACGTTGAAGAAGGCGATCATCGACGGCACCCTTATTCCGCCAACCACTCCTGAAGAACTCGCCGCCTTCAAGCCGCCCGCCGGGAAGTAGGCGCGGTATGGCCCTGTTGGAGCCGGTCGGCGAACGGATCGAGACGGCGTTGTATGTGTGCGAGACCGCACCGTACCGTCGTCTCGAATTATGCGGCTCGGTGCTTCCGCACTGGACGATCAGCCTGGTCGTTGCCGGTAGCGTCGCCATGACGACCGGCGGGCAGACCTACTCAGTCTGCCCTGGCGACGTGATGGTCCACCCGCCCGGTATCCCGTTCGATGAGATCAATCCCGGACCGGGCTTGCACCTGTGGCTCGCGTGCGAGGCGCGAATCCACGACCCGCACCCGGAAAATCTCCTCGACCGATTCCCGTTGTCGCCGGTCGTCGCGCTGAGGGGCAACCGTCTTCCCGCGTATCGGGATGTGTTCGTGCGGCTGGAAGCGATCCACCGAACCGGGACCGCTTCCGCCGTGCATCGCCTGCATCGGTCCGCCCTGCTGACGGAGTTGCTCGCATGCCTGATCGCGGCGTGGGAAGAATGTGGGGCGATTCCACGCCCAGCGGGACTTGCTTCTCCGGTAGGGCGGTTCGCTCCGGTACTTGCTTATCTTCGGCAACATCTCGGCGACCGCGTCACCCGGGCAGATCTCGCCCGGATCGCCGCGCTTCATCCGACCGCGTTCGACCGCGCATTCGTTCGCGCCACCGGGCAGACCCCCATGCGCCTGCTCACGGATATGCGCCTTTCGGAAGTGCGCCGCCGCCTGGAAACCACGGACGAGACGCTCGAAACGATAGCGCGTGCGGTGGGACTCACCGACGCTACCCATCTATCCCGCCTGTTCCGCGCCCGGTTCGGTATTGCTCCGGGCAAGTGGCGCGACGGCGTAAATCGTACCAAAACCGGCTACATTTCCCCCTTGTCCGGGCAGGTGTGAGCGCACTACAATGAACGTAATCTTGAACCTGGAGGCAGCCCGATGGCTATTCCCGTAATCACCGACACCCACAAAGCCGAACTGAACGAGCACGGCTACACGATTTTCCCGGACGTATTTAACGGGGAAGAGATGAACGCGCTTGCGCGTAGCATCGAAACGTATCAGAAGCATCACGAGGAAGCACTCGCCGCGAAAGGCGGGGCTGAGGGGATCTCACGCGCCAGCGAAATTACGTTCACCGACCATCTCGCCGAGCATGACCCCGAAATCGAAGCGTTCACCCGCCGCCCGGAGTTCCTTGCGATTTGCAGGGAACTGCTGGGTCCGGACGTTGACCTGTACTGGAATCAGTCGGTTTTCAAAATGCCGGAAGGGGCGAAGGAGTTCCCCTGGCACCAGGACGACGGCTACACCCCAGTCTCCCCCTCACCGTACCTGACGCTCTGGCTCTCGCTCAACGGCGCGACCGTGGAGAACGGCACGGTTTCCGTGTTGCCCGGCTCGCACAAGAAAGGACTCGTCCCGCACAAATCGTCGCCGCTCGGCTTGGTCTGTCACGACGCCGACGATCCCGACCAGGGCGTCGCGGTTGAGGTGCCCGCAGGCGGCATCGCGGCGTTCTGGTCTACCACGATGCACAAGTCCGGCGTGAATCGCTCGAAGGGTATCCGCAAGGCGTACATCCTCCAGTACAGCAAGGCACCGCTGACGAACCTGCGTACCGGTGAAGCCGTTGCCAACAAGATCGCCCTCACGCGGGGCGGCATCCCGGTTTAGCATTCCTGTTTGGGCGGTGAGTCGGACCCTAAAGGGTTCCGCTGGAAACCTTCGGCTGTAGATCCTGCGGGTCAGGGCTACCCTAAATCGTTCGGCAAGCGCGTTAACCATACATTACGGGGACCCGCAGGGTAAACAGCCGAAGGCTTCCAGCGGAACCCTTTAGGGTCCGACTCACCGTCCGACCTAACCGCCCCGACTGTACGCCCGCGCACCGTGAATCGGTGCGCGGGTGTTTTTGTTTGTCTGCCTCGTTTGTTCGCCATTTATTTCGGGGAAACCGTACCTGTCGGGACACAACGAGTCAGGCAACCGGGCGTGTTTTGCCCGCCGTCTTCGCACCGACGTACGAGCAATCATGGCAACAATGACGACAACATTTTAGAGAAGCCTCAGAACGGGGCGCAGACGGTCGGGACACCGGTTACGAACGCCTCGCCTGTCGCGGATTCCGCGATGGCTACCGGCACCGATAACGAGCCGGACATGACTATCGCCGATAAGCATAGCGGCGAACCAACCCTGGACCCCGACGGCGACGGCGAATTCACGCCGGGCGAAGCCGCCACGCTACTGGGCGACCGTGACGGATAGTTTTAAACCTGTAGGAAATAGAGGATAGAAAATGAGCATCAATTATAGCCGTGTGGGGTCACCCTCCGTGCGCAACGCTGACATCCCGCCGACGGCGACGATCTCAGGCAAAGACGGTCACGCGAATGTTTCCGACACGGAGCGGGTTATTTCGGGTCTCGCCGGGGTGGCGATGGCCGGTTTCGCACTGACACACACGAAAAAGGGGAGTGCGTTGCCGCTTGGTCTTGTTGGGGGCTATTTGCTGTACCGGGGCGTTACAGGGAATTGCCCGACGTACGCCGCATTGCGCACCGGGACTGGTCAGCAGACGGATAGCAGTATCGCCGTGATTCCCGAGGGGCAGGGCATCAAGATCGTGAAATCGATGACGTTCCAGAAATCCGCCGCCGAACTGTACGCGTTCTGGCGCAACTTCGAGAACCTGCCGCGCATTATGAAGCACCTGGAGTCGGTCGAAGTGATCGACGATAAGAACTCCAGGTGGAAGGCGAAAGCACCGTTCGGTCAGACCGTTTCCTGGAACGCCGAGATTCTTTCCGACGAACCGGACCAGCGCATCGTCTGGCGCAGCGTCGAACCCGCCGACATCGCGAACGCCGGGTCCGTAAGATTCGATTCGCTTCCCGCCGGACGCGGCACGACGGTGACGGTTTCGCTGGAATATAACCCGCCCGCCGGGATGCTGGGCGCGATTGTGGCCAAGCTGTTCGGCGAGGAACCGGGCACACAGGTGCAGGATGACCTGCGCCGGTTCAAGCAACTGATGGAAACGGGCGAAATCCCGACCATCGGTGGCCAGCCCCACGGCGTCCAGGGACACAGCAAGGCAGAGAATTAGGATCTAACCACAGCCACACGGAGGGCACGGAGACCGGAGGGAGTGGATTTTGGGGTTGAGGATTTGCTTACTCCGTTTGCGGTCCCGATAACGAGCGGAGCGGAAAATCAAAACCCTCTCCCTCCGGTCTGCGTGCCTCTGTGTGGTTGTGGTTTTAACAAAAAGAATAGGAGACTTAACTTTATGAAGGCTTTATGCTGGCATGGTAAAAACGACGTTCGGATAGATAATGTCCCCGATCCGACAATTATCAACGACCGGGACGCGATCCTGAAAATCACCTCGACCGCGATTTGCGGTTCCGACCTGCACCTGTACAACGGGTTTATGCCGATGATGGAAGCCGGGGATATTCTCGGGCATGAATTCATGGGCGAAGTGGTCGAAACCGGTAAAGGCGTCGGCAACCTGAAAAAGGGCGACCGTGTGGTGATCCCGTTCAATATCGCGTGTGGCAACTGCTTCTTCTGCAAGCGCACCGACTTTTCTCTTTGCGATAACTCGAACCCGAACGCGGGACTCGCGGAGAAGGTACATGGGTATCCCAGTTCCGCACTATTCGGCTACTCGCACCTGCTCGGCGGGTACGCGGGCGGTCAGGCGGAATATGTTCGGGTGCCGTTCGCGGATACCGGTGCGTTCAAAGTCGCGGAAGGGCTGACCGACGAACAGGTGCTTTTTCTCACTGACATCTTCCCTACCGGGTACATGGCGGCGGAAAACTGCAACATCCAGCCCGGCGACACGGTGGCGATCTGGGGCGCGGGTCCGGTCGGACTGTTCGCGATCAAGTCGGCGTTCCTGCTCGGGGCGGAACGTGTCTTCGCGATTGACCGCTATCCCGAGCGACTGGCACTGGCACAGGAAGCGGGAGCGGAAGTCCTCAATTACGAGGAAGTCGCGATCCAGGACGAGTTGCGGGCGCGGACCGGAAACATGGGACCCGACCACTGTATCGACGCTGTCGGTATGGAAGCGCATGGCATCTCGCCCGACGCGATCTACGACAAGGTTACGCAATTGATGCGACTTAACTCCGACCGTGCGCACGTCCTCCGCGAGGCGATCATGGCGTGCCGTAAGGGCGGCACCGTCTCGCTCCCCGGGGTTTACGGCGGCTTGGTCGACAAGGTTCCGATGGGCGCGGCACACGCGAAGGGCTTGACATTCAAGATGGGGCAGACGCACACGCATCGCTACATCCCGAAACTGATGGATCATATTCAGAAGGGCGACCTCGACCCGACATTCCTGATCACGCACCGCCTGCCGCTGGAGCAGGCTCCCGAAGCGTACAAGATCTTCAAGGAAAAGTCGGATTCGTGCGTCAAGGTAGTGTTGAAGCCGCACACAGCTTAAATTCCAGATCAGTAGAGCCTCTTTCAAAAATGTAGATTCATTCCTTCGTCTTACCTACCTGCTCCGCAAAGAGAGCGAGCACGCCAAACATAATATGCAAATGAACTTTCG
>JAYULM010000164.1:0-4170 GCA_043763605.1 Armatimonadota bacterium | reverse complement strand
GCACGAACTTTATCGTCGGGAAAGGTGGAAAGCAACGCGGATGTCATGCACACAGTTTTATCATATTGTCAACCCTTATTCCTCGGAATATCTATTGAAACTGGCATCCGCTATAATCTCGGGCGCGGCTTCGAAGCCCGACTCGGCACCGGTGTGCTTTTCGGAGAGGGACTGTAGACGCTTCGCGTCAGACAATCGTAACATTACCGCGCGAATCGCCTGCTTCCCCGACGCGAAGCGTCTACAGCGTCCGCGCTTCCAGCGGAACACTTCAGTGTCCGCTCTTATGCAACTAAATCTTCTCTGCAAACCCGGTATTTTTACCATCTATCCGAGCGAAGTAGTATAGACCGATAATATCCTTGCCGGTTGTGCAATGCGCGAAGCAACCGGCAAAAAAGGATAATTCATGAACGTGTTTCCGCTTTTCTCGAAAGCCGCATTTGCCGCACGGACGGTAGTCGGACTTTCCTCATTGCTCCTGATGATCTCCGCTGGCGCAGTTTTGCCCGTGCAGGCGCAAACCGCGACCCCGCCCGTTGTTCGCTACACCCCGGAAGGGGCGCGAAAACTGATCTTTGTCAATAACCCGGAGCGTCTCGAAGTCGGTTTTACCGACACCGTGCCCGGGTCGGCAACGTTCGGATTCACCTACAGCGACCTTGCCGATGGTGAGATCGGGCGCAAATCGATCCTGAACATGAACCTCGAACCGGGCAGCTACCGCAACCTGTTCGAGCACGTGTACAATATCACCCGGTCGGCGG
The DNA here is from genome assembly GCA_043763605.1 of Armatimonadota bacterium. GTDB lineage: Bacteria > Armatimonadota > Armatimonadia > Armatimonadales > Armatimonadaceae > JACMIU01. The sequence goes on along the minus strand of JAYULM010000164.1, from coordinate 3,403 downwards.
TTCCGATCACCGCGTCGAACCCGATCAGTTACGGAGTCGTCTTGTTCAACCCCGGCTTCACGAACCTGACCGTAAATGTACAGGGCAAGGGATTCGTCACCGGGACAGCGGGCGGGCAACCGTTCGTGGATCTGTTCAACAACTCCGTTTCGGAAACGATTACGCTCAGACCGTTCCGCTTCCTGTGGATTCTGCGTAGCGACACCGACTATGCCGGAACGAAGCCGATCAACCCCGGCAGTTTCTTCAGCGGTGTGGTCGATTTCGACGTGTCCGGCGGTTCATTCAAGGTGCTGAACCTCGCTTATCAGGATTTCAATCAGGTGTTCCCATTCCTGGAAGCGACCGCGAAGCCGACCGAGCAACCCGCCAAAGCACTCGCCGACGCCGAATATTCTGGCTTCGTGACGCGCCGCTACACGCTCACTGCCGCGCCGGAATCGCGCGTGTACAAGGGCTTGATGGCGTACCCGAACGCCCCGGAAAGCGGCACCGGTGTAACCACGAACCTTTCCTTCGCGGTGGACGATGCGACCGTTGTCGGCGCATTGCCCGTCACCTACCCGCAGTATGTACGCGACACCGTCACCGGCGTCTTCGCACCTTCGGCAACCGTGAACGTGCCCGGTACCGGCTGGTTCACGCACAACACCCCGCTCCGCGACACGGCGACCGCGAAGGTGGTCGGCAACGACATGTTTAACGTCCTGATGCCCGGCTATGGAACGGTATATGCCCTCGCACCGAGCTACACTCCGAACTCGCCATTCTCGCAGGCGAACGTCGGCAACTGGGGCGTGATCTACCGCGATGTGATCACGTTGACGAACAACGGCACACGGGATCGGAACTTCTCGCTGACGCTCAACAACTCGTCCGGCAGCGGTAGCCCGATTGCGTACAAGGACGCGGCCAGTGTCTGGCAACAGGTGCTTGTCCGTGCTACCCCGGTGACGTACTACACTGTCACGGTCCCGGCGGGCACATCGCAAACCGTGGAAGGCACGTTCACGCTCGGTTGCCCTGGCGTCGGCACCCTGCGCCACGCGGTGGTGGTGACGAATTAGTGGTCAGTGGTCAGTGAGTAGTAGTCAGTGTGCGGTCCTTTCTGGCCACTAACCACTACTCACTGACCACTGACTCGCTGTACTTCGTCCTGCTTCGGATGATCGAAGTAAAACCGCTCGACCGTTTTTGCGGCATAGATTCCGAACGCGAGCATCGACAGTGCCAGTACGGCGGCGAACCAGGGGCGGTTGAGCGGCTTGATCGTGGACAGTGCGAAGACGAAAAGTAGTCCGGTCGCGGGGGCGGCGGCGACGAGATAGCGACCGGCGGAAAGCACGACGTTCCAGTCGGAGAAGAGTTGTTGCTGAATCAACGCCGACAGACAGAACCCGACCGCAGCGAATCCGGCACCGAGGATCGCCTTCCCCCCCGCATCCGGCGCGCCGTTTAGTGTCAGTTTGCCGACGTGGAGCACGAGCAGGATCACCGCGACGGCGTCCACGAGTAGCAAGAGCGGGCGCAAATCCACCGTCTGATAGAACTGCGTCAGCCAGACCGGGAGCCATGCCGTGCCCGCGTACCAGAGCATCGTCTGCGTCGCATTGATCGGCACCGGAAACTCGGCGGGAACGATCCCGGTCCCGAAAAAGTCGGCGAGCGGTCCCCGATCCAGAAGCGGCCGGTCGAAAGTACGCAGGAACGCCTTCCCGTAGGCGACCTGGTTGTAGATCAGCCAGGGCGCGAGTAGCAGGGCGAGGGTGGCGAGGGTGGCGAGGGCGGCGGCGAGGATGCTCCCCCTCACCCCCCAACCCCCTCTCCCTCCGAAGGGAGAGGGGGAGTCTGGAGCCGATGTGGGTTCGCTTCCGGTATTATCCTCCGGCTCCCCCTCTCCCTTCGGAGGGAGAGGGGGTTGGGGGGTGAGGGGCGACACGGACACCGCGACCAGCACCACCGGCAACCACAGCAACGCGGTCAACCGGGTCAGACACGCCAGTGCCAGCGTCGCCCCCAGGATCACCGCGCTACGGAGCGTCAGGGGGTGCGTCCCGCGCAGGAGCCGCACCGCTTGTAGCCAGACTGACGCCCCGAAAACCATCGCCAGCGGTTCGTTCGACAGGTTGCCGGTCATGTGCCCGAACATCGGCAGGAACGCCACGAACGGCGCGGTGCCGAGCGCGACCAGCGGTCGGTCGGGGAACGCCGTCTTCGCGGCTTTGTCGGTCAGCAGAATCACCGCGATACCGCAGGCGATGCAGAGTCCGCGCAGGACATACCAGATGTTCGCGTCCCCGACTGCCGGGTGGACCGCTTTGTAAACGACCGCCGCGACCGCGTAGAAAAGCGGCGGGTGTTGCGCCTGGTAGGAAACATATTCGTCCGGCGACGTTCGGTACGGCGGGGACGGCTTCGGAATCCGCCCGCGTTCGGCGAGCGAGAGGACGTAAAGGTAGTGCTCCTTCTCGTCTGGTCCCAGTCCTACCAGTAGCGCGGCGCCCGCGCGGGTTTCCGGCAGGTTATCCGGGAGCGAGATCGACTGTAGAGGCGTCGCGCCCAGCCATATCAGTTGTACTACCGCGTAAAAAACGACGGTCGCGAGGAGCAGGGCGTGGGTGAAGGGGGATTCCGTGGTCTTCGGTGGCAACATCGTACCGACACTATAAAACACCGGGGGGAACTTGGCAAGTTCCCCCCGGCGTTTTATCGGATACTGTCACGATTTCGTCTTGTTGGTGCAGGTGGTACATTCACTCTCCCCGAGCGAGTTATAAAATGCTTTCGCTTCCGGTCGTGCTTCTTTGCCATCGGCATACGCGAACTCGATCATCCGCACTCCGTCCGCCTTCCATTCTTTCATGCCGGGGTAAACCTTGATGTAGTTACGTCCGTTTCCGATTTTCACCACCCGAACGTCTTTTGCGGGAACCGCTTCCACCCGCCCGTCGCGCCAACCGACGATGATAAAACCCTCTGGCTTGAATTTGGCGGTGTCCCCTTTGTAATATGCCGCGTTACTGCGGTAGTAAACGTCACTGACCGCTAATATCTGCTCCTTAGAGCCACTTGCAAAAGTAATAAAGTAAAGGGGAATAATCCTGTTCTTTGTCGAAATTAAGCTTGCCAACCAACGCCAACAAGGAACAGGATTACCCCCATTTTAGCACAGTTCTGGAACCAATTTCAAGTCTCTCTTTTCCCCCATCTATCGCAATGCCTTGACGAACCACTCACCGAGAAATTGAAGCAATTCATCCGCATCTGTGAAATTGTTCGTATAGAAGAGCATATTCCTAGTGCATTGAGCCTCTTTCAAAAATAGGGATTGGAAAATTGAAGGCAATTGGCGTTCAGTATCGAAAAGGAGAATGTGAAAAGCCAAAACGAATCGAACGCCAAC
>JAYULM010000163.1:0-4170 GCA_043763605.1 Armatimonadota bacterium | reverse complement strand
TCCGGCACGGAGAGGGGGCGGGGGGGTGAGGTTCCCGAGGGGTGGGGTACCGCTCTCCTAAAACTCCCGCAACACCCGCCCGATGATCCCCACGCACTCCGCCACCTGCGATGCGTTGATCGATAGCGGCGGCGCGAACCGGATCTTATCCCCGTGCGTCGGCTTCGCCAGCAAGCCGTGCTCCATCAGGCGCAGGCAGATCTCCCACGCCGCTTCCGGGTTCGGGTGCCGGATCACTATTGCGTTCAGCAAGCCTCGCCCCCGCACCGTCGCTACCAGCGGCGAATCCAGACTCCGTAGCCCGTCGCGCAGCAGTTCGCCCATTGCCGCCGCATTTTCCGCCATCCGCTCGTCCTTCAAAACACCGAGTGCCGCCATCGCCACCGCGCACGCCAGCGGGTTCCCGCCATACGTGCTCCCGTGCTCGCCCGGCTTGATATTCAGCATCACGGCATCGTCGGCTAAAACCGCGCTGACCGGGAACACGCCGCCGCTCAGAGCCTTGCCGAGCACCAGAATATCCGGGCGCACGTTCTCGTGGTCACACGCCAGCATCCGCCCCGTGCGGCACAGCCCGGTCTGAATTTCGTCCGCGATAAACAGCACGTTATGCCGGTCGCACAACTCCCGCACCGCGCGCAGATAGCCATCGTCCGGGATCACCACGCCCGCCTCGCCCTGGATCGGCTCGACCATGAACGCCGCGACCTCCGGGTCCGCCAGCGCGGTCTCCAGCGCGGCAATGTCGTTGTACGGCACCAGCACGAACCCGGGCATGAACGGTCCGAAGCCGTGATAGCTCGACGGGTCCGTGGATGACGAGATCGCCGCCAGCGTCCGCCCCCAGAAATTCCCCTCGGCGAAAACGATCTTCGCGCGGTTCTCCGGGATTCCCTTGCAGTCGTAGCCCCACCGCCGTGCCAGTTTGATCGCCGTCTCGCCGCCCTCGACCCCGGTGTTCATCGGGAGTACCCGGTCGTAGCCGAAATACCGTGTCACGAACGCGGCATACTCGCCTAACAGATTGCTGTGGAACGCCCGACTGACCAGCGTCAGTTTTTGTGCCTGCTCGATCAGTGACCCGACAATGCGCGGGTGGCAGTGTCCCTGGTTGACGGCGGAGTAGCCGGAAAGAAAGTCGAAGTACCGTTTCCCGTCCACGTCCCATACGAAAACGCCCGCCCCACGCTCCAGAACCACGGGCAGGGGATGGTAGTTGTGCGCGCCGAACCGCGCCTCCAACTCCAAAAAATGTGGAGTCCTTGATGACATAAGCGTACCCGGATATGCCTTTCCCAACGTCGAATCCTTACCGATTCAGACTGTATGAACGATTGTATCATGGGAAGGTGTTGGGGGGGCGGATAGATGCAATCGCCCTGACCCCGCGTCGCAGGGCGATTGCATTATCGCTTCATCGGTTGTAATGCGCGTTCTTGACCCCGTGTCGCAGGGCTTGCAAGTCAGGCGTCACCCGTGCTATGATGCGCAACTCACCGAACCCTGAGACAGCAGTTTTTCGCCGGGTCGATGCCGCCCGTCGCGCCGACGGTGCCCGACAGGAAAGGAGCCAGAACTCGTGGCACAGAACGAAGCCCCATCCGCCGCTACCATCACCCCCGAGAGCGATTTCCGCGATGCCGCGCGGATCACGCTCCAGGCGGCGTTCGTGAAGATGATGAAGAACGCTCCCGGCACGCACGCCGGTCTCCTGCGGCGCGAGCCGAAGCCCGCCGAAGTCGAGGCACTGCACGACATGCGCGTCGGCACCCGCCGTCTGCGCGCCGCGCTGTCGGTGTTCGCCCGCATCTTCCCGAAGGATGAGTACCGCGACATCGAGCGCGAAGTCGCCGCGATCACGGACGCCCTCGCCGCCGTGCGCGACCTGGATGTGCAGCGCGAAACGCTCGCCGCCGTTGTCGCCGGACTGCCCCCGAACGAAGCCTACGGCGTGGAACGGCACCGCGACCGTCTGGCGAAACAGCGCGATACCGAGCGCGAGTCGCTGATCGCGGCACTGAAAAAACTGGAAAAAAGCCGGTTCAAGAAGCGGTTCGCGCAGGCACTGGACCGCGCGACGACCGCGAGCAGGAAAGGGGCGTAGGAACGGCTCATGGCGAAAGCGATCCCGATACACAAACTCACCGACCCCGACGGTCCGCTCCTGGCGTCGGCGGCGGTGATCCGCGTCCGGCTGGGGGAGGTGATGGAGTACGCCCCCGCGATTTTAGACCCCGCGAAAGTCACCGAACTGCACGACATGCGCATCGCCACGAAGCGACTGCGCTACACGCTCGAAGTGTTCGCGCCCGCCCTGCCGCCGGAGCAAGTAACGCCTGTGATGGCGATGGTCGCCGACCTGCAGGAGCGGCTCGGCGCGATCCACGACTGCGACGTGCTGGTCCCGCTTTTAGAGGAAACGCTGGCGCGGGAGGAGGAGCGCGAGCGCAAGAAGGCACTGCGCAAAAAGCCCGAACTGTCGCCCTATTTCGCCGCCGAAGGGCTGGTCCCGCTGATCGCCGGGAAGCGGACAGAGCGGGAACAGCGGTATACTGACCTGATCGCGTGGTGGCAGGCTCTGCCGTCCGAAAATTTCTATACGTCCGTGTCCGCGCTGATCCCTGAAACCCCTCCCGCCGACCATGTCACGCCTTCGTAAAATCGGTACCGCCGCCGCTGTCCTTCTCCTGACGCTTCTTTTCGCGTCGGGCATTGCAGTCACCCCCGCCGCGCGCGCGAAACCGCCGAGCCGCAAAGCCCGCCGCGCCGCGCTGAAGAACCGGCTGGCGTCAGTGCGCGCGAACGCCCGCAAAACACAAACCGAACTAAAGCAGGCGAAGCGCGAAGAAGCCCAGATCCATGCCGACCTGGTCGCGATCCGGGCGAAACTCGCCGGAACGCGCGCCGCTCTGTCCGCCACGAAAGCCCGCCTGGTCCGAACACGCGTCGAGCAGGAAAAGGCGCGGGCGGCACTCGCCGTGTATCAGAAGCGACTCAAAGTCAGCGAAGTCTCGCTCGCGAAGCGGATGGCGGCGAACTACCGGCAGGGTCCGGTACGCTACGCGTCGGTGTTGTTGGCGTCACGCTCGATGGGCGATCTACTCACGCGGGGGCGGTTCGTGCGCGGCGTGATGGAGTACGATGCCCAACTCATCACCGAGATCAAAGCCGACCGGCAGGCGGTGCTGACATGGAAGCGCACCATCGACGCGAAGGCGGCGCTGATCGAATCGGAGAAGCGCGAACTCGCCACTCGCCAAGCCGAGGAGGCGAAAGACGCCGTCGCCGAGCGCGCCCTCCTCGCCGAAGCCCGCGCGAAACGCGCCGAATTAGAGGACGAACTGGACGCCCTGCAGGACGATTCATCCGCGATAGCCGACCGCATCCGCGCCCTGTCGGAAACGCTGGACGGGCGGGCGCGACAACTGATCGCGTTTTCCGGTAAGTTCGTGCGCCCGGTGCCCGGCGGGATAACATCCGGGTTCGGAATGCGCTTCCACCCGATCCTGCACCGGTCGCGCCTGCACGCCGGGTGCGACTTCGGCGGCGGGCACGGAACGCCCATCGTATCTGTAGCGTCGGGCACGGTAGTCTACGCCGGAACCATGCGCGGCTACGGCAACGTCGTCGTCATCGATCACGGCGGTGGCGTTTCTACGCTGTACGCGCACTGCTCGACTATCGGCGTCAGCGACGGCGCAACGGTCGCGCAGGGGCAGACGATAGCCCGCGTCGGCGCAACCTGACTCGCGACCGGACCACACCTGCACTTCGAGGTGCGCAAGAACGGCGTCCCGGTGAACCCGGTCGGGGCGTTATAACGAATATCTCATGAACGACACCGAATTCAGTGATCTCGTTAACTCTCTACGAGATATGCCTCAAGAAATGGAATGGGTGGAATTCAAAAGGAACGACGCCACCCAACCGGAAGAAATCGGTGAGTATATTTCCGCGCTTGCCAATGCCGCTACACTCGTCGGCAAAGAAACTGCTTATCTGATCTGGGGAGTGACGGACGGAACGCATGAGATCGTCGGTACTAAGTTCAAGCCCCGTAAAACCAAAGGTAGTGGTAACTATGATTTGGAACCCTGGCTGACAGTACATCTTAAACCGGATATAGACTTCCGGTTTCATGAGGGCGAGGTAGAAGGGCAACCCGTCGTT
>JAYULM010000162.1:0-4172 GCA_043763605.1 Armatimonadota bacterium | reverse complement strand
TCCTTGACGATAGAGGGTTCGGGCTTGCTCTTCAGTCATCAACTTGATTAAGACTGTATCGCGGAAGCGGAAAACTCTGCAATACCTGAATAGTTACTAGTAAAGAAGCCCTCCGTCATAGTTTGGAACACGTTCCAGTGAGACGAACCATTCTCGCCGCCGAGCCACTTATTCGAGATTCGGAGCCAGAAATGTCTTGAACCGGGGATCTTTCGTCTGCAGATAAATGTGCCTTCGGAATGGGGGGAGCCAGCAATCATACAGTTCCGGCGGGGTCGCGGTGTCGTACAGATCGGGGAACGGGCTGGACAGGATATAGAATACCCCTCTGACCCGGGGCGTATAGTACCAGAACGGATCGTGCTTTATCGTTTCCCCTTCGTCTTTCGGAACGTAATAGGTCCCTTCCGGGTGAGCGATGCGCGGATCGTTATAATTTCCGGCGGTGACGATCTGTGTCCAGCCATTGTATTCCAGTCCCGCACTGATGATTGTGCGCGGCACCCCGATCTTCGTGAGACGGTTCGAGAATGACATGACCGCGCGCCGTTGCGCGAAGGCGTCATGGGTGCGTCCGATCCCGTAGTAGGCGTAAACCGTCAGCAGAAAAAGGGATAAGCCGACCGTGATTTTTGCCGGTTCGCGCTGCCCCCGCTGAATGAGTAGCCAGAGAATCACCCCGGGTAAAACTGTCAGGAGATAGCGGTCGAGAACCCCGAACGAATAGTGAACGAACAGTTTGACGATGAGTAGCGGGATATACACCATCAGGAATATCCCGAAGACCCGGACCGCGAACGGCGCGGGACCGTTCGTAGAGGGTGAGGCATTTCGGGAGCGCGAGTACAGGAAAGAAAGAGCACTTTTCGCCAGCAAAAGCGTCGTCAAACCGACGATGACGTAGGAAAAGACGTATCGCTGCGCTTTCGTCAAAAACTTGGGATACTTGTCGATCTCCCCCGCGACGAGGTTCCACCAGAGTTCCGTATTCGTGACTGTGTTCTGAATCCACGGAAACATCCGGCGCGGCGGCAGATACTCGAACCACGCTTGGAACAGGAGCAGCAAAATGGCGGTGACAATAAAGGACGGAACCGCTATGCCGGTCTTTTTACGGGGCAGAAAGGCATCCCCCGCGAACGGTAATATCGGCAGGGCGAGCATGACGAGTGTGTAGGTGACGGCGGCGGGAACGATCTTCCATTGGTGAAACCGCTCGGCACCGGTTCGCCAAAGATCGGTTAGTGCCGGACCGAGGTCTTCATGTATTGCATAGGGCTGGCGGGCGAACCATTGATTCATCGACATAACGATAGTGAAGTACGCGACCAGGGCGACCGCATGGATCAGAAGTAGTCGCTTGATCTCCGGGGCGGGTGCGCCAGAGCGAATCACGTCAAACATCATCAAAGCGGTCGCGAGCACCGGGAAAATCCAACCGGTCTGCCGTACGGTGCCGCTCGCAATCCCCGCCACCGTTGCCAGCGAGAGCCAGGCAACGAATCCGTTCGGTTTCGCGGCGATTCTCAACAAGTCGCCCTGCTCCTCCGAGGCGCGTGTATAGCCGTATACGCAAAGCAGGACGAAAAACAAACTCGGAACGTCGGTCATAAACGTCACTGAGTAAGGGATGAACATCGGCGACAGACCCAGTGTCAGTGCGCCGAAAAACGAACCCGTCGGCGGTACGCCCGAGCGACGGCAGAGCGCGTAAAACAGGACGACCGTTCCGAGCGTGAGCGGGATCATGGAAAGTCGCACGGCAGTAAACGATTCTTTGCCAAATAATAAAGCGAACAGCGCGCCCCAGTAGGCTTGCACCCCGATCATCGCCGCCGCCCATCCGTTGTAGACAAGCCGACCCGTACGTGCTAACTCGTGCGTGGTACGAATGTAGGACCAGTCATCGTTGACGCCCATGCCGACGAACGGGACGCAGAGAAGACACGCCAGCAAAACGATGCCGCAAAGAAGATAACTGTTTCGGTGATCGGGATCGGGTTTCATCGGCGGCGATTGTAGCGAAGTGCGAATCTAACTGTGAGTGTACCGGATGGGAGCCTACATTGCGATAGAAAACTACGTCGGTCGAAGGAAGGCGGTCGGTTCGGATCCGGCGTCATCGCGCATTCGGTGGTGGCTGTAATAGCGAGGTGACGGCGGCGATGGCTTGTTGATCGCGCTCTGCCCAGGTTCCTGTGAGAATTACGACGGGATATCCGTGCCACTTCAGAAGAGTCAGGCAATCACCGGCGAAACGTGCTCGGTCGGCGTAATCCGGTTGCACCCGCTGCTCCTCCGATTTCCAATCCTCATGTGCCGTTTGCAGGAGATACATGTCGTAGCGTTGCCGCGCAACCTGCTCCGACACGAACGGTGGTTCCTTTCGCAGAAACAGGCGGCAATAAAGGGTTGTTACGACAGCCTCAGTATCGGAGAAAACGACGCGATTGCAACCCCGCGCCATCGCCTCCACGCTTGCCGACTGCCCGACAACGAATCGGCGCATCGATTCCGCATCGAAACCGTTCGGGGCATAAAGGCGTTCCAGTTCGGTTCGGGGGATACTCTCCAGATAGGTGCGGGCATACTCCGGCGCGAACGTCGTATGAAAGTGTTTCGCGAGCCGTTCGGTCAGCGTAGATTTTCCGCTCGACTCGGGTCCGACAACGGCGACGCGTTTGGCGAAATAGGGGCGCGTCGCGGGGAGCAGATACTCCCAGTTCGCCAGAGCGTCCTCCCGGATCGCCGTGCCGGAGACCGGAAACCGGCTCCGGGAATGATCCACGGGAATATACACGGCGTTCAGCGTTTCGGCGAGGCGGAAGCCGTACTGCTCGGACGCGAAAACATACGTCGGTTCTTTGCGGTCCGGTTCGCGTTCGAGCAAACTTTCGCGCCATAACCGCCAGAAGTTTTCGGGATCGTCCTCGGGCGTCTGTGGCAACGGATCGGTGTTATACACGACGCGGATATTATCCCGCCCCGCGAACGTTTCGCGCATCCATTGATAGCGCAACTCGCCCGGAATCGGGTCGGCATCGGTCGGGCAGACATGAACCGTAACTCGATCCGCGAACCCGGCGGCAAAATTGACTAGATATTCGTGCCCGCGATGTGGTGGTAGAAACTTCCCAAGAATAAGCCCGGTTTTCATCGCTCCATAGTATCGCTCAATCGATCCATTGGAAATCGTCGGTACATTTCCACTCTGTCCGGATTACCGTCAATCCATGCGTTCGCAAAACATTACCATATCAAACCCTTCAAATCGACTTTCGACTTTGAGTAAAGTTTTTTCCGTGTTTTGGCGCGGTGGTATACTGGAAGTAACCGCACAATTTGCGAGGAACCGTTCATGCCGCTGACTGACGCCGAAATACTAACCGAAATTTATAACAACTGCGATCCGATAGTCCCGGCAACCGCGCAATTTTACGTGGATTGCACGGATGTTCGTGGAGGTGATGCTTTCGCTCGTGATCTGTGTCAGGAACTTGGCGATTCCCGAGGGCGAGTCCATCAAATCTTCGCGGGACACGTCGGCGGCGGAAAATCGTCCGAATTGAAACATCTCGCGGACCGGATGAATACCCGTAAACCGATAGACGGACAAAAACGGTTCTTTCCGGTGATTGTGAATGTACTGGAATACGTCGAAGAAAATAACGGCGCAATCGAGTTTGTTTTGTTGGCGGCAGTTGAGGAATTATCAAAGGTTCTCCGGAAGAACGGTATCGCCGATCAGCTAACCAAACCTTTCCCCGCGTTTATCGAAGGGGTACGCGAACTTCTGACAACTCCGATTCGGATGTCGGAAGTAAAGGTGACAGGCGGTCCGATTGAGGCAACATTCACCAGTTTGCGCACCTCGTCTACCGCCCGCGAAATAGTTCTCAAAGCCGTGCGCGGAAACGAGGCGCGACTGAGAGATGCAGTGAACGAGTTCTTAGCCGTTGCCCGACTCGCGATAATCAACAGTACCGTCCCAACAAACGAAGCCCCTTATACCGATTTCGTCCTCATTCTGGATGGCATGGATCGTATTTTGAAAGTCGACGGTAAAAATACTGTAAAGACCTGATGCGAAATACGGCTAATCGGTCCTGAGAGCATTCTGGACGGTTTCATGACGAACAAAATGTCGGCGCAGACGATAGAGGCACTTCACA
>JAYULM010000161.1:0-15657 GCA_043763605.1 Armatimonadota bacterium | reverse complement strand
GTTAGACTATCTCCGCGCTACACTCAGAACGTTTCGAGAGTAGCGGCGTAATGAAACAGGCTCAGGATGGTCTAACCTAAATTCGCACAAGTGCTTATCCACTCGACTTCGACCATAAAATAGAGGGATGACTTAGCACACGGGGTGCCCCAAACGATAAGAAAGCATATGAGTCTTAAAGAGGATTGTAAGAATACGGGCGACGGTTACTTTTTGCTGGACACGGGCGTTCCCGTTCCAGCACGGATTTTCTTCTCGGATAAGTTGTATGCCGCATCCGAGGACGGATTGTACAGCCAGATCCGCAACGCAACCGAATATCCCGGCGTGCTCGATGTCGCCGTGACGCCGGACGCACATATCGGGTCCACGGTGCCGGTCGGTTCGGTGATCGCGACAGACGGAACGTTGCTCCATTCGCCGGTTGGGTACGACATCGGCTGCTTTACGGGTGACACACTTATACCTACTGTGGATGGGCAATCGTATACACTCCGTGCTTTAGCAGAACAACCCGAAGAGGAACTGTTCGTTTACGCCCTAAATTCCAAACACAGAGTGACCGTTGCTCGTGCGTTCGCGCGGAAGACACGCGCCGAAGCCGCGCTCCTTCGCGTCACTCTTGACAACGGACGCGAGATAGTATGCACACCGGACCATGAATTTATGCTACGCGACGGCACTTTCTGTCCCGCCGAAGACCTGTGCGAGGATACGTCATTAATGCCGTTCTACAGTGAACGAGACAAAGATGGCTATGTGTTGGTTCAACATCCGGCGACCGGATATCGTCAACGGGTGCATTGGATGGCGGCGCGTGCCGGGTTGCTGGGGACGATACCAAAATTTGAAGGGCAAAAGACAATCATCCATCACCGGAATTTCAAGCAATGGGATAACCGCCCCACAAATCTTGAATTCATGGGGAATCGGGACCACGGGCATTTTCATAGAGTACATGTCGAAAAGTTAGCGGTCTTCCAGTCTGAGAAATTTCAAGCCAACCGCAACAAGGCACTCGCGGAGAAAGCGAAAACCGTCGAGGGGCATGCCTATTACGCCGAACGCGGGACGCGAAATATAAAGGCATATATGGAACAGAACCCGGAGCACTTCAAGGAATCAGTGGCAGGTAACGGCGAACGCGGCAAGAAATTCTTAGTCGCGTACAACCAGAGCGAACGCGGCAAAGCAAAATCCAGAGAGGTAGCAAGCCGCATGTATACGTGCGAAGTTTGCGGGGCACAGGTAAAAAGTGGGTTAGGTCTATCAGGTCACAGACGTTGGAAACACGGATTTAATCACAAGGTCGTGTCTGTCGAGAAGTTAGAGAGAACGGAAGATGTTTACTGCCTAACTGTGCCGGATTACGGCAACTTCGCGCTTGATGCCGGAGTTTTCGTACACAACTGCGGAATCCTGTGTTTCCGGTCCGACGTGCCGGTTTCCAAAGGGCGCGACGAGAAACTCAAGCGCAAATGGAGCGAGGAGGTGATGAAGCGCGTCGGCATCGGCGTCGGGCAACGCGGCAATATCCCGGTGACGCGGCGGGGCTTGCAGGAGATCATCCGGGGCGGCGCGGACGCGCTGGAATACCGGGATCAGCAGACGGAACGTCCGTTCTTAGGCGTGGACGATGCCTGGACCGCGCCCGCGAAGGCACTGGAAAAGGGGATGCAACAACTCTGCTCACTCGGCGGCGGGAACCATTTCATCGAACTCCAATACGATCAGGACGGGTTTCTCTGGGGCATGATCCACACCGGCAGTCGCGGCTTCGGCTATCAGTTGGCGGCGCATTACATCGCGCTTTCTCGCGACGAAATGAAGGCACGCGGCGACAAGACGAACGGCGACGCGACCTATTTCCTCCCGGATTCGCCGCACTGGAGCGGCTACAAGAACGCGGTCGCGGCGGGCGGCAACTTCGCCACCGCGAACCGCTTGATGATCTGGGAGCAGGTCGCCATCGCGTTCCGGCGCGTGTTCGGCACCGACCCGGAACTGTATTACGAAATCTCGCACAATCTGGCGCAGGAGGAAACGCTCCCGGACGGGCGCGCAGCATGGGTACATCGCAAGGGCGCGACGCGGGCGTTTCCGGCGGGGCATCCCGCGCTCGCCGGGACGAAATGGGAAGCGACTGGGCACCCGGTCCTGATACCCGGTTCGATGGGCGACGCGTCCTACGTACTCTTCCCCCGTGCGGGCGCGGAAAAGTCCCTGTACTCCGTAAACCACGGGTGTGGTCGGCTCCTTTCGCGCGGCGAGGCGCGTCAGCGGTTTTCACAGAGCGGCGTCAACAAGCAGATGAAAACGCTCGGTGTGCTGGTCAACGGCGGCGGCGTGGATGTCCCGATTGACGAGTCCCCCGGCGTCTACAAACCGGCGAAGGACGTGCTTGCGGCGGTAGTCGCGGCAAACCTCGCGGAGGTGCATACGACACTCATGCCGCTGGCGACAATCAAAGGCGTGGAATGATCCGCACCCGGAGTGTGACACGCGTCACATTCTCGGTGTGCGCGGCGTCACAACCAGTCCCGACTCCAGGTGGGATAATTACATCGTGCGAGTGACCTATACCAATCACTTGTGGAGATGTAAAAAATGAACTGTGCTTACTGTACCGACTCTGTTTCTCAATCGCTCCCGGAGGACGCTTCCTACCGGAAATATCTTTCGTTCAAATCCGCTCAGACCGCCGCACAGACGCCGGTCCGGTTGTCGGAAATGCATGACGTGGTCGAATCTACAGGCGGGGCGTTCACCGCGCGCAATCTCGCGGCAAAGACGGATATCGGCGGCGACATCACCGGCAAAGTTTACCTGCGGTCGATACATGGCTGCGAAACGCCGTATGCGGTTCAGTTCTATTTCGAGCGTACCGGTGCCCCGAAATATAAAGGCGAGTTATTGCGCATCTTCTCGCGGACCGTGGTTCATCTGCTCGACTGGAAAAAGGTCGGCGACTCCCTGCAAGCCGAACTGAGCGCGGCGGCGTGGGTGACGGTGCATGACGGGCACGACTTCAGCGCACGTGTGCTGATCCGGATCACGGTGGACCCCATCCGCCCCGACGCCGGACAGGAGATCGAAGTCCTCCTATCCGCCGACAACCGACGCTACACGAACACCTCGCTGATTCGCGTGATAGTTCCCAGGACCGCAAACGGGCGTGGCGCGATTCGTATGGCGCGTCGCGTCGCCCTCGTTGTTTAATTTTTCTCAAAAGTTGAGTCTGGAACCTCACCCCCCAGCCCCTCTCCGTGTCGGAGAGGGGGGGTAAGTCACCCGAGACGAATCGATTGCCGCGCGTCCCCTCTGGCTCGCGGACGTCCCGTTCCGACTGACTGCGGTGCATCAACTCCCCCTCTCCGGCACGGAGAGGGGGCTGGGGGGTGAGGTTCCAGACTCAACGGAGTAAGTCATATCTCGTAGAGATGGCTCCGAGTTGACATCCAATTCCCGTTGCGGTAAACTTCTGAATAAGAATTCATTTATTTGAATTTATATTCATGACACAATGAACGAAACAATTCACGAAGAGTCGGTGCGCCTCCGGCGCGCGCATATAGTACGCGCGGCGATACCGGTTTTCGCCGAACGCGGCTTTCATCGCGCCACGATCCGTCACGTTGCGAAGGCGGCGTGCGTCGCTGATGGCACGATCTACAACTATTTCGAGAATAAATCCGCGCTTTTGCTTGCGATCCTTGACCCGTTGGACGAGA
The DNA here is from genome assembly GCA_043763605.1 of Armatimonadota bacterium. Classification (GTDB taxonomy): domain Bacteria; phylum Armatimonadota; class Armatimonadia; order Armatimonadales; family Armatimonadaceae; genus JACMIU01. The sequence goes on along the minus strand of JAYULM010000161.1, from coordinate 11,926 downwards.
TTGGGCAGAGCAACGGCACCGATTCCCCACCGGAGATTCCGACCGATATAAGGCAGTTTTTCCGCGAACACCTCGCGCGGCGGCTGTCGGTGTTTGCGGGCGACAATCTCCCCGTCCTACGCATCGTACTCGCGGAAGTGCTGGTCAACCCCGAACTACGTGCCCTGTATCTCGAACGCGTTATCACGCCGACGTTTACGCTTGCGGAGCCGCTTTTCCGAAAACTGATCGCGGACGGCGCGCTACGCCCGATGGATGTGCCGCTAACACTGCGCACGTTCACCGCGACGTTTCTCGGGTTGGTGATGCTCCGATTGATGGGAGACGATCCTCTGCAGGCGCAGTGGGATGACCTGCCCGACTTGCTCACTACCCTGCTACTTGACGGCATGCTACCCGGTGACGGAATCGCCTTAGACAGAGGAGGTTCCCATGACGGCACCGTTTGAAAACGTCCGAATTACCAGCCCGGAATTTAAAGCCGACCCGCATCCGTTCTACGCCCGGCTCCGCGAACACTCCCCCGTCTGCCGCGTACGTATTCCCGGCGGTCAGGAGGCGTGGCTGGTCGCGCGCTATGACGACGTACTCGCGTTGCTGAAAGACCCGCGCTTCGCCAAAGACCGCCGCAACGCGCAGACGGCAGAGCAGTTGCGCGGTCAACCCTGGGTGCCGCCCGTGTTCGCCCCGTTGCTACGAAATATGCTGGATCTGGACGACCCGGATCATGCGCGGTTGCGCGGGCGAGTTCAGCAGGCGTTCACGCCGCGCCGGATCGAGCGGATGGCGGAAGACGCTCAGGTATTCGCCGACGAACTGCTGGACAAAGCCGCCCGCTATCCCAGGTTCGATCTGATCCGCGACTTCGCCCTGCCGTTCCCGGTAGCGGTGATTGCGGACCTGGTCGGTGTGCCGGCGCGCGACCGCGCGAACTTCGCGCGGTGGTCACATACGATCATCAAACACGCGGCGTCACCCGGCGGTATGTTGCTCGCCATACCCGATATGCTGGCGTTCGTCGGATTTCTCCGGCGGCTGATCCGACTGCGCCGCGCGAAGCCGGGGGATGACCTGACGAGCGCGTTGCTGCAAACGGAAGGCACCGAAGATCGGCTGACCGAGGACGAATTACTCGCGATAATCGCGATCTTGCTCAGCGCGGGGCACGAGACGACGGTGAACCTGATCGGAAACGGCGTACTGGCATTGCTCCAGAATCCGGAACAACGGGAGATCCTGAGCACTGAGCCGCAACGCATCAAGACGGCGGTCGAGGAACTGCTCCGCTACGGGAGTCCGGCGGAAATGGCGACACATCGCTATGCCCGCGAGGATGTGGAAATCGCGGGCGCGCTGATCCCGCGCGGCGCGCTCGTGTTCGGCGTGATCGCCTCCGTGAACCGTGACGGTCGCCAGTTCCCCGACGCGGACACGCTGAACATCGCCCGCGCCCCTAACCGGCATTTAGCCTTCGGACAGGGCGGACATTACTGTCTCGGCGCATCGCTCGCCCGGATGGAAGGTCAGATCGCGATTGACACGCTCTTGCGTCGCTTCCCCGATCTGCGGCTCGCGCGTGCCCCGGAGAGACTCCGCTGGCGGCGCGGGCTGGTGTTGCGCGGGTTGGAATCGCTCCCGCTCACGACGGGCAGTGGGTGAGTCGCCCGACCGCCGCCGATTCGCTCTCCGTCCGCGCCCTATTTGATCGTGGGGGGCGGGGTTCGCGCCGCGCCGACACAGAACCGAACGGTCACGTTCGCGCCGCCCGCACGGACCGCGATGTTCACCTCGCGGATCAGTTTGTTGAGTTCGGGCAGGTTGTTTTCCGTGAACAGGGTTCCAAGATGGATGCGCACTTTCGCCCCCTCGACCCGGACCCAGTTCGGGAGCGGGACGAGGTTCAAAACGAGTTCGATAATCCCGGAAGTCAGCAGGGTGAGCACGATTTCGGGGTTCTGCCAGAACGGGATATACCGCTCGACGCGAAATTCGGCGACCAGACTTTTTCGGAACCCCCACTTTTCGACCGTGGCTTGTACGGTAATCAGGTCGTTCCCGGCGAACCGGACGCTCAGGTCCGAGACGGCAGGAATCGGCGGCGACGACGCGAGTGAGAACGCGATCAGTTCGTCCATAACCTTCTGCGAGATCGGCACGGCAATGGAAATATCGGTGTCGGTGAAGGACGCGAACCCATTCTTTCGTTCCCGCTCGAAAAGACCGGTGAGCGGTTCGGCTATACGCGGTGCGGGCGACGCGGCGACGGCGGACGTGGCCAGCGGAGGCGGCGGGATAAATGGAGTATGTCCCGGAGCAGGCGGAAAGTCCGGCAACGTTTCCAGCGAAAAGGGCACGCTGGGCGGTGTCGCCGGGACGGGAAGTTCCACGCTCGCGGCAACCGGGATGATGACAGGTTCCGAAACGGGCGTGGGTGCCGGTGCGGGAATCGACACTGCTTCGGGAACCGGGGTCGGCACAGGAACCGGTATCGTCTCGGAAATCGCCGCCATTTCCGTCGGTTGCGGCGCAACGGCAACCGGCGCGACGGCTTGCGCGTTGACGGTGCCCCCGAGCGCGGCGACGATGCGCGCCATCGCCGGATCCCCCGCCCCGGCGATGAACACGGCATCGTCGCCGGTCACGATGTACGGGACGATCTTCACGGCGTCGTCGGCGGACTCGAAATAATGGACCTTGTCCGTGGGGAACCCTTCGCGGATCGCCCCGGCGGCGATCTTGCGCGCGTAATCCGTCCCAACCAGGATCAAACTGTCCGGCTTCGCCACCGTGCCCGCCGCCCGCCCGACGAGCAAATGCGCCTCGTCCGCGTGCGCCCCGAGGTTCGGCATCTCGCCGAGCACGGCGATCCGCGACCCGCCCGGGTCGGTCGGCGTATCCCGGAGGACTTTGAGCGCGTGTACTGTCGCCTCCGGCGTAGGGGGTCGGGTGTCCGCGAGAAGAACAACCCCGTCCTTCCCGGCAACAATATCAAGCGACATGGCAAGTTTCCTTTATGCGGCGAAAATGGTACGGGTCAGCGCGGCTGATACAACCCGGTCGGCACATCGAGCGGTACAAATTCGATACGCCCGACCAGAAAATCATCTATATCTTCGAGGTCAAGAAGATATTTTTCGCGCCGGAGGTCGCTACTATTCCGACTCGGTCGCACTGTTCCCAAACTGTTCAGGTCTTTTTTGGTGAATCGGAGAATGAGCAGTTCCGTCAACACTGCGCGTGTTTTTTGATAGCGGGATACGGCTTTCTGGTTCTCAATTCCTTTTTCAGGATTCGACGGGACTCCCTCCAAAGCGGAACGCCACCGCTGGAACGCGCGGCTCTCGTCAAATCCAACATCACAAAGCCCGACGACCACACCATATTCCCCGCACTTCGCGATGGAAAGGCGCGTCGCTTCCACGTCATTCAAAACGGTGTAAGTCGTGTCCGATTTGATCGCTTTACTTCTCAAGTCCCAGTTGACGGAACGCATCAAGTCGCAATTCACGCCCCCGAAACTGTCACCGGGGCATCTGAACCCTTCCCGAAATGCGAGACGGCACACGTATTGGAAGTAAACTGCCCACCATTCTGGCTCGCGCCACTTGTCATCAGCCCCCTGCAGTTCCAATACGCTGGCTTTGCCTTCCCAACGCAACGGTAAACCGGCAAGTAATCTCAATAACGTGGTGGCGTCCGACCCGAAACTTTCCGTCATTATAAAGTCCTCCGTCAGAAATGTGATGCTGAAATCTATTCACGTACTCGGAGCGGTGGCGGGTCAGTAATCTCATACGCGATTCGCCTTCACCCGAACGCTTTATCGCCGCTCGGTGAACGTTTCGCTGATCCGCTTCAGGTACACCGACGATGTTCCCGTGAACAGCCGCAACCGGGCGCGCCCCCGGCGGATCAGGCGGCGTACCGTTTCCGTGGCGGCGTCGCGCGCGGTCGGGGTGATGCCCCCGGCGGCGACATCCCCCACCAGTTCGGATACGTCGCCGCCTTCCGGCAGGCGCGGGGAGCCACCATCGGTCTGCCGCAAAACGTGCTCGATCCGGTCGCATGCCGCACCGATGCCGTCCTCGCTCTGCACCTGACGCCCCACTTCCGCCGCGCGGATCGCGTACCTCGGGTCGTACAGCAGTTTCCCCAACTCGCGGGCGACGCGGCGCGCCTGATAGCGGATGCGCGGCACCTGACGCCCGACACCGAGGCGGTAGATGCGGTCGGCGTGATCCGGCTGGTCGTGCGCGAACGGGACGATCAGTTGCGGTCGCCCGGCGTTCAGGGCTTGCCCCGTGGTCCCCACCCCGCCCTGATGCACCACGACGGCGGCGCGCTTCATCAGTTCGCCGTACGGGGCGTACTCGAACGCGACCACGCCTTCGGGCAGGGCACGGTCCGGGCGGTTGCGCGGGTCTTTGCCGATCAGCAGGATCGCGCGGCGGTGCAGGATGCGCGCCGCTTCCGCCGACTGCCGGAAAAAGTCGCCCGCCATCAGCACCGCCGCCGTGCCGAGCGTGAAGAGGATAGGCGGTTCCCCGGCGTTCAGGAACGATTCCAGTGCCGGTTCGAGTGTGGCTTCCTTGTCGGAAAGGCGGTCATAGAAGCAGAAGCCGGTCTGGTAGGCGTTCGCGGGCCAGTCTTCCTGCGGTTTGGCGAGCGCGGACGAGAACAGCACCAGCGTCCCGAACGGCGAGAACTGCCCCTCGAAGATCGGGTGCCGACCGGGCGGCATGCCGAGGTCGGCACGAAGGCGCGGCACCTCTTTCGCCCAGCGCAGGGTGTCGATCTTCGCCAGTTTCACAATCGGGGCGACGGCTCCGGGCGGCAACTGGTGCATCAGCCAGCCGGTGTGCCCGGGCGTCCCCGGCGGCGTCGGCGGGTCGTACACCGACGCGAACACGATGGGCTGTAGAACGGTGGAAAGCCAGGGGATGCCGAACTTTTCGGCGACAATCGGCACGGCGTAGGTGATCGGGTGCGAGAGGAGCAGGTCCGCGCCCTGCGCGGCGGTCACGGCGTCCTCATACATCAGGCGTAGCGACGGCATCAGCGTGTCGCGCACCACGGATCGCGTCCCGCCGCGCCCCTGCATCCAGCGGCGCGCCATGTTGGGGACCAGGTCGAACGGGGGCAGATTGGGTCGGAGCGGGAAGAAGTCGATCCCCATTCCCTCGATCTTTTCGCGGTAGAAGGCAACGGTCGCGATGGCGGGGCGGTGCCCCCGCGCTTTCAAGCCTTGCGCGAGGGCGATGTAGGGATGCAGATCGCCGAACGACCCCCAGGTGAAGAGTACGATCCGCTTGCTTTGTTTGCTCATTCCGGTTCAGTTTCCGTCCAATCGCGTCATGCCCGCCTGGCTACCGACGCCGAACGTTCGTTAAAGACCCGTGGTGCATTGTACTACAAAAGGGATTTCCATGAAAAGAGGGCATGGATATGCAACTTATTTCGCCCCTCGTCGGTACAGTAGGTATGACGCTTTCCGCCGAAACGCTCGCCGATTACGCCTCCTGCTCCCGCCGCGAATGGCTCTCCACGAACGGCACCGGCTCGTTCGCCTCGGGCACCGTCGCCGGGGTGGCGACGCGCGGCTACCACTCGCTCCTGACCGCCGCCCTGCGCCCCCCGACACACCGGATGGTCTTGCTGTCCTGTCTGCACGAGACCGTGACCGTGCGCGGAGTCGCCTACGATCTGCACACCGGGCGATACGCGGACGGTACGATGCACCCGCAGGGCTGGCACTACGTCACCGCGTTCGATTCCCTGCCGGTTCCGACGTGGCAGTTCGATTTCCCGGACGGCTTGCGCATTATCAAGCGCGTTTTCCTCGCCCCGGGAGAGAACACCGTTTACATCACTTACGCCCGCGTCGGCGGCTCGGAAGTGGACCTGACGCTCGCGCCACTGGTCGCCTGGAAAGATTATCACCATCAGATGCGCCCGTGGGACGGCTTTCCCGCGCGGCAGGGTTTCACCGAGAACGGATACGAAATACAGGCGACTCCCGACGCCCCGACGCTCCGCCTGCTCCTGCCGGGAGCAAAGTGGACGCGCGCCGGTTGGTGGCATCGCAACAACTTCCACGAGCGCGAAGCCGAGCGCGGTCAGAACCCCGTCGAGCACCTTTACTGCCCGGCGTCCGCGACAATCGCACTGAATAAATCCATCGAGTCGGTGACGTTCGTCGGCACGATAGAGACGGATCCCCCCCGACCGGCGAGCGTGGTGGTCGGCGACATCGTCCGACGGCAGAATGAGTTGGTCAGTGGACAGTGGACAGTGGACAGTGGACAGAAGTCTGAAGCCCCCCCCCCACTGACCACTGACCACTATCCACTTAGCACTGACCTCCTCCTCGCCGCCGACCAGTTCGTGGTGCGCGGCGCGGGGGTCCGGACGACGATTCTCGCCGGGTACCCGTGGTTCACCGACTGGGGGCGGGACACGTTTATTTCGCTACCCGGCATCTGTCTGGCGACGCGCCGTTTCGATGTCGCCCGCGAGATACTCGCCGCGTTCGCGGGATATGTTTCGGAAGGGATGATCCCGAACCGATTTCCCGACGCCGGGGAAACACCGGACTATAACACGGCGGACGCGACACTCTGGTTCGTCCACGCGTGCGCGGCATACGACACGGCGACTGGCGGCGACGCCGAGTTTCGCGCGATGATCGCCCCGGTTTTGCGCGACATTATTTCCTGGCACGAGCGCGGTACCCGCTTCGGTATCCGGGTGGACGAGCGGGACGGGCTACTTTCGGCGGGCGAGGCGGGCACACAACTGACCTGGATGGACGCTAAAATCGGCGATTATGTCGTCACGCCGCGCGTCGGCAAAGCGGTCGAAATCAACGCCCTCTGGATTCACGCCCTGACCTACGCCTGGGACTTGCTCGGCGAGGAGGCACACCTCGCGTCGATGAAACGCGCCGCCGAATCGTTCCAGGCGAAATTCGTGCGCCCCGACGGACTCGGCTTGTACGACGTGATTGCCCCGGACGGCACCCCGGACCCGTCGATCCGCCCGAACCAGATTATCGCCGCCGCCGTATCCACCCACCTGCCGCGCGCCGACGCGAAGGCGGTTGTGGACACCGTGACACGCGAACTGCTCACGCCCTACGGCTTGCGCACCCTGTCCCCGTCCGATCCGGCGTATCGCCCGCGCTACGAGGGCAACGGATACTCACGCGACACAGCGTACCATCAGGGCACGGTCTGGCCTTGGCTCCTCGGTCCCTATGCCGACGCCCGCCGCAACGTGTACGGAGACGGCGTCGATCTGTCCGAACTCCTGCGCGGGCTGGATGACTACGGGGTCGGCGGCATCGCCGAGGTGTTCGACGGGGACGCGCCCCACCACCCGAACGGTTGCCCGTGGCAGGCATGGAGCGTCGCCGAAGTGTTGCGGGTCATGCTATCGTCGCAGGCGAGGTGATTTTATCGAACGCGTCACCCGCCACTCGATAGCGGCGGGTGACGCGTCGCGCCCCTGCTTGCCTTCCGTCCGCCGTATCCGGGCGCGAAGTTTCCGTGCCCCGACCCCGAGCAACCCGACGAGTCCGCCGATCCCGAGCGAAACCACGGCAGGCGGTGCGGGGACTGGCTGAAACGCGATGTCGTAACCGATTAAATCAAATGCGCGCAGGTCCGCGTTGGTTATCTCTATCACTTGCCCTGCGGCTAACGTCGGGTCCATCACGCCGATCACGTTCCCCCCCATGAGATCGCCGTCTTTCCAGTGACTGGCTTGGCGTCCGTCGCCTTTATTTACGCCTGTTGACATACGAAACTCCGAATTGACATCATCGGTTATGGAGTCACCGCCCGTTAGCAGGGATCGGGCATTGGTCATAAATTGTGGCAGGGTCGAAGGATCGCTCCCCGCCGTATTGTTTGCGAACCGAAACAGGTCCAACGTGAAGGGAGAGATCGCTCCACTTGCATTTCGATCCACTGTGTCGACAGATGAGATGAAGCCGAGGAGGTGGCCAATTTCATGTGTCGCTACGGTTTCGAAGTCCGTAAAGTTCGTGTTCATAGTGTCGCTGTTGTCAAAATCAAAATTGAAGTTGGTGCTAAAATTGATCGTGCCATCTGCAACACCGAATTGTTGGTCCAGACCGGCAATGCCCAACGCCTTGAGGTTTGCTTTGTTCACCAGTAGTGAGTTGGTAAGGGTAAACCCGCCAGGCAGAAGTGCACTAAACTGAGCGCGTGTCGGCACTCGCGTGGCGACAAGATCGTCCGCGCCCTCGTCAGTCGCGTCCGTGACAATCAAATCGCGTATGCTGTCATAGGTATTCGATAACACTACCGGGCTGGTTGATCCCAGAATTCCGGGACCCAGACTACTGAAACCGGCATCTATAGTCACGATGATCGGGTCCGAAATATACTGCTCCCAGTTCGCTGCCGCTCGCTCGAATGCGGCGAGAGCAGCCGTGTTAGTGGAAAGTGTAGCGTTTGGGTTTAAGACGATGTCGAAAGCACCGAGATTGAAGCCCCCTCCATCCGCAGGTGCCGCCGCCGCAAGTGTCGGCGATGTCTGCAGTTTGACTTGCTGGACAGACGATTGGAGGCTGACACAAAGTCCGCAGGCATTTGCGGTTACTGCGCCCCAGAGAATCACTGTGGTAGCGGCGGCAGAGGTAAGCAGTGGTGTTGCACAAATACGACGTGAGGACATGTTTAGCGATGCCTTTCTTCGGCGAACGGTTCTTTTGTTTGGGTGAGAAGCAGATTGCACAGATGAAACGGGTCTGGCATGTCAGAAATCTACGACACGTTTCAGAAATTACGAGGTATATAGCGCGATAGTAGCGACGCTATATAAACTCATACGGTTTACGTCTTGTGGTCGTAGTAATTTCACGCATCCCTCATACCCAAAATCACCGCTTGCTTCAAACGTCGTAACGGATTCACGCAACGTTTTTCAGGCACGACGGCTGATGCTTACTCGCCTATATGCCTTCCACGAGCGTGACACCTGCGGCAACCAATTCTTCCGCGCGTTCCCGGGACAGGGCTTCGGCGTACACGCGCACTAACGGCTCCGTGCCGGACGGGCGAAGAAGGAGCCACGAATCATCGGCGAAGGTCAGGAGCGTACCGTCCTTGCGCGTGATACCTTTGAGCGACTCGCCCGCGAACCCGGACAGTTTCAATCCCTGGAGCGCGGCGATGATACGGGGCATTTTTTCCGGCGTGGGATGCAGGTCGTTTCGCGTGTACGCATGGAAACCGACCTCGGCGTAAACGTCGTCGATCAACTCCTCTAAAAGTTTGCCGGTGGTCGCCATCGCTTCGAGTAGCAGTAGCGCGACCAGCACGCCGTCACGCTCCGGCAGGTGGTTCTTGACCCCGATACCGCCCGACTCCTCACCGCCGATGAGAATATCTTCCGCGAGCATCTTCTCACAAATGTACTTGAAGCCGATGGGGGTTTCCGTGAGCGGCAGACCGTATTTCGCGCAAAGTTTGTCGAGCATACGGGTGGTCGAAACGGTCCGCACCACGCCGCCCGTCCACCCTTTTACGGTAAACAGGTGCTTGAGCAACACGGCGAAAATCCGGTGGGAATCCACGTACCGCCCCTGTGAATCGCACGCGGCTAACCGGTCCCCGTCCCCGTCGAGACAGATCCCGACCGATGCCCCGCTTTCTCGCACCGCCGCGAAAAGGGCTTCCATGTTCTGCTCAATCGGTTCCGGAATGATCCCGCCGAAGTACGGGTTGCGTTCCGAGCGAATTTCCGTCACGTCCACCCCCGCACCGCGCAGGATGTCGGTCAGGTAGCCCGCCCCCGAGCCGTACATCGGGTCCACGACCACTTTCAGCCCGGCACCCTGAATTTTCTTCAAATCGGCGAACCGTGCGCAGTGCGCCAGAAACGGGGCGGCGATATTTTCCGTGGACGGTATCTCCCGGCGGGTTTGCGGCGCGGCACCCGAGCGGAGCAGTTGGCGCAGATGTTCCTCGATCTGACCGACCATTTCCGGGGTCGCGGAACCGCCGTAGTGCGCCTTGATCTTCAGACCGTTGTACTCCGGCGGGTTGTGCGAGCCGGTGACCATCAGACCCGCCGACGCCCCATAATACCGGCACGCGAACGACACGGCGGGCGACGTACACTCACGATCCGACAGATATATCTTCACGCCGTTCGCTACCGCGACCTGCGCCACCGCACGGGCGAACCATTCGGACTGGGCGCGGCGGTCATAGCCGATCACCAGCCCGTCCCCGGAAACCGCCCCGGACTTGATCCAGTTGCACACCGCCTGCGTCACGATGCGGACATTGTCTACGGTGAAATCGTCGGCGATGATCCCGCGCCAGCCGTCGGTTCCGAACTTGATCGCCGCCCGCTGAATGTCCCCGCGCGACGGCAGTTTCGCGACCACGGACGCGATCACGGCGTCCGCGCCGATCACGGAGCCGGGTTGCACGTTCGCGCCGGTACGCACCACGCAGTTATCTCCGAGGATACACCCGCGCACCGTCGCCCCGGTCTCGATAGTGGTACCGCGCCAGAGGATAGAATCCTCGATGATCGCGCCGTCGTCGATGCGGCACCGGGAGCCGATGGCGCAGACGCCGGAAATGCGTACGTCCTTGCCGATCTCGGTATGATGGTTGACGAAAATCCGACCGGAAAGCCGCGCGGTCGGATGGATCACGGCGTGGTCGCCGACCCAGACCCCCTGCCGAACCTCGTTTCCGCCAATAATCGCATCTACCGTATGCTCCAGAATATCGGCTTGCGCCTGCTGATAATCGGGGAGCGTCGCGATGGAACGCCAGTACCGCCCTTCGTTCACGACGCCGTACATCGCGACGCCCTCGGTTAAAAGTTGCGGGAACAGTTGCCGCTCGAACGACACTTCGGTATCCGGCGGCATACGGCGCAACAGATCGCGGCGGATCACGTACACCCCGGCATTGATGAAGCCCGACTGCGTTTCCTCGACCGACGGTTTCTCGCGGAACGCGGTAATTTTCCCGTCGCTGTCGAACGAGACGACGCCGAACCGGGACGGGTTTTCGACCTGTGCCAGCAGCATGGTAACGCCCGCGTCGCGCTCCTGATGGGATTCGAGTAACCGGGTCAGGTCGGCATCGGTCAGGTTGTGCCCGTTGAGCACCAGCACCGATTCCTCGATCAGCCGGGGCAAGACCGAGCGTACCGCACCCGCCGTGCCGAGCGGAGCCAGTTCCCGGTGGTAGCGGAGCGTCATCCCCAGCGCGTCGCCGTCCTTGAACCGCGACTCGAACGCTTCCGGCATCACCTGGAGGCAGAGAATCGCCTCGGTAATCCCGTGCTTGATCAGGAGTTCCAGTTGGTACTGCACCAGCGGCTTGCCGACGAGCGGCAGCATCGCGCGGGGTTGGCTGGCGGTTAAAGGGTAAAGGGGTGCGCCCCGCTCCCCGGCGAGAATGACGGCTTGCATAATACAACCATCTTACCTAATCCGGCGCGGAAACTGTCAAGTAGCACGGACTTCCATAATGCGTATGATGACCGATTTGCCTTACGCCAATGAAATTGCCGGTGCCCCGACCGCGCAGTGGTTGCAAGCAGGCTCGGCTCAACGTCTGCGGCATCTGCGCTTAGAAGTTGTTCTAAACCGGGACGTATCATGAGAGCACCGTACGGATGAACAGATTTTTGCCGTTAGAAATACGAGGTGGCGAATAGATCATCGCGCGTGCTCTTGTAAGCCCAAAGCCGTGCGCCTGTGGGGGTATGGGTGAACGTGGGAGAGAAGCGTCTATCTACTAACCGTGATGATTATTTAATATTTATTGTAACTATTCAGTCATTGCACTCGATAACCCTTCAAGGTAAAGTCTTCTCAACAGCATGACCGAAGCCGAAGCCCGCACTCTATATCGTCAGGGAGAGG
>JAYULM010000160.1:0-15719 GCA_043763605.1 Armatimonadota bacterium | reverse complement strand
GGGAGGGGGCTGGGGGGAGGGAGGACAAACGGGAGACGGCAACAGGTTCCGTACCGACCACTGACCAAAAAACTTTTTCACCGCCCCGGCGAACTTTCGCCGGGGTTTCGTTTGTTCAATGGACGTGGCGGTTGAGGAAAACGAAAACAGACCGAATCGCCGAGAAAAAACGAAAACGTATCGAAAGTTACACCGATGAAATTTATCAAACATATCACGACCCTCGCGGTTGCTATCTCCTCGCTGACCGCTTTATCCGGCTCCGCCGTGTTTGCGCAGGACAAGATGGGCGATAGGATGTCCGGCACCCCGTCCGCGATGGGCGGCAAGATGCAGGACAAAATGGGCGACAAGATGGGCGACAAAATGGGCGAGAAAGATTCCGCAATCAAAGTGACTACCGGCAAGTTTCACAAGGTCGCTCATAACACCAAAGGCACGGCGACGATTTACGAAAACCCGAACGGCACCCGTGAACTGCGCCTGACCGGTTTCTCGACCGCCGAAGGTCCCGCCGTTCATGTGTATCTGGTTGCCGCCGAGGATGTCACCACGGACGCCGGGGTGACCAAGTCGGGCTTTATCGACCTCGGACCGCTCAAGAAGAACAAAACCTCGCAAACGTTCAAGGTTCCGGCGAAGATCGACCTGTGGAAGTACCTCGCGGTCACGATCTGGTGCGACAAGTTCGATGTCAACTTCGGCACCGCTCCGCTGACCGCCGCGAAGCATTAATCGCGACCATCGCTACCTAATCCGGGGGACGGGAATCGTCCCCCCGACCGATCCAAAGGATTAACGCCATGAAAGAATTGATTCGCCGTAACCGTATCTATGTGTATCTGTCGGTCGTGCCGGTGATCGCGTTGTTGTGGTATCTGTTCCGCCCCGAAGCACTTTTCGTCAATCGCGCCGTCAGCGAGACCGCCATTGCCGCGTCGTCGAGCCGCCCGGTTTCCTCCGGCACGTTTGCGGGCATCTCGCACCAGACGACCGGCAAAGCGCAGATTTTAGACGCGGACGGTAAAAAGGTGTTGCGTCTTTCGGAGTTCCGCACGTCGAACGGTCCCGATGTGCATGTGTATCTTGTGAAGGGTGCTGGCGGCTCGGACACAGAGGCGATCAACAAAGGGAACTTCGTGGACCTCGGCGTGATCAAGGGCAACATCGGCGACCAGAACTATGTGCTCCCGGCGGGCGTCGATGTCGCGCAGGTTAAGGGCGTGAGCATCTGGTGCAAGCGGTTCTCGGTGAACTTCGGCGCGGCGGACTTGCAGTAGGGGACTTGTCGGGGGGGGCGCATCGGTCGTCGTTCTCCCGGGTCGGGGGTTTGTAAACCCTCCGCTGTGCGCCTTCGGCGGTAGCGTCCTGCGGACGCGTTGGTTGAGAACGGTTTCCGCGTGTGCCAGACGTATCCCAGTACTCCCGCGTCCGCAGGACGCTGACGCCGAAGGTGCACACCGGAGGGTATCCATACCCCCGAACGGAAACGATGCTCAACTGCCGCTTACAGCGGTTGGTGCAACGCCTTCGCCAGAAGCAACAACCCTTTCGCGAGGCGCGGGGTGGGGCGGAACAGGAGATCTATCGGCAGGGCGTACACCCGGTTCTGCTTCGCCGCGCGGAGGATGTCGAGCGGGGCGGGAAGCGGGGCAGCGACCCGGACCTGTTCCGCCGCGCCGGGTACGGTGACAATATACACGTCGGGGTTGGCGACGAGCAGGCTCTCGCGCGAAACCATCGGGTACGGTTCGCGGGTGCGGACGACGTTGACGCCGCCCGCGATCCGCAGGAGATCATCCAGGAACGAGCCGGGACCGGCGGCATACAGCGGGGAGCGGGACACTTCGAGGAACGTAGGGACCGGTTTTTTGTTCCGCGCGAGCCGCCGTGCGGCGGTTTCCCCGGCGCGCAGAGCGGCGATGCTTTCCGTTGCGCCTTCCGGCAAACCACACAGCGTCGCTAACTGCCGCAAGTGCTTTTCCACGTCGGCGTAGCGCACCGAAACCTGCCCGAACACCGGTGCCTTTGTCCTCTCGGAAATCGCGCGCAGGTTCTCGGCGCGCAACGTCCCGCTTTCCGCGACGATCAGGTCCGGCTTTAACGCGCGGATCGTCTCGTAGCGCGGTGTCCCGAAATCACCGACGCGCGGAAGTTTGGCGACGGCGGCGGGGTACGTGTCCGCCGAGGTGACGCCGACCACGAACCTCCCCGCCCCGATAGCGAACAGGTTTTCCGTCGCCGCCGGGGATAGCGACACGATGCGCCGTGCGGGTCCGGCGAGCGTGAGGACGCGGTTGAGATCGTCGCGCAGAATTATTGCCATGGGTTTGTTATCGTACCACGGGGCAGGAAAGACGCCCGGGCGCGGGGAATCTCGCGGTATGCTTTCTGGAAAATTCGCGCAGGGGGCGGAGTGGTTTTCTATCATGCTGATCCTGGTCGGCATCGTCTGCCTCTGCCAGCCGTTCGCGCTCCCGCTTTACTCTAACGGCTTCACGCTTCTGCTTCTGGGCTGGATCGGTCTTACCGTCTTTTCGCACCGTAAACCGCTACGCTGAAAAAAAACAGTTCGCCATTTCGCGAAATAACTCTTGACGCCGACGCTTAGCCACGATATTATCACTTCGTATTTTGGCGAAATAAAAACGTGTTGCTAACATCCGCGTCGATTATCGCAAAACGGTGTCAGATTTACGGGCTATAATGCTTCGGATAGAAACGAAATAAACCGATGCAAACACTCCCGATGACTCCCGCCGAAAAACAAATCACTGCCGCCGCCGCCGACCTCGCTGACACCGCTACCAAGTTCAAAGCACTCGGCGACCCGACGCGGCTCCGCATTTACCAGTTTCTGCGCGCTCAGAACGCACCGGTAGCCGTGGAGGACGACGGCAGCGTCCGCCCCGTGGCGGGTCCGACGGTGGGGGACGTATGCTGTCATGTCACGGGCAAAGAGCGGGTTACGTCCACGATCTCGGAGCATTTGAAAGAGTTGCGCCTTGCCGGGCTGATCGTGATGGAGCGGCGCGGCAAAAATATGATCTGCGCGGCGAATCCCGCCGAGACCGCGCACCTCGGTATGTTCTTCACTCAGGAACCCGAACCCGACGAAGACTGTTGCTGACACCCAAAAAATTATGGCTACCCGAATCGCATTATTTTCCGACATCCACGCGAATCTTCCCGCGATGCGTGTCGTCGCCGACCACATTGCCCGCGCGCACTATGACGTAGTGTATTGCCTCGGCGATCTGGGCGGCTACGCGGGCGAGCCGAACGAAACCCAGGAGTTGATCGAGACGATGGGGTGCCCGGTGGTCCTCGGCAACTACGACGAGGGCGTCGGTTTCGCCAAAGAGGATTGCGGCTGCTCGTATATCAAGCCGTTCGATATTCGCATGAGCGAGGTGTCGTTTCTCTGGACCTGCGAAAACACGTCGGCGGCGAACCGGGCGAAACTGCGCGCGTTCCCCCGCGAGATCCGGCTGGAAGTCGAGGGGAGGCGCGTTCTGCTGTGCCACGGGTCGCCGCGCTCCACGGTCGAGTACCTGTTCGAGAACCGCTCCGACGGCTTTCTGCGCCAGTTCGTCGCGGGTGGCAAGGACGACGCGCACGCCGACATCGTCGCGTTCGGCCATACCCATGTGCCGTTCCACCGGACGATAGACGGGGTGCATTTCGTCAACACGGGTAGCGTCGGGCGACCGAAGGACGGCGACACGCGCGCTGGGTACTGCGTGCTAACGCTGGACGGCGACGGCGGCGTGACCACGGAGCAAGTTCGCCTTCCGTACGATGTCGAAGCCGCGTGTCGTCGTCTGATCGCCGCCGGGCTGCCCGAGTATTTCGCGGAATATCTGCGCACAGGCGGCACCGTGAAAGCCCCCGAGGAATAAGCCGCCGATGCGCCACCGTTTCGCCGCCGAACTGATCGGCACCTTCGGGATCGTCTTCGCGCCGGTCGCCCTGTCGGCGTCGAAATCGTTCGCGGGCGGGGACGGTTCGCTGGCGTCCGCCGCCTGGGTTTCCGGTCTCATCGTCACCGCGATGATCGCCGCGCTCGGTCCGGTCTCGGCGGCGCACTTCAACCCCGCCGTCACGCTCGGGTTCGCGGTCGCCGGTCGGTTCCCGTGGCGGCATGTCCCGGCGTACATAGTCGCGCAGGTGCTCGGCGCGTGTCTCGCCGCGTTCGTCGCGTTTTTGTGCTTCGGGGTCGTTGGGGCGGGGGCACACCTTCCCGCTCCCGACATCTCCCCGCTCCGGGTCGTCGGGATCGAGGCGGTGCTGACATTCCTGCTGATGCTGGTAGTGATGGCGGTCGCCACCGACCGACGCGTCACTCCCGCGTTGCCGCCGCTCGCCATCGGGCTGGTCGTGGTCGCCAACGTGCTTATCGGCGGCGCGGTCACCGGCGGTTCCATGAACCCTGCGCGCTCGCTCGGACCCGCGCTCTTCGCCGGGGGGACTGCGCTGTCGTCCCTGTGGCTGTACGTCGTCGGTCCCATACTAGGCGCGACCGTCGCCGCCGTGATCTACGAGCGGCTGTTGCGCCCCGCGTCCGCCCGCGAGTTCGCCCAGAACGTGCCCGCTGACCTGCTCCACGAGGAGCGGACCGCGCAACCGGCTACGGCGTCGGCGTAGTGCCGAACGCGTCGGTTTTTTCCCAGTACGCACTCGGTCCCCTGCCTGACAACAGTAACCCGTCTTTTTTCAGTTCCGCCATTATTTTTCGTAGCAATGCATCGGAAACACCGGGAGCCGCCCTTTGCACGTCCTCAAACCGGAAGCGTAGCGGTAGCCGCCTTATCGCCGCCTGTACTTGCTCGGCTTTCGCACCGCGTGTGCCGCTCTTTACGGTACCCACGCGATCCTCGAACTCTCTGTAGGCAGACGCCAGAACGACGCCTAAAATATATTCGCGCCAACGGGTGATGGTATGTGTCCCTTCGTGCCATCCTTGTGATGCGATGCCCAGTGTTTCGTAGTAGCCGTCTTTGTGCTTCTCAATGATCCTTTCCAGAGAGATGTATCGTCCAACCATATGACCCGATTGGTACAACAAAAGTAGCGTGAGTAGACGGCTCATACGTCCGTTACCATCGGCGAACGGGTGAATACACAGGAAATCCAGCACGAAAGCCGGAATCAGGATCAGCGGATCGACTTCGCCTGTCTCGTTCAAATTTCGGTAACGGTCACATAACAAACGCATTGCGTCCGGCGTTTGCCACGCAGGGACGGGGCGAAATCGTATGTGGCGCGTTCCGTCAGGATGCGTTTCGGCGATTTCGTTATCCGTACGTTTCCACTCCCCGCCAGTACTCTCCCCAGACGGAGCATACAGATTGCGGTGCAACTGAAGGATGTAGTTCGGTGTCACGGGGATATGTTCGTAAGATATATGAATTGTTTCCAATACGTCACGATATCCGGCAATTTCCTTCTCCGGTCGGTTCAGTGGCGTACCACCTTTGCGGACGATTTCTTGTAACCTTCTTGGCGAAGCAACGACACCTTCAATACGGTTCGACGCCTCAATGCTCTCGATGCGTGCCGACTCCCGCAACGCCTCAAGAATTTGCGGCGTTTGTTTCGTAAACAGTTCGTACTTGCCTTTGTACTCACCCAGACGAAGCAAAGTTCGTAGGAATTTTTGAGATATAGGTTCTTTGTCCAAAAAGGACAGGCTCATAGAGTTCATATTCTAATTATATATTAAGTCTCATAAAATATCACATAATGTGATAAAGTAATACATTGTGTCATAAAGAACATTTTTGTTTCACGTGAAACAAATCGCCCTTCCCAAACGGGCGTGAACCGTGTATAATCGGGGCGCGGGCGAAACGATTGTCGTGTCATGTGAAACAGTGCGCCCGCGAATGTTCGCCCGAAAAGGAAAATCGCTCCCGCCATGCCAGCCATCGTTTGGGCAGTCGTCAATCAAAAAGGAGGCGTCGGTAAAACCACTACCGCCGTCAATCTCGCCGCATACCTTGCCGAAGGGCGGCGGGTACTACTTATTGACACCGACCCGCAGGGCAACGCGACCTCCGGGTGCGGCATCGACCGGCGTACCGTCACGGCGGACACGTACACCGTGCTTGTGCAGGACCAGCCGATCCGGGAAGCGCGCAAGGCGACCACGGTCCCGGGACTCGACGTGCTCCCGGCGACCATCAATTTAGCCGCCACCGAGATCGAACTTTTGAACCGCGAGGAGCGCGAGTTCGTGCTCAAAAAAGCCATCGACGCCATCGCCGACGATTACGATTTCGTGATCATCGACTCGCCGCCATCGCTCGGTATGATCACCGTCAACACGCTGACCGCCGCCAACCAGGTGCTGATCCCGCTCCAGTGCGAATACTACGCTCTGGAGGGCATCACGCAACTGTTGGAGATCACCGAGCGGGTCCGTCTGCACCTGAACCCGGACCTGACTATCGGAAAAGTCATCCTGACCCTGTTCGACGGCAGGACCAACCTTGCCAACCAGGTGATGCAGGAAGTAAAATCGTATTTCGGGGACGCGGTCTCGCCGACCGTGGTTCCGCGCAACATTCGCCTGTCCGAAGCACCGTCGTTCGGACAACCCATCTCTGTTTACGACCCGCGCAGCAAAGGCGCGATCGCTTACGAAACCATCGCAAAGGAACTTTTAGCAGATGTCGAACGCCGCTACGGTGTCATCAAAAACGGCTCGTCCGGTGCTGGGGCGGGGTCTCGCGGATCTAATACCCGTTGGTGGCAACGAAAACGTTAGGGGGAGTTTCGGGATCGCCGGGACCATCGGCGCGGGCAAACAGCCCATCGGCGAGGAAGTGCCGCTCACTCTCCTGCACCCGAACCCGAACCAGCCGCGCACCCACTTCGATCCCGCCGCCCTCGCGGAACTGTCGGCGTCGATCAAACAGAACGGAGTTCTGCAACCGATCCTGGTACGCCCGCGCCCCGCGCCGCTCCCGGGCTACGAGATCGTCGCCGGGGAACGCCGTTACCGCGCCGCCCGTGACGCCGGACTGACTAAAGTCCCCGTCGTCGTCAAGGATCTTTCCGACGAGGAAACGCTCGCCGTCGCCCTGATCGAGAACCTGATCCGCCAGGACATCGGACCGCTCGAAACTGCCCGTGCCTATTCCCGTCTGATGAGCGAGTTCGGGTGGACACAGGAAGAGATGGGCAAGCGCGTCGGGAAGAGCCGCGTGTCGGTCGCCAACCATCTGCGCCTGCTCAAACTCCCGCCGGAGATTCAGGAATCGGTCGAGCGCGGCGAACTTTCCGAGGGGCACGCGCGCGGTCTGCTGGGCGGCGAGGGGGCAGAAACCGACGGAGACGTGTTCCGCGCCCGCCAGAAGAGCGTTTTCGACCGCACCATCGAGGAAAAACTGACCGTACGCGATGTCGAGCGCATGATGCGGATGGAAGGGGAGAAGGGGGTCGAGAGTAGTGGACAGGGAACAGGGATCAGTCCTGCGCCCAAAGCCGTCTCGGGGACCGTTCCCAACTCCCTATTCCCAACTCCCTCGCCCAACCCGGACCATGTCGCGCTGGAGGATCGGTTGCGCGGGGCGTTCGGGACGAAAGTGCGGGTGCATTTCGATGGCACCGGCGGGGGAACCGGTAAGATCGAACTCGGTTTCTTTTCGGCGGATGAATTAGACGGTCTGATCGAGAAGCTGCTTGCCGGACGGTAAATATCGCCATCCGGTGGGTAACGCCGGGGGTAGACAACGCCCGACGATATGTACTCAAAAGTAAACCGAACTGTGGCATAAATGTTGCGGCTATACGTCGAAGACGGATGATCCGCACGAAATGTGTCGTTTGCACTGGAGCGAACCCGCCCCGTGAACCGATAATGGTCCAAGAAAACATTATGTCCGTAAATACTCCCCCCGAAACTTCCGAAGGGTACATCGCCCGCGACCTGGGACGTGTCAGTCAGACCGTGCAATCGTGGAAAAACTCCCTGCTCGATCTGTCCACGGCGAACTCGCTGATCTCCCTCCCGCAAACGGGGTGTGTGGATATGTCCACGCCGAACGAGGTGTTCGACCCGCTGGTACGCCGCCGCAAGACGCTGAACTACTGGGACATCGGCAACAAGAGTATCGACCGCAATATCCTGCGCGAGCCGGGCAACTACGCGGCGCGACCAGCGGCGATGACGAATTTCCGCGAACTGCACACGCAAGCCGTCGCGCTGCTTTCCGGGCAGGACATCAATGTCCTTTTCATCGGCTTCGGGATTCTCAAATGGACCGACCCCGAAACCGGCGAACCTGTGCGGTCGCCTCTGCTTCTCGTCCCGGTGTCGCTCGAACCGCACGCACACGGGACCGGCTATACGATTACCGCGATGGAGGAGCCGGTCGAGGTAAACCCGATCCTGAAGTTGCGCCTCGCGAAGGAAGACATCGGATTCACCCTGCCGCCGTCGCCGGACGAGCGGTATCTGATTCCGTCGTCGTATCTGGGCAATGTGGCGACCTCGGTCGAGGGGCGGGACGGTTGGGAGATCGAGGAGCGCGCGGTGCTGGGGCGGTTCCCGCTCCTGAAACTGCGCCTGTACGAGGATCTGACCGCGCAGGAGGAGCGCGCCCTGTCGCATCCGCTGATCGCCGCGCTTGCCGGTCAGCCCGAGGCTCTTTCCGAACTGCCCGCCGTGTCGGTCCCGAGTCTTGCCGATCTGGAGCGCGACGACGCCTCCGAGTCGCAGTACCTTCTCCTGGACGCCGACCCGGCGCAGGAGCGCGCCATCGTGTCCGCCGCGCGCGGTCAGTCGTTCGTGCTGCAGGGACCGCCCGGGACCGGCAAGACGCAGACTATCGCTAACATCATCGGCGAGTGTGCCGCCGCCGGGAAATCGGTCCTCCTGGTTTCGGGGCGGATGGCGAGTCTGGACGCCGTTCATCAGCGGCTATCCGACAAGAATCTCGGCGACCTGTGTCTGCTCGCGCACTCGCTGAAAACGTCGAAGCGTAACATTCTGTCGCAACTGGAGCAGACGATGACGTCGCCGGGCAAGGCTACCGGCGGTGCCACTGTCCGCGCCGCCCGCCAGAAGGAGCGCGACGAGATGAAGTCGGTGCGCGGGCGGCTGAACGAGTTCACCGACGCCCTGCACCGACAACGCGCACCGCTCGGAATATCCGTCTACGAGGCGGCAGGACAGACCGCCGACACGACCCATGAACTGCGGCTGCGCGCGGCTTCCCCGGTGACGTTTCCCGTGCCGGGTATCAAGGATGTTACGCCCGAAGACTTGTCCGCTATGGAGGCGAAGGTACAGGAACTCGCCGGGAACGCCGCGCTGACCGAAGCCGCAGGCGGGGCGGTCTGGGCGGGGGCGTTTAACGATCCGACGCGCCCCGACCTCGGGGACGCGACCGAAAAAGTTCTTCGCCTGCTCGAAGGGCAGATGAAGCGTATCGAGCACGCCGCGCAGAGCCTCGCGCCGCTATGCGGACTGGACACGCCGAACCGCCTGTCCGGGACCGCCCTGCTGACCGAAACCGCCGACGCACTACTCGATTCGGCGGCAGTGGTGCAGCCAGGATGGCTGACCGGCGCGGAAGACCCGGAAACCCTGCGCCAGTTGGCGGAGGATCTGGTCGGGCGTTACGCGGGCTTCAAGGAGCAGCGCGACGGCTTGTTGCGCCGCTGGGAAGAGGATCTTCTCGCGGAAAACCACGACGCACTGACCGAACGGCTCGACTTTCGGCACGCCGAAACGCTCGCGCCGCTCCTCGGCGAGGATTGGCGCGACCGCGTCGCCAGTGAGTTCGATCAGATCGCTTCGGTGCTGGAAGCCGTCGGGCAGGACGGGCGGGTGCTGACCGAGCGTCTCACCTATCTGTCCGACAAAAGCGGGCTGATTCTCGACGGCTCGCTGGACGCGCGGCAGAAACTGCTGAAAATATCCCGGCAGGCGATTGACCTTCCCAACCCGTGTGTCGGCTGGTTCGCGCTCGGCGCGACCGAAAGGCTCGTCGGGGTGCTCAGCGACTCCAAGGCGCAGTGGGACAAGTTCCGCAAAGGCACCGAACTGCTGTACACCCATTACAGCGAAGACATCCTGGAACTGAACCACAACGAACTGCTTTCCACGCTGGACGGGCAACGCGGCGGTTTCGGACGCATCATGAGCGCGTTCGGGAACAAGGTCGCCGCCGCACTGCGCGGGGTGACGAAACCGGGAGCCAACATCAAGGACCGCGATCCGGAAGAGGATCTGCGCCTCGCAGCAGAGATGAAAGAGATAAGTCGCTGGTGCTTCCAGAACCGGGACCGGTTCGTCAATTCGTTCGGGTCGTACTACGCCGGTCTGGAAACGGACTGGGACGCTCTCCGTGTGCACCTCGAAAAGTCCGCGACGCTTTGCGCGGAGTTCGAGGACGGGCGTGTTCCGGCACCGCTGATCGCTCTGATGCTTCTGGGCGACTCCGACCTGAAGCAGTTCGAGTCGGTTTTCATGCAGGTCAACGCCCTGCTCGCCCACCTGCGTGAAGCGTGGGAGCGACTGACCGTGGTCGCCGTTTCAGTCGAAGCACTGCCTGACCCGACGATCTCGCTACCGGAACTCACCGCGTGGTGCGACGATCACCGCAAAGCCGTGATCGATTTCCACGAGGCGTACCGAATCGCGATGCAGTACCGCCGGGGCGACGACAAGGACGCCGCCGCGCCGCCCCTGCCGGTCGCGGAAACCGTGAACGATCTGCGCGAGGCGCAACGTGTCGCCGCCGCCCGTGCCGCGTTCGACGCGGAGTACGAGGCATTGGGCGTGCGGTTCGGGCTGGCGTACAAGGGCAAGGACACGGACTGGGCGGGAGTCTTCGCAGGGCTTTCCACCGCATCCCGCTTGCGCGCTTCCTTCGACGGTTCGGCGATCCCGGAAAGTCTGATCGAGCGACTGAACCGTGCCCTGAGCGACGGTGAAAAAGAAGAGATCGGTAAGATGCACCGGATGCTCGACGACGAGTGCGCCATGATGTCGTCCGTTTTTGCCGACCTGGACGACATCTTCAAGCCGGACTACCTGACAATTTCGGGGGGCGACACGTCCGTAGTTCTCGCTGCCGCGACTTTCCCGGAGATCACGGACTGGACCGCCACGCGCCTTGCCGCGACCGGCGATCTTTCCAACGGGCAACGCGTCCAATCCCTGCGCGATGGTTGCACCGCCCTGAGACTGGGCGGCTTTTTCGACGCCGTATCCGGCGATGCCGGTTCGCTCGCGCCGGAAACGATGCTGTACCTGTTCCGCGCCGGATTCTATCGTGCCTGGGCGGAAGCGTGCCTGAGCGAAGCACCGGGCGTCCTGCCGTTCAGCGGGGCGTCGCACGAGGCGAAGATCGACCGATTCCGCGACCTCGACCGGCGGCAGATGGACGCCGTCCCGGGGCTGATCCGCGAACTGGTCCGCGTCCGCTCGCCGAAAAACTACCCGGACGAAGTGAAGACATTGAAGGGGCAATTGGCGCGGCGGCGTACCGGGGAGGTGCGTCGTCTCCTCGCCGAGATTCCGAACCTGCTTTTCGCTTTGAAACCGATTGTGATGATGAACCCGCTGTCGGTGCGGTTGTTCCTCGACGCCAACGCGCTACACTTCGACGTGGTCCTGTTCGACGACGCGTCGCAGATCAGCACCGAGGACGCCATCGGTGCGATCCTGCGCGGGAACCAGGTCATTATCGCGGGTGATCCGAAACAGATCCCGCCCCTCGCGCTCCTCGTCGAATCCGACAAGCCTTTCGAGAGTATTCTAGATGCCGCGAACGCCGTGGCGTCGAAAGACTCGGCGCACTTCGGCTCGCACGTTCTGCGCTGGCACTATCGTTCGCGCAACGAATCCCTGATCGCGTTTTCGCGCCGCTATTTCTACCCCGAACTGGTGTCGTTCCCGTCCGCGACCGTGGATTCGGCGATTGATTACGTCGAAACACAAGCCGACGGCGACGGACTCGACCCGAACGGACCGGAAAAAGTGGTGGACGCGGTACTCGCCTATGCGAAAGAGCATCCCGAACATTCCATCGGTGTGGTCGCCCTCGACGACGCCGACTATGAGCGCATCACCGTCGAGATCGAACGGCGCAAGGAAGCCGATCCGGAACTGTCGTTCCCCGGTGAGCACGACGAAAGCGGCGAAGGGTTCTTTCTCAAAACGCTGGAGAACGTCCAGGGCGACGAGCGCGATATGGTGGTCTTGTATGTCGGCTCGGACCCGAGCCGGTGCAAGCCGCTTTCGGCGTTCGGCGGCGAACGGCTACTCAACGTCGCGATTACACGCGCCCGCTGCCGCATGGTCATCGTTTCCGCGTTCCTGCACGACGCCCCGACGCCGGACGACATTATCGAGCATCAGGGGATGCTCCTGCTCCGCTCGTTCCTGCGCTATGCGAAAGAGGGCGTGGACAAGACCGAGATCGGGTCGTCCGACGACCCGGCGGCGAGCCTGCTTCTGCCTGGTACACACATGCCGGACGTTCCGACGCCGTCCGTGGTGGAGAACGTGATCGAGAAACTGCTCACGGAAAAGGGGCATCAACTGCGGCGGCAGGTCGGGCTGAGCGAGTACCGCGTCGATCTCGCCGTGGTGGACCCCGAAAAGCCGGGGCGGTACCTGCTCGGGATCGAGTTCGACGGTCCGATGTACGCGACGGGCGAGACGGCGCGGCACCGCGACCGGTTGCGCGTGGACATGCTCCTGGACCGGGGCTGGAACCTGCACCGCGTCTGGGCACTCGACTTCGAAGCCGACCCGGAGCGGGAAATGGCGCGCATCGAAGCCGCCATCGCCCACGCGAAAAAGCACGGCGTCCCGCCGATACGCACCAAAGCGCGCCGCGTATCGAAAAAGGAAGCCGAGATACTGACGATGGAGTAAGTTGGGCGGGTTTCGGGCGGTTTTGTCGGATTTTTCGGACGGTGAACCGTTCCGCTACGCGCCTGCGGCGGTCGCTCTGCGAGCGGAAAGATAGGGCGGCGAGAGGCTACCGGCTTCTTCGCACCCGGTGCGTCCGCCGCAGGCGCGTAGCGGAACGGTTCACCGTCCGAAAAATCCGGTCAAAGCCCCGCGAGGCGACGTAAAGCACCAACAAACTCCTCGTCTATCTCAAGAGGCAACAGCCGGTAGCGCGTCCGCTCCGGCAAGTACACATTGCCCGCGTCGCCACTGCCGCTTTCAAACAGCCCTTCGGACGACGTTTCGGCTCCGAAGAACGCCGACCCCAGCACCATCCGAAGCCGCTCCGTGTCGCCGTAGAAATATTCGGACAGGAGCGGGATCACCTTCCGATACCAGACGAAACGCAGATCGGCGACGGTCTTCACGTCGATAAAGTACGCATGTCCGATCCGGTGGTCATCGTCCATCAGTGCCGAAACCCGTTGATTCAAACGCCCCAACAGTGCCGACAACGCGATACCGTCGATAGTCCGCGTCAGGATTTCCGGTTCGGGCGGCATTTCGACGAACGTGAATCGGCGGCGCAGTGCCAGATCGAGCAGGGCGATGGAGCGGTCGGCGGTGTTCAGCGTACCCAGAATATACAGATTGCTCGGAACCCCGAACTTCTTGCCGCTATAGGGAAGCGTCACCGTGACCGCGTTCTTTTCGCCCAGTCGCTTGTCGTCTTCAATCAGCGTGATCAGTTCGCCGAACACCTTCCCGATGTTGGCGCGGTTGATCTCGTCGATCACCAGCAGGAACTTTTGATCCGGTAACGCTTCGGCGCGGGCGCAAATCTCGCGAAACACGCCGGGACGAATTTCATACCGCACCTGCCCCGATTCTGATTCGTCGTCCGTGTTAGGTCGCAATCCCTCGACAAACTCCTCGTAGGCATACGATTGGTGAAACGTGAGAAAAGTCATGTAAGCGTTTCGGTCGAAAGGTGCAGGCACAGGATCGTCGCGCCATAACCCCAGTTCGTCCGCGAGATTATTCTCGACCCACTCGATCCCGGCATCGGTCAGGAACCATTCCGATTGCGCCGTCTTATCGAACAGGAACGGTTCGCGCCGATCCGTAAATTGCACGGTCGCGCTTTCACGGTGGGTATGCGCCTGCAAACTTCCCCAAAGTGTTTGCTTCGGATGATTGCTACTCTTAAACTTCAGATAGTCGTCCATCGTCGGAAGGGCAAGGATTTCTGCGACGCGGATTCGACTTTTTCCATTCAGGCGTATCGTGAGCGCGATTGCTTCACACCATGTCATTCCTGAGAGTGCGGCAAGTCGTTTGGCGGTGTTGTCCGGTGGCAGTCGCGGCGGTGGGACGAGGAACGCTTTCGCAAACTCCTGGACGTGGAACGTCTTACCGGTTCCGGGTGGTCCGTAAAGTAGAATGTTTCGCGTGCGCTTGGCGAGGCTAAGCAATTCAACGACCAGCCGACTCTGTAATGCTGATACAGGTATGGCGGGCGGATCGACGGGTGTCGCACTCTCTCCCAATCTTTCTGTCAATGAGTCGAGTTGCGCGAGGATTGCCGTGTCATTTTTATAGGAGGACGCGTAGGCGTTCACGATTTCTCCCCATTTACCCGACGGTAGTGAGTAGATTGTTAAAGGAACCTGCCCGAAGAACGCCCTCAGCAGTGTAACCGGACTTGTAATGACCCAATCCACGCGTCTTACTTGTCTATATTCGTCAGGCAACGAAAGTATGGTGTTGTCATCTGGCGCGATATAGCCACTCGTCACAATTCCGATTCCGACGACCGTATTGTTACCGTTATTCGCCACGACGATGTCACCGGGCGACACGGAATGTGCGAACTGCCACAACTGGGAAGCATCACTTTGTTTCGCCCCCTTGTCCCGCAAGGCGTTCCGGTCTGGATAGTCCATTAGATTACCGAACTTATTCCAACCAACGGCTATACAGGAATTATCGCGGCAAGTGTCCCAAAGAAATGCGTTCTGTCCTGGTGCGATCTTCCAGATGCGCACTGTACCGTTCGGAATGTCACTTTCTTCCGTGCCGATAGAAAGCGAAGTTTCAAACGTCGGTTCGGGAAGATCGCGCCCGGTTTCCCGTCTCAGATATTTCAGCACTCCGGGTGAGTAACCCTTCACACTATCTTGACCCAACCTGTATTCGCGCACTTCGCGCAGGTCGAAGAACGCCGGCAAAGTGTCAGTGATTAGAGGGGACAACTCAGCAATGTGTTGTTCTGGGACATGATAACGCTCTGTGGTAGGAAGGCTTTTATACTGATGATTGGAGAGTGGAATATTATGTCGCGTCAAAACCTCCGAAAGTGCCGGTGTTTTCGACGTTGCTACTATTGGCACCCGGAGAAGAAGGCTTTCTAAATACAGGAGGCGGTAGGACCCCACTATACAGTACACCCCGTTGGAATCAAGGAGAACGCTCCATCTCCCTGGTGCTTTCTCTTCTGCCATCTCGACGGCGTTTGCGAAAAGATTCAGGAATGCGGTCCGTGCGGTAACATCGGGAAGAAGGCGAGAGAACACCTTTTCCGCCGAATCGGGATGTTTGGGGTCTATCCCGTATCGGTTCAATGAAATCGGTTCAGAGTCTGTATCCGATTCTTCGATGTCGTCTGTGGCGGGGTCTGTTTCGTTATTCATGTGATTTGTTAAGACTTGATGCAAAATAGAGTTTTTCGGGCTTCCTGACAAGAAGCGTGTTTGTTTTTTTGAGTGGGCTTCTCGCGCAAAGGGCGTAGCCATTTCTC
>JAYULM010000159.1:0-1200 GCA_043763605.1 Armatimonadota bacterium | reverse complement strand
TTCTACAATTCGCTCGGTTGGTCGTTACGCCCGGAAGTGTCTGCCCTGCTGATGTCGGTTTCCTCCATTGTCGTCGCGGTCAACGCGGTAATGCTTCGCCGTTCCGAAAAAGAAATGCTGGTCTGACCGGTGTGTCGGTGCACAGAACTACAGTTCAGTTTTAACAACAAGGAAAAGAACTTATGGAAACAACGCGAGCCTGTGTGTTCCACGGCAAGGACGATGTTCGTGTGGAGGAAGTGCCGCGCCCGATAGCGGGCGTTTCCGACACAGGAGAACTATCGCCGCAAGACAGGTTACGCCTCGGCGTTGAGTGCGCTCGACTGGCACCGACGGGACACAATCGTCAGGCATGGTTTTTCCGACTCGGCACAGATTATGCCGACCTGTTCGCCGACACGAAACTCAGTCTTCCGGTGATTGACCCTGACAAGCGCGAGCTCGCCATGAGTTGCGGTGTCGCACTTTTCTATATGCGCCTTGCCCTGCGCTACCGGGGACGGCGTGATGTTGTCGAGATGCACCCCGACCCACTTAACCCGGATTGGATAGCGCGTGTCCATCTTGGCGAACCGATGGACGCGGGTGTCGAGGATGCCCGTATGTACCACGCGATTCGGCGGCGTCACACGAACCGGCTTCCTTTTTTTCCCGGCGCGGTGCCGGAAGCATTGCCTGCGGAATTGATAGCGGCGGCGCGGCACGAAGGCGGATGGCTCCAGATCATCGGCGACAAATCGGTGCGCGCGGTCGTCGCCTCCCTCGTAAAAGACGGGGTACATTCTCAGTCACGATCCGCAACCTTTCATCAAGAGATGGACGAGTGGTCTCCCCAAATGCGTAAAAGCGACACGGACGGTTTTTTTCATCGCTCCCCCGAGATCCGCGAACTGCTCACGCACAACGGTGTGATGACGACTCTGAACGGCGGTGATTTGTTGGCACAAAAGGAACAGGTTTTCGCCACGCAAGCGGCGTTACTGGTGGTGATCGGCACGACCGGTGACGTGACCGCGGACTGGGTGGTTGCCGGACAGACCCTTGCCCGCGTTCTGTTGTTGGCTGCCGCGAGCGGAATCAACGCCACGTATCTGAATCATCCGATACAAGTAAGCCATCTGCGTCCGCTGCTTCGGGATGCCATCGGAATGCAGGCGCACCCCCAGTTGTGTCTGGCTATGGGATACGCTTCCGCTGCGC
>JAYULM010000158.1:0-15726 GCA_043763605.1 Armatimonadota bacterium | reverse complement strand
GGTGGAAGTGAAGCACTTGGTGTTCCTGCGGAACGCGGAAAACGCGACGCTACTCCGCCGATCCGACGATTTCTTTAATCCGCAGGATTACCAAGTGCTTCACTTCCACCGGAGGAACGAAGTTCCCCGAAACAAACGCGGATTGACATATACCACTCGACTATTGCTATAATGTGCGATGCTCCAAGTCGCCGCCGCCCCTCCCGTCACTGTAACTCCCCCCGCCCTCGTCGCGCCCGCCGTCCGGCGCGAGTTTCGCGGCGTCTGGGTCGCGACCGTCGCCAATATCGACTGGCCCTCCCAGCCGGGGCTTTCCACCGATGCGCAGAAAGCCGAACTCCTCGCCCTGCTCGACCGCGCCAAAGCGTTGAATTTGA
Organism: Armatimonadota bacterium; assembly: GCA_043763605.1. Taxonomy (GTDB): domain Bacteria; phylum Armatimonadota; class Armatimonadia; order Armatimonadales; family Armatimonadaceae; genus JACMIU01. The sequence continues at coordinate 15,349 of JAYULM010000158.1, read as the reverse complement.
ACGCTGTCGTATTCCAGATACGCCCGATGTGCGACGCCCTGTACGCGTCGCCGTTCGAGCCGTGGTCGGAGTTTCTGACCGGGCAGGATGGGAAGGCACCGGAGCCGTTTTACGACCCACTCCAGTTCGCGACCGAGGAGGCGCATAAACGCGGGCTGAAACTGCACGCGTGGTTCAATCCGTATCGCGCGCGGTCCGCTACCGCGACTTCGGTAGCGAGCAATAAACACGTGTCGAAAGCGAACCCGGCGATTGTGCGGTCGTACGGCAAGCAGTTGTGGCTTGACCCTGCAATGCCGGAAACCCGCGAATACTCGCTCAAGGTGATGGTGGATGTGGCGACGCGCTACGACATAGACGGCGTCCACATCGACGACTACTTTTACCCGTACGTCGAAAAAGACGCGGCGGGCAACAAGGTGCCGTTCCCTGACGCCGACACGTACGCGGCGTACCGGAAAAAGGGCGGCAAACTTTCGGTGGACGACTTCCGGCGTGACGCCGTCGATATTTTCGTCAAGGAGTTGTACGAACGCGTCCACGCCGTCAAGCCGGGGATGGAAGTCGGCATCTCGCCGTTCGGGATCGCAAAGCCGGGTTCGCCCGCGCAGATCAAGGGCTTCGACCAGAAGGCGGAAATCTACGCCGATGCCGTTAAGTGGCTCAACAACGGTTGGTGCGACTATTTCGCGCCGCAACTGTACTGGCCCATCGAGCAGACCCCGCAATCGTTCCCGGTGCTACTCCAGTCCTGGCTCGCGGAAAACAAAAAGAATCGCGGCATCTATCCAGGCTTGTATACGAGCAAGTACGCCGGGGACGAGATCTCGTTCCAGATCAAGACCACGCGCGGGTATGCCGGGGCGGGCGGCACGGTGCATTTCTCGATGAAATCGCTCCTGCCCGACGACGCCGGGAGCATCGCGCAAACGTTGCTACGCGGCGTGTACGCGGAGGCGGCTCTCACGCCGGAGATGTCCTGGCTCGCGCCTGCCGAATCACTGCCGCCGCCCGCCCCGGTTGTCGAGTTCACCCCCGAGCAGTCACCGCTCGCGCCCGCCGTGGTGCGCTGGACGCCGACGGGCGAAGCCGCACGTACGGTATGGCAGTACGTGGTGCAGTCGCACATAAAAACCGGAGGCGCGAACGGGACGTGGAAAACTATCGTCGTCCCGGCGTCGTACGCGCCCGTGGTTTCCCTGCCGCCGCAAACCGACGCCGTGAATGTTTTCGCCGTGGACCGGTTCGGTCGCGCGGGGGCAGGGGCGATGCGAACCGCGCCGTAGACGGCAGACCTGTTACAGCGACACTATTTCGCGCAGCCGATTTTGCGCCCTGCCGGGAAGACGTAGCGCGGGCTACACAGACGCGGTTGTCGTCTGCTATGTTGCTACAAACTCCAGTCGACGCACGGTGCGCCGATTCTCTCGAAGTCGCGGGTGTTTCGCGTCACGACCGTCATACCGTGCGCAATGGCTTGTGCGGCGATGCGACAGTCCTGTGCCCCGACGCGCCTTATTTCGGCAGAAAACGTACCAAAAAACTGTTCCGCGTCTTCGGAGTATGCGAGGAAGGGTAAATCGCGGATGTCTTCCAGGACACCGATAAAATCTGTGTGTGCCCGTGGCAGGGAGAAGGATGTGCGTGGGGCGCGGGCACGGTTGATGCTACTCATCAGCCCGACGAGACGCTCTTCCGCCGCAATCGAACTGATCCAAACGGAACCGGCATTGGCTATAAACCTCCGCAGGACGTTCGTGTCCCCGTTCAGAAGCGCGATCAGAGCATTGGTATCGAGCAGGTACATTTACTTGCCTTCCTCCGTATCTAATTGCCGACGTGCTTCCGCATTTACATCGCGCCGGTATTCTTCCGCCGCGAGCCGTCCTTCTTCGAGCAAATCTTTGTATTCAGGGTCCTGATTGCGTTGGTCGATGCGAGCAAGAATCGCGGCGAGCCGTTCGCTCGTCATGCCGTTGGGGGCGGGTGTTTGGGCGTCGGCGTGCGCCAGCGTTCCGGTCGTCAGTGCCATGATAGCGGTTCCTTTCGGGCTGTATATCCCCCGTATTATTGCGCGGTTTGGTGGAGCGGGCAAGTTTCCCGGCACCAGGATGAGGAGGCGACGCCCGGCTTTTATTCGTACGCGATCTGAAACCGGGAGTCCTCCGCCGCTTCCGGTTCCGCGTTTTGCTCCAGGATAACGATGGTCCCGGAGGGGCGGGTGAGAAGGTACACGCGGTCCGCCACCGCGTGCATGAGAGAGAAGCCGAACCCGAGACTCCCCGCCGTCGTGTAGCCGCGCTCCAGAGTCGCGCGGTGCAGGTTGTCGTCCGCGATCCCGCTCCCGCAGTCGGCGAGGCATATCTGCATCCGCGCGCCGCCGGGAACGCCGTGCAGTGTTGCCGTACCGCCGCCCGCGTGGACAATGCCGTTCATCGCCGCCTCGCCCGCCGCGATGATCAGTTCCTGCGTCCGCTCGTGCGGTATGCCCACCGACGCCGCCACGTATTCGATGCCCCGGCGAAACGGGGCGAGCGTTCGCGGAGTCGTGAGCAAAAACGTCTCCCCGATTACCGGCAACAGCGCGGGCAGATCACTCTCCCGGCTACAAAGACAGAGTCTCCCCTCGGTGACATTCGCCAGGACTTCGGCAAGGAAACGCCGTTGAAACTCCCTGCCCCGCTCGAACTCCCGCAGGGCGGCTTCGCGTTCCTCCAGCGCGACCTCCAGTTTGTCGCGGTAGGTGTCGTCTTCGCACGATGGATAAGTGGCGGATTTTTCCCGCACTCCGAAACCATCGGCACCCCCGTACTCCGGGATCGCGCGCAAGAACAGAGCGAATCCGCCATCGGCGTACCCAAACACACGAACGTTGCAGGAACCCGCCGGGAGAGTATCCACGACCAGAGTGCGGGGGGCAAGCATTGCGACCGCTTGCCGCAGTCCCTCACCGATGCAGTCCCCGTCAGTGTCCGGGAAGATGTTCTGGATTGAGTGCCCGATGAGCGGCACCGACGTGCCGGAAAAAAGGTCATTTCCCAGTTTGTTGCTGTAGATGACGCGCAACGCACTGTCCGTTACGATCACGGCTTCCTCACAGTGATCCAGCAAAAACCAGGGGTCCGAGCAAGCCACGCCATTTTGCACAAGATCAATTCCCATTTCTATTCGTAGCGACCGATCAATTTCCGTAGCCATTTCTGGACAGCATAAACAAGTTCAAGGCGCGCGTCAAGCGAACCGGTGGTGCACCCAGGGCGATTGGCGGCGGACTACGCCGGGGTGAACATCCGCATGACTTCCCGCGCGGCATGCCAAAGCCACGCCCCGTACGCGTCCCAGAACAGTTTCGCCGCCAGCGACAAGCCGATGCCGACCACGATCCGGCGCACGTTCTTCTGACCGAGACGCCGGGCGATCCCCGCCCCGGCGTACCCGCCGATGAGCGAGGCGACCGCCATCAGCGCGGCGGTTCCCCAGTTGACGAACCCGCCGAGCGAGAACAGGACGGCGGTAACGCCGTTGACCGCGAGCGTGAACACGGCTTTGACGCCGTTCATGCGGTGGATGTCGCGCATGCCGAGCATCCCCAGCGCGGCGAGCGTCAGGATGCCGATGCCCGCCCCGAAATAGCCGCCGTAGACCGCGATCCCGAACAGGAAGAGCGCGACCGGGACCGAAAGCCGCAGGGTGTCGCCCGTGCCCGCGTTCCCGTCCGCTTCGCGCGCCTTCAGGCGGCGGGCGAGCGGCTCCTGGATCAGAAAGAGGATGACCGCGAGCAGGATCAAATACGGGACGACGAGGCGGAACGCCGTTTCGCCGGTCCGGGTGAACAGGATCGCCCCGACGATACCCCCGGCACCGCCGATGGCGAGTAACTGATACACGGCGGACGCGCGCCCCTGCAGACTTTCTTTCACTTCGCGACGCAACCCCCACAAACTGCTCACCTGACCGGGCCAGAGGGCAACGGTCGAGGTAGCGTTCGCGGTTTTGTGCAGGTTCCCGGCGGCGAGAAGCGCGGGGAACGTTAGCAATGTCCCCCCGCCCGCGACCGAATTGACGGCTCCGGCGGCGGCGGACGCCGCGAAAAGCAGGGCGGATTCCCAGAGCGATGTGATGGGCACGGCGTCATTGTACCGCCTCGCTCCCGGGATCGTCCCCGCTCCCGGAATCGCTACTCCCGAAGTGATCCCGCTCCCACGCCTTGACCGCGAAGAAAAGACGGGTGAAGCCAGTGACGACGGCGACGTTGGCGAGCGATAGCGCAAGGTCGTCCCATCCTCCGTGACGCCCCGGGCTGGCAACGCGGACCCCGTTGTCGAGCAGGGCAAACAGCACACCGAAACCGGCGACGGCGAACAGGGCATGTCGTTTGATGCGTGGTTCCCCACCCTGAATCGCGCGCACGAGGAGCAGGGCAAGAACGCCGTATTCGAGCACGTACGCGCCGCGCCGCACGACGTGCGTGACGCCATATAGATGGTTCACGTCCGGCGACGCCGTTTCCGGGGCAGCGAAAGCGAGGACGCCGTAGATCACCGACACCGTGTGGTTGTACCCGCCGAGGGCGGTGGCGAACAGGAGCGACAGTGCGATCCACGCGGCGAGCGGTCCATAATAGAACAACACATGGGCGAGCCGCGTGCGCCGCGTGCGCCCCCGGCTTCCGCCGGGATTCGCCGGGGTGGACATGCGGACCATTGCGGCATTCCCGGCGCGATTTCCTGTTTCTGCCTGTGCCTGTGTCGGGTATAGTGACGCGTGACCCCTTCCGACCCGCCGTTTTCCGCGCTGGAACGCGCCTTCTACGAGGAGCCGACGCTACTCGTCGCCCGGAGCCTGCTCGGCGGTCTGGTCGTACGCCGGTTCGCGGACGGTGAAATTGCGGTCGGTCGCGTCGTCGAGACCGAGGCGTACACGGTCGGCGACCCCGCCTGCCACGCGTTCCGGGGCAAGTCGCGCGCCAACGCCGCGATGTGGGGACCGCCGGGCATGGCGTACGTTCACATCAACTACGGCTTGCACTACTGCCTGAACGCCGTCACCGCGCCCGACGGCGTACCCGAGGCGGTGTTGATCCGCGCCATCGATCCGATCCGGGGAGCCGCCCGGTTATTCCAGAACTATACAGGGCAAGAGGGTGTTGCGGAGTCAGACGCACTCTCCGACAAACGTATAGGTGCCGGCCCGGGGCGGCTGACGCGCGCGATGGGGATCACGAAGGCGGATTTCGACGGGCACGACCTGACCGACGCCGGTAGCGGTCTGTTCCTCGCCCGGGTCGAAACCGTGAGCGACGACGCGGTGACGACGACGACGCGCATCGGTATAACAAAAGGCGCGGATTTTCCGTGGCGGTTCTATGTCACGGCGTCGCGCTGGGTTTCGCGCCGGTAGATAGTTCCCCGAAAGTAGTGGGCAACCGTCAAACTTTCGGCTATACTGAACCGACTGAGACGTGACACAAAGTATAGGTTTTCTCGCCCGTTTTTCCGCCCTGTCGCACAAAGGCCTTTCCATGTTCTCACTCAACATCCCGGATGCCGCGCACATCGTATTCGCCGCCGTCGCCGCCTGCGCCATCGCGGGTGCCGCGAGCGCGGTTCGCGCCCTTTCGCTGTCCGGTGCCATCGCCGCGATCTTCGTCGGGTTCGTGGTGTTCGGATGGGGCGGCTACCCGGGCGCGGCGGCACTCCTGCTCTTCTTCGGAACCTCGTCCGCCCTGTCACGCTGGGGCAAGCGCGAGAAAGCCGCCCTGACCGCTTACGAGAAAGGCGACCAGCGTGACGCAGGGCAGGTGATCGCCAACGGCGGTGTCGCCGTGATCTGTATGGCGTGGAGTGTTATCGAACCGCTCAGTGCCGCCCCGGTCGCGGCTCTGCTCGGTGCCATCGCCACCGCGAACGCTGACACGTGGGCGACCGAAATCGGCACCGTGCTCGGTCCGAAGGGCAAGAAAAAACCCATCGTTCTGGCGACACTCTACGACGGCGAACCGGGGCAGTCGGGCGCGGTGTCCTGGCAGGGGACGCTGGCAGCACTCGCCGGGGCTGCATTGATCGCCGCAACCGTGCCGCTGTGGTCCGTCGCGACGCTCCCGGACACACTGATCGGCGTCACCGTCGGTGGACTCGCCGGGTCGCTTTTCGACTCGCTCCTCGGCGGCTGGCTGCAGGTGCAGTACCGTGATGGAGTGACAGGGGAACTGACCGAGCGCGAGACCGACGCGAATGGGCACGAGAACCCCATCGAGCGCGGACAAACGTGGATCAATAACGACGCGGTGAACTTCCTCGCCACGGCGGTCGGCGCGATTATCGCGGCTATGCTGGCGTAGTTCTCTCCCTCCAGACTCCCCCTCCCTCATCGGAATGAGAGAGGGGGAGTCTGGAGGAGCCAGGCGGTTCCGTTTGCCGGGCGGCTCGGGAGACGTAGCAACTCCCCGCCCTCGGACTCCCCCTCTCTCATTCCGATGAGGGAGGGGGTTGGGGGGAGGGAGAGACGGACGGGGCGATGTGCGGAAGGAACATCCGCCTCCGCTGTAGAACCCTGCAAGCAATTATGTTTACCCCCGGCATCATCGCATTCGCGACTCTCGTCTCTGTGGCGGCACCCGCGCGGGCGGAAGCTCCCGCGAAAAACGACGGCTTGCTCTCGATCCTCGCCCCCGGCGCGAAACTGGAAAAAGTCGCGTCCGGCTTCCGCTTCACCGAGGGACCGGTCTACGAGCGAGAATCGAACAGCGTCCTGTTTTCCGACCAGCCCACTTCGACCATCAACCGCTTCGACTGCGCGACGGGAAAAGTGTCTCTGTTTCGCGGGGCGGATGTCGTCCCAAACGGCAACACGTTCGACGCGCTGAACCGCTTCGTCGCTTGCGAACACAAAACCCGCCGTGTCTCGCGCACGGACGGCGACGGACGTATCGTTACGCTCGCGTACCTGTATCAGAATAAGCGGCTGAACTCTCCGAACGATGTCGTAATCAAGTCGGACGGCACGATCTACTTCACCGACCCGCCGTACGGCTTGCCGCGCATGACGGAGGGCAAGGAGCAGCCAGTCAACGGCGTGTACCGGATCGAGAAGAACGGCGACGTGACCCTGCTGACCGCCGACCACGCGATGCCGAACGGGCTGGCGTTCTCGCCCGACGAGAAGACGCTCTATGTCGCCGACACGGAACGGCAGAACATCCGCGCTTACAACGTTCAGCCGGACGGCACCCTGGCGAACGGGCGCGACTTCGCTGATCTGCGCAACCCCGGCAAGAGCGGCGTACCGGACGGCATGAAGGTGAACAACGAGGGAACGATCTTCTGCACCGGCGCGGGCGGCGTCTGGGTGATCACGCCGGGCGGCGCGGTACTCGGGATCATCGAGACCCCGGAAACGGCGGCGAACTGCGCGTTCGGCGACAAGGACGGCAAAACACTTTACATCACCGCGAGCACGGGGCTGTACCGGATTCGCCTGCGGGATGCGGGACCGGTGCCGGGGAAGAAATAAGGTCGCGGGGGATACACCATGAGGATCTGGTGCGCGAAGCAATTGGATGCCGCGTTCCGTTACGCGCAGGAAGAGGCGGCGGCGGTCGGGGTTGAGGAGGTGACGCCGGAGCATCTGTTGCTGGGCGCGATGTACGACGCGGACTCGGTCGCCGCCCGAGTGTTGAAGCACTTTGCCGTGGACAAGGGGCGCGTGATACAGGAAGCCCGCGTCATAAACGATAGTGTCTCGCCGGGCAAACCGCTCACGATGCGGGTGTCGAAGCGGGCAAAATGGGTTATTGACCTTACCAGTGAGGAAGCGGGGGCACAGAAGAAGCGCGAGATCAATACCGGTCATTTATTGCTGGGTCTTCTGCGAGAAGGCGGTACCGCCGCCCAAATCCTACAGAATAACGGCGTCACGCTGGAAGTAGCGCGGGAAGCCGTGAAGCAGTCCGTCTCCGAAAACACGATTGAGGATAAATAGATGAACAGTCCCACACCGGTATCCGCGAACGCGCTTCACATCACCGAGGACGCCAGCATCGGCGACCTGGGGACCGTCCATCCGGCAACGGGGCGCGACACAGTCGAGATGGCGCGCACCCCCGAAGCGTTCGGGCGGATGTCGGATATTTTCCTCGCCCGCGACGGGCAGGGCTACCGCGAAATGCTCTCGTCCGCCGAAGGGTACGCGACGCCGCTCGTGGTCTTGATCCCCGCGACTACCCCGGTGAAACTGCTCGTGACACCCCGCGACACCGACACGCAAACCGCGCGTCTCGCCCTGTATGTCCGCGTCCTGACCGGGGACTACGCCGGGCAGACCGGCTTCCTGCGTCGCGAAGCGTTCCGCCGCACCGGACCCGACGAATCCCCCTTCCCGCCGCCGCTCGATAACGCGGACTGGATCACGCAAGGCAGCGACCCCCGCTTGTGACCCCCACACCGCCCGCCAGCAAACACGCCCAGTTCGCCCTTTCCGCCTGCCAGTTCTTCGTCACTGGCACCACGGGCTTTCTCCAGCCGTTCCTGCCGCTCTATATTCTTGCCGCCGGACTGTCGCCGCAACGCTACGGCTATGCCGCCGCCATCGGCACCGCGACCTGCCTGTTGATCCAGCCGCTTCTCGGCAAACTTTCCGACAAGATCGACGCGCGCCGCCCGGTGATGATCGGTGCGGCACTCGTCGCCGGGCTTGCGTACGCGGCGTTCCGCTACGCCCCGAGCGGGAATTTCCTGCTCCTTACCCTGCTTCTCGCCCTCGGCGCGAACGGCTTTCAGTATCTGAATGCCGCGACCGGGGTACTCGCCAGCCGCCTCGCCGCGACGACCGGCGAGGCGGGTGGCTCCGCCTACGTTCGTACCCGCGTCTGGGGTTCGGTCGGCTACATCGTCATCGCCCTGATCGCAGGCTTACTCGTGCGTGGCGGAACGATGACCGCGAAACCGTCGCGCGACGCGTTAGACGCGGTGTTTCTGTGGGGACCGATCCTTTTCGTAGTCGTCGCCGGGATCGCGGGCGTGGTGCCGGATGGGAAGAGTGTGCGTTGGGTTGCCTCCACCCCCAGCCCCTCCCCCGCTCCGCAGGAGAGGGGAGTACCGAACACATCCGGTCCGAACGCTTCCCCGACGGGCTTAACGACCTCCCATCTGGCTCCCCTCTCCTGCGGAGCGGGGGAGGGGCTGGGGGTGGGGGCAACCCAACGCACACAACAAACCACCAACCGCCGCCGCTTCCTCCTCGCGTTCCTCCTCTATCAGGTCTCGCTCTACGGCGCGTCCGCGTATCTCTCCCTATTCCTTTCCGAACTGAATGCCGCCCCCGTCTGGTTGACGGCGACGTTCGCGGCGGGCGTGCTCTGCGAAGTGTTGGTAATGACACAGATCGGGCGGTGGACCGACGCGCACGGACGCCGCCCGGCGATGCTGTTCTCATTTCTGCTACTCCCGCTCCGGCTTCTCATGTATATCCCCGCGACCGGTCCGCTCTGGGTGCTCCTCGTCCAATCGTTGCACGGGTTCAACTTCGGGATTTTAGGCACTATCGCCGTGGTTTTCGTCAACGACACCGCCGACCCCGACAAACGCGGCGCGGCGCAAGCCGAACTCGCCGCGACGCTGGGGTTGGGCAACAGCATCGGTCCGATTGTTTGCGGCTTTCTGGTCGAGCGGTACGGACTTGGGACCATGTTCGGCGCGATGAGCGTTCTTGCCGTGGTCGCCGTCGTCCTGTTCTGCGCATTCGTGGGCGAATCCCACGCCGCCCCGAACGGCGATTTTGTGAATCGGTTGCCGCGCTTTCTGAGGAAACCCTGGCTGGTGAGGTGACGGGTGCGGGGTGGTCGGGGAACTTCGTTCCTCCGCTGGAAGTGAAGCACTTGGTAATCCTGCGGATTAAAGAGATCATTCGGTTCGCGGGCAAACGTCGCGCCACTCGCGTTCCGAAGGAACACCAAGTGCTTCACTTCCAGCGGAGGAACGAAGTTCCCCGAAACCAACGCAGTACTTTCGGCAACACGGAACCCCACGCGGTAAAATAGTGTTGGTATTTTAGCGTGAGTGAAAACATCCCCCCCGGCGAAAACCGATTCCTGTATCCCGTCGCCCTCGACATTCGGGGGCGACCATGCCTCGTCGTCGGCGGCGGTGCGGTCGGCGCACGCAAAGCGGCGGCACTCGCGGACGCGGGCGCAGTGGTGAGCCTCGTTTCGCCGGAACTCTGCGCCGACGCCCTGATTCTGGTCAACGACGAAAAGGCACACCATACCGCCGAACCGTTTACCCCCGCGCATTTAAACGACGCTTTTCTCGTCGTTGTTGCGACCGACAATCCCGCCGTCAATGCCGAAGTCGCACGGGAAGCGCGGCTACGCAACATTCTGGTGAACATGGCGGCACCCGGTGACGAAAGCGACACCGATTCCGGCGACTTCGCGACGATGGCGACCGTGCGGCGTGGCGACTTGCTACTTGCCGTAACAACCGGCGGCGCGGGTCCCGCGCTGTCCGCGCAAATCCGGCGCGAACTATCCGCGCGGTTCGGCGAAGAGTGGGAACCGACTGTCGCGTTGCTTTCCGAATTGCGCGTCGCCGCGAAGACGGGAATTCCCGCCGACCCGGAACGCCGTTCGACCGTTCTCCGGCGTGTCGCGGGCATGGCGGATCACTTCGCCGCGCTGTACAAAAACGGCGATGGGGAAACTGCGCGGAAGGACGCCTTCTCGTGTCTTTCCCGGTAATGACCCCGTCCGTTTCCGTGCAGATGGTCGGACTGTCACACAACACCAACGCACCGGTCGCGGTACGGGAGCGCATCGCCTTCACCGCGCCCGGTTCGCTGGAGCGGGCGGCGCAATTCCTCGCAGGGCGGCGTACCGAAACCGGCGCGGAGTTCGTCCTGCTCTCGACATGCAACCGCACCGAACTGTATCTGGCATCGGCACCGACCGATGAATGGGACACCGAAGCGGTCACCAGCCTCCTGTTCGCCCTGCATGAAGTGGCGACTGGCGAACCATCCGGCGAGACGGCGCGGCTGTCGGCGACCTTTCTGCATGAGCGGCGCGGGCACCGGGCGATTGAGCAGATATTCCGCGTTACCACCGGACTCGACTCGATGGTGCTCGGCGAGAACGACATCGTGCGTCAGGTCAAGGACACCTACGCGCAGGCGGTCAAGGCGGGCACCTGCGGCGCGGTACTCAATACGGTGTTTCACGAAGCCCTGCGCGTCGGCAAGCGCGCCCGCACCGAAACCGACCTCGGGCGCGGCGCGTTCTCGGTCGGGCACGCGGCGGCGGAACTCGCCGAAAGTATCCACGGCTCGCTCAAAGGCAAGACGGTGCTGGTGTTAGGCGCGGGCGCGATGAGCGAAACCACGGCGCGGCATCTGTCGGCGGCGGGCGCGGCGACGATTTTAGTCGCGAACCGCACCTACGACAAAGCCGTCGTGCTCGCCGAATCGCTGAACGGTCGCGCGGTGCGCTACGACGAGTTCCCGGCGTATTTGCAAACGGCAGACATCGTCGTTGCGTCTACTTCGTCGCCGCACCCGGTCGTCACCAGAGCAATGGTCGCCGACGCCGTGAAGCGTCGTTCGCGGAACACGCCGCTGTACCTGATCGACATCGCCCTCCCGCGCGACATCGAATCGGGCGTCGGCGATCTGGACGGCGTATACCTGTTCGATCTGGATCACCTGCAACAGATGGTCGAATCTGAGGCGGCGGAGCGACGGCAGAAGGCGAGCAAGGCGGAGACGATTGTATGTGAGGAGGCGGTCGCCTGTGCGCTTCGGCTTCGAACGATGCAGGTCGCCGGTCCATTGGTGAAAAGTGTCCGCGCCCGCCACAATGCCATCGTGCAAGCCGAACTCGCCGACCTGCGCCGCAAACTCCCCCATCTGCCCGAAAGCGACTGGGCACGGATCGAACGCGCTTTCGAGTCGGTCGAAAACAAACTGGCACACGCACCGACGGAGCGCATCAAGGAGTACGCGACGTTCGCCGACGAAAACCTCGCCCACCGTAAAATGCGCACGGTACGCGAACTGTTCGGGATCGAGGACGAAACGTCTACCGCGCCGGAAGGGACGAAGTGACGCCATGAACAGCGCAATCGCCCTCGGCGGGACGGCTTTTCTGTATTTGGTAGCCGCCGTGCTGCTCGGCGCGGCGTTGCTTTTGCGCAAGAACGGCTGGTTGTGGGCGGGGCGGATCTGCGCCGGGCTGGGCGCGACGCTACACATGGTCGCCATCGGGTTGCGTTGCGTCGAACTCAAGCAAGCCCCGTTCACGACGCCCGCCGAATCGCTTTCCCTGCTCGCGTGGATCGTCGCGCTGGCATATCTGCTTGTGGAACTGGTCTGGCGGCTTTCGGCTACGGGGGCGTTCGCGCTTGGCGCGGCGTTTCTACTCGTCACGCTCGGCGGCTTATTGTCCGGCTCCGGGCGCATCGGCGATACCGGCGCGGCACTGCTCAACGAGCGGGCGATCTCGCTCCATATCCTCGCCACCGTCGGCGCGACCGCCGCGTTCGTACTTGCGTTCTGTTGCGCGGCGTTATACCTCGCGTCGCATCACATACTGAAATCGAAGCACGGCTTGACCTGGATCAAGCGGCTCCCGCCGCTCGCGACAGTGGAGCGGGCGTCGTTCGCGCTGGTTGCCATCGGATTCCCGCTCCTGACGCTCGGCATCGCGTCCGGCTGGCTCCGCGCGGCGTCCGGCGACGGCCTGTCTATCGGATGGCAGACCGACCCCAAGATACTGCTCGCCTACGGCGTCTGGGTCGTCTACGCCGTGTATCTCTGGGCGCGACTCAAAGCGGGCTGGACTCCGGTGCGGACGGGCTATATCCTCCTCATCGGACTACTTTTGTCCCTGCTCCTGTTCCTCGTCCCTTCGGCGACGCATCGTTTTACCTGAGCACTTCAAAGTATCGACGCGGTTGAAACCTACGTACCAAGACCCGAGCGTTCCATCGCTCGGCGGAACTTCCGGTACGTCAATCATGGTGTACGCAGGCGATCCGTGTTCCTGTCTATCCGGCGAGCCGCCGGAGCAATGCTTCCGTGTCGCCCCAGTTCAGACACGCATCCGTGACCGACACGCCCCGGCGTAAAAGTGACAGATCCCCGGGGTTGTCGGGCAGTTTCTGCTTCCCTGCTTCCAGATAGGACTCCAGCATCACGCCCACGATCCGTCCCGCCCCGGTGACGTGCGCCTCGCGGTTTTCCGCCCGCTGGCGGACGACCGACTCGCAGACCACCAGTTGGTTTTGCGGCTCGTAGCCCGAGTTCGCGTGGGAGCAGTCCACCACCATCGCGGTCGGTAGCCCCGATTCGGAAAGTTCGCGCCCCGCCGCCGACACCGACGCGAAGTCGTAGTTGCCCGCGTAGCGTCCTTTCGGTCCCGACTGCGCGTCCACGATCTTGCCGCCGCGCAGGATCAGGACCGTGTCCGGGTTGCCCGCCGTGCGTTTCAGGCAACAGTGTCCGGCGTCGTCCACCGAGAAGAAGGAGTGCCGCCCGCGCGCCGACAGCATCGCCTCGACTGCGACCTGGATACTGCCCCCGGTCCCGTTCTTGAACCCGACCGGGTAGGGCATCCCCGACGCCATCGCGCGGTGCGGCTGGGACTCCGTGGTGCGCGCGCCGATCCCGGCGAACGCGACTAAATCCCCTAGGAACGCCGGGGCGAGCGGGTCGAGCGGCTCGGTCGCGACCGGCAAACCCCATTCAGAGACCGTAGTGAACAGGTGCCGCACGACGCGTAAGCCTTCCGCCATGTCGAACGAGCCGTCCATGCGCGGATCATTGAGCAAGCCGCGCCACCCGACCGTGGTACGCGGCTTTTCGACATACACCCGCATCAGGATCGCCAGCCGGTCGGATAACTCCCGGTTCAGCGCGGCTAATTTTTCGGCGTACTCCAAACCCTCGTCCGGGGCGTGGATCGAGCAGGGACCGACGATGACCAGCAGGCGGTCGTCCTCGCCGCGTAGCACACGCCGGATGTCTTCCCGCCCGCGTCGCACGGTTTTGAGCGCGGCGTCGGTCGGCGGGTACATGGCAAGCAGTTCGCGCGGCGTCGGGAGCGGCAGGGCGCCGGAAAGAGCGGCGTCGGCGTCGATGGTTTCGGGTTCCGGCATAGGTTGTTCCGCGACAAAGGTTTTTTTGTCGGAGGCGATGGGTTGGGTTCGGCTCACGGTCGGTTTTCGTTTCCTGACGGGATAGTTCGTTCGATTTCGCGCATAAAAAAACCTGCCCGGTTTGTATCGGGGCAGGTTTTCAGCGGATTTCGCGCAAACGGTCGGTTGGTCGTTTTCGCTCAAACGGTGTTTTCGGTGCCCGATTTTCGTGTCTGCCCCGGGTAAAAGTAATACCCGAAGGCGTGCCACTGCCGCCAGAACAGACCGGCACCGAACGTCGCGGTCGCGAAAGGCGTAGCAGATTCGGTGGCGGTATTAAAATCGGCGCGTATTTCCGGCATGGATTGAAAAACACTATACCACGACACTGGCGTCCGGCAACAACAAAAACACTGTCTATTTATCGCTTCGCATGTCGTTTGTGGAGCACGACGCCGGTCAGAAGTGCGCCAGAGAGTACCATATAGCCGGGCGTAGGCAACTCCGGCACCGTCACGGGCGCGTTCAGGTTGTAATACACGTCGTCCACGACAAACAACTCGAAACTCGGCGGGCTGAAGGTGAATGTGGCGGTGGTGAACGTCTGCCCCTGCTCGGCGATCAGCCCGAAAAATTGGACGCCGCCAGCGTTGTCGCCCGGATTGAGCACGAAAGAGGAAGCGTTCGCTTCGTTGAACCCGAGCGCAATATCGCCCTGCCCGGGAGCGGTTCCCAGACCGCTGATATACGCACCGAAGAATGTCTGCGGAACATCGAACGTGAACGTGATGATTACTGGCTGGTCGGTATCCACGCCGACGTTGCTACGCAGGCGTTTCTGCCCCCCGGTCGTCGTATTAAAGCCGCCGGTCGCGTTGCCGCCCGTACCATCTAAAATGTTCTGTTGCCCCAGAGGGGTATTGACGCCGAAAACGATGTCGTAGCCGTTCCCCGGGAAGGTCGCGTAGGTACCGGCGGTCGCACTCTCGAAATCTTCTATCGTCGGGGCAACTCCGATAGCCGCGACAAAAAGGTCGCGAGCGGCATCACTATTCGGCACGTTGGCGCGGTTGACCCCGAGATTCGGTGCGCCCATATCGCGGGTGGTGTAGGTAGTCGCCTGAGCGAAGGCGTGGGACGAGCCACAGAAAGCGACAGCGGCAAGAGCATAAACGCAGGCAAGGTTTCTAAGCGGCATATTTTTTCCTCTCAACGGTAGGGTG